>JAZRRS010000019.1:0-61939 GCA_045651005.1 Faecousia sp.
CCTCGGCAAACAGATGCACCTTGGAGCAGTCGATCTGGAAGTAGTTGATCAGCTGAGCCAGGGGGATGTAGGTGTCGGGCTCGGGGTTGCCCAGGATCATGGAGAACTTCTTGCCGTTTTCGGCAGCTTCCTTCAGGCGGGAGAACAGGGTAGCAATCAGAATGGGATGGGGGTTCATGATAACCTTAACATCGAACTCGGGATGCCACCAGGGCTCACGCTCCTCCAGTTCCTTGCCGCTCATCTTACGAACGCGCTCGCAAACTTCCTTGTCCTTGAAAGGAACAAACTCATGAGGCTGGAAGTCAAACTTGGTTGCGGGATCGACAATAAAGTCTTTCATAGTTTTACTTCTCCTTTCAGAATTACGGATTTTATATTCATCTGATGATCGCAGATCACCAGGTCCGCACGAAGTCCTTCGCGAATCTCGCCACGGTCAGCAAAGCCGACAGCCTTGGCAGGGTTCAGAGAAGCATAACGGAACACGTCCACAATGGAAGCGCCGGTGTGCTTCATCATATTACGGCAGGCGACCTCCAGGGTCAGCTTAGAGCCGGCGATCTCACCTTCATAGTCGAAGCACAGATCGGTGACGCCCTCATAGCCTTCGGGGATGGGGCCGTCAAATACACAAGAGTCAGAGATCAGCACCAGCTTGTCCTCACCCTTGATCTTGCGGATCAGTCGCTGCATATAAGGATCTACGTGGATACCGCGGCTGTCACAGATCATTTCCGCGTAGATATTGTTGTTGTAGTTCACCGTCTCGTCCACACAGACACCGCGGCATTCCGGATACTTGGGCAGGTCGCCGGTGGCGTTGGTATGGTGGGTACCAATGCACAGACCATAGGGAATCAGTTCCTCGATCTGCTGGGGAGAAGCCTCACTATGACCCACAGAGAAGCGGACAGTGGGGTTGTTCTTCCGGGCATCCATCACAAACTGCTTAATATTTTCACGCTCAGGTGCCAGCACCCAAACCTTGGCATCAGTGCCTACCTGGTCAATAACAGGCTGATACTCATCCTTACAGATGGGACCCTTCCAAGGATTGTTTTCACGGTCAGCACCGAACTTGGGATTCATATAGGGTGCTTCCATATAGAAACCGGCAATGTTGCAGCCCTCCGGCTTCTTCATAGCCGCCTGCACACATTTTGCCTGCTCTACCAGCTGCTCACCGTTCATATTGAAATACAAGGTAGCAAGAACACTTGTAGTGCCGTGCTGCAGGTTAAACTGTGCAGCAAGCTCCGGCTCATCATAGAACCAATGGCCACCACCGGCATGATTATGAATGTCCACCAGACCAGGGCCAACATACAGGCCTTCTGCGTCAATGACTTCGCAACCATCCGGAATGGGTGTGTTTCTCATTTCACCGAAACCGGTGATCACGCCATCCTCCATAAACAGGACCGCTTCGGGGATCAGGTGATCTCGCATAACCAGCGTTGCGTTTTTGATCGCTGTCATATTACCCCTCCGTTATGTTCATATTTTCGTGCCCACAGGCACAGATTTATACCAATATATAATACCTTTTTTCTTCCCCTTTGTCAATGAACATTTCAGCCATTTTAAAAGTTTATCCCCTACAATTGCGTTTTTTCTATTTATCTTCATAATTATATTGTATCCGGTGTGTTACTTCTCTTCCGGTATCCGATTTTGATATGTTGCGTTTATGGAATTTTTGTGTTATTATCTTTTAAAACTACTTAGGAGGTCTACCCTATGAAAGAATATATTATCACCCGATGCGAAGGCACGCCCGACTGGAGCACCGTTCCTGTGGTGCAGATCGACGAGCACTACGAAACCCCCGACGTGGATATTCGTGCCTGGGCACAGGTGTGCTATGACGACAACGCTCTGTATGTCCGTTTGGAAGCAGAGGAAAAGGATGTCCGTGCTGCTTACTCAGGTCTTTTGGACGAAGTGTGCGAGGACAGCTGCCTGGAGTTTTTCCTCTCCCCTATTCCCGGCGATAAGCGTTATTTCAACATTGAAACGAATCCCAACGGTGCAATGTACTTTGGCTTTGGCTCCAGCTGCAACGATCTGATCCGCTTGATCTGTCAGGAATGCCCCGTTATCGTCCCCCAGATCACCCGCACCGAAAAGGGTTGGTTTGTGAACTACACCGTCCCCTTCTGGTTCCTGCGGTTGTTCTTCCCCAGTTTTGAGGGCAAAAAGGGAGACTCCGTCCGCGCCAACTTCTACAAATGCGGTGAACTCACCGATCCTCAGCACTTCCTGTGCTGGTGTCCCGTTGTTCCCCGTCCACACGCATTCCATAATCCTGACCGCTTCGGCACACTGATCTTTGGTTAAAAATCCCCCACAAAAAGCACACCGGCCCGTCCCTTTGGACGAGCCGGTGGTTTATTTATGAAACATAGGTTGAAATCAGCACGAGGATATCCTCATAAGTCAAGACACCCCGGCCAACCAAGACCTTCAGATACGGGCCATTGAAAGCAAGAAATTGCTCATAGGTCACATATTCAGCAAAATCCTCATAGGTGTACAGGCCATACTTTTCTATATCCGCCTGCATCTGCTCCTCATCATATTTCATACCCTCGCCGATCTCGAAGTAGTCAAACCAGCCATCCACGCCCTCAGGCGGAGATGTCAGGGTAAACATATTCTCGGCAATGCAGTTGTTGTAGAACGCAGTCTGGATGGTGTAGTACGACACATTCTCCACGGTGATCTCATAACCGACCAGTTTTACAGTCTGATACGTGCCGTTCTTGCCAACCCGAAGGAATTCGTGCCCTATATAGCTTCCCACGTTCTCCTGGTCAATAAACACAAAATTATTTTCCGCAACATTGAAGAAACCGTGATCCCCAACGACCCGTACAGCCGTGCCGTCAGCAAACTTCAGATTGATCACAGCGCACTGTTCCGTCCGGTGAGATTCTATCAAGGAAGCCACGGTTGACACGTAAGTGCCGGTGTTGAAGTCCCAGGCAAGCAACACATCCTCGCAGGTGATCTGCTCAATGGCCTTCTGTGTACCGTCTGCCAAAGTGATCATAGTTCCTTCCGCAAAGCAACCCGTTCCGCTGCTGCCTTTCAGCTTTGTCAGTTTTCCTTTGCAGAAATCACCATACTGATACTGTTCGTCCTTATTCTCTGCCACAGACCAGGTGTGTTCGAAAGTCAGCGTCTCATTGGTTGCGTTGTCCTTGAACGCATAAGACACTTTTACCGTTCTGGCAGTATTGCCTGTGTTTACCAAGCCCTTGCTGCTGGATGCAACGAAATACAGTTTCCCATCACACACCACCGGCATAGCAAAAATATTGTTGCTGCTATGAACCTGTCCACCGGTGAGCACCAAGGTAAAATCGCGATTGGCAGCAGTATAAGACCAAGTGTTATTGCTTCCGTTTTGCTGGCCGGAATTTTCCGGAGTGCAGTCAGAAAGATCAACGGTCTTATACTTGCCTTCTGCTACGCTGTAGTATTGAATCTGAATTCCTTCCAATGCCGGTGCAGCACCACTCCATGTGCCGCCGTAGCTTGTGGCTACACATAACCCGTTCTCATATTTTTTTGCCACCAGCTTCGGTGCAAGGATCTCTTCTCTGGTACCGACTACCACAAAGCAAACCGTTCTTCCATCTTCCGTGGTAAGCACATAGCCGGTGTTGCCCACTGACAACGGAATCTTCAAACTCTTATCCACCACATTGCCGCTTGCATCGGTAACCGTATAAGGTATCTCCACTCCCTGCTCCAAAACCTGCAGTTTTGCAAAGTCCAAGCTGTAGTCACCTGCATCCAGATTCACCACCAGCTTATGCTCCCACACATTGGTTGCAGCGTGATACTCCTTGGTGAGTACACGATCAGCATTTACATCTGTATAGCCAACACACAAGGGCGTAGCGTTATATGCCGGTGTATACTCCGGCTTTGTGAGGAACGCAGGATCTGTTCCGTTTTCGTTGGCGTAAGAAAGGATCGTCACATCCCCCACAAACACAATATCCAAAACCGTCTGATGATACGGTGCTGTGTCTTTATTGGTTCTATTGTCATTTACGATCAGCATGCCGGTGTTCTTGTCGTCCGAGGGCGTTACCACAAAGCCCAGATTCACCGACTCTTTCCCGTCTATCGTGTGAATAAAGTCTTCTTGAGCAAACACCTCATCCACGATCATAGCGGTATCCTCCGGAATATATTGGGCATCCTCCCGGTCGATCCAGGCATATTGGATCAATTCGCCCTCCAACGTAACAGGAGGAACTGTATCCATATCGTCTGCACTCATCAACACCACGCCCATACCCATAATGGTCTCGTCCCTACTTGTGGCACGAATGGGCTCTTGAATCAATGTCACATCCCGCATCACAAGACCGCTTGCACCTGCCTGCACATGAATATTTGCAGCTGCACCGCCATAGATGGTAGTGTTATCCAGCTCTGTTGTTCCTGCCGTCAAGTAGATTGCCGCACGACCACCGGAAATATAAGAATTGCAAATGGTATTGTTACCGGATGCCATAACCGCACTTCTTGCATTGTAGTATCTGATCCTTGTTCCATCCACCTGTTTTTCATTATAGTCGCTGGTCAGATTTCCCTTATAGAGAGATGCATACCAGAAATTAGGGCAGATGATCTGCACATTATCAATATTCCCATTTTCAAGATTCACAAAAGCATAGCCCATATCCAGCGCAGGAACATCAGATCCGCAAGTCATTGTGAATCCATTGCCATAAAGGGTATAGCCGTTTTTAACCTCAAGGGAGCTAAAGCCCGTATCGTTCAGCAGCACCACATTGCCGGTGGTTGCACTCTTTGCACCGGTGCTGTTGACCGCTTCTATCACCTCTAACTGCAGGGTCGTGGGGATGGCATCCGCTGCAGAAATAGTGACCTCTACCACGCCAATACCGGAGAAGGACAGCGTGCCCTCCGTCCAGGATGTGCCGGCACGATAGGTTCCGGTAGCAGAGCCGGAGCGTGTCGTCACCGTCACAGTAACACTTTCTTCGTCAATAGTCGCATTCTCCACAGCAGCAAAAAGGCTGCCTACAGACACCGCATTGAGGTTTCCTACACGATACAGAAAATCCTTTTGAAATTTTTTGACAAATTGGGTGGTAAGCTCCACATCTCCAAAGCTTCTGATATTGGGAATATCCCACTGCTCCATCACCGGCTTGTAGGTTTTATACATCCCCAGCACTGCAGCCTTCTGCGTCTCATTCAGATCCGCCCAGACCGCATCCACTGCCTCTACCTGGGTCTGCAGATCACGGGTCACGCAACTGCCGAAAACATAGCCTTCCAGTGTAAGAATATAAGCTCTGCCGTAAACAGACATAGAAGCATTGCTGGTGTTTTCTTCCTCTGTGTTATTTTCATCCATAATACCGGAAAGCAATGTGCCGGTGGCATGGTTGGTACCGGCGGTAAAGCCTGTGAATACAGAGTATTCGCACAGTGCATCCATATTCAACTCCGTGGGCTCCGCTGCCACGCTCAGGGCAATGCCAAAGCTTCGTACGCTTTTTTCTACCAGTTCGTCACCCGAAAAACTGCCTGTGTAATACATACCGGCATCCCCGGGACGCAGGGACACGCTGTCCAGCAGCAGTTCCACCCGGTGAAAGGACACAGTCTCCCCTTCTGTAACTGCAATGTAGCCCTCGGCAGCTTCCACGCTGCCGGTGATACCGCTGATTTTTCCATACACGCCGTCAGCTACGGAGAAGTCTGCTGTTTGGCTGTCAGAAACATACAGGGTCGCACCGTCAGTTACGGTGACACCTGCAATATGAAAGCCGTTCAGATCGATATAGGTGTCGGTAACAACGGTCAAATTTTCCATATCCTCTGTCAGGACAGTTACATCCCCGGCTGCGTAAGCAGCGACCGTCACCACAGCCAGCAGAACCATCAGCATAAGCAAAAGCGAAAGAATTCTTTTTTTCAAAGAAAATCACCCTTCCCGCATAACTTTTCACTTTACATTATGATACAAATCCCGCAGAAAATCAAGTGAAAATTACAATTCAGTGCGCTGTAGGGAATGCATAAATGCATTCCGCATTGCCGCAGGCAATGGTGATTTGCCTTGCAAATCACGTGGAACGGATGTATCCGTTCCCTACAGTGTTGAATGCAGCAAAACGACAAATTAGAATCTGCATTCCCCGGCTTGTCCCGCTGCCGCGCCAAAGGCTTCCTTTTGAAAGGGAGCTGGCACGCGAACAGCGTGACTGAGGGATTGTAATTGTCTGTCAGACTTCCCCACACCTCCGCCTTCTGCGCGTTCTTCGCCAATCCCTCCACCGCTAACGCGCCCCCCTCCCTTCCTCGAAGGGAGGCTTTATAAACACACCGGCGAGACCCATACAGGCCCCGCCGGTGATTTTTAGGTTATCAAACACTTAAAGAATCAGTCAGTAATTTGAACATCATCATTCAGCGCAATGTCAACCAACAGATGAATAAGGTGTTCCTTCGTATACAGGCCCTTGCCAACGCCGATTTTCATCATAGCCATATTGTACTTTTCAAAGGTTTCCTGATCGCAATACTCTGCAAAATCATCATAAGCATACAGACCGTATTTCTCAACATCTGCCTGCATTGCTTCTGCATCGTAGCACAGATCATTACCAAACTCAAAGCTGTTCATAATGATAACAACTTCGTGCGTAACACTCAGTGTATCCTCCACAACATAGGTCATCGTTTCTTTTGTGACGATATCATACTTATAACCTGACTCGCAAGTAGTAATCACATCAGCCAGACGCTTTACACCAATATTACCCTGAGAATCAATGGAAACAAATCTGTGTCCGAGGTAATCCTGATAATTGTCGTGACCGATATTTACATACTGCCTAAGATCCATATCGTAAATACCATGCTCGTTAATCGCATTTAGTTCTGTACCATCATCGAACACAAACACATTTCGGTAGAAAGAATCTGCATACGTCTTACCAACAATAACAACCTCTTTGTTAACAATCTCCCCGGTTATATGGTCAAATGCCATTACCAGATCGCCCTTACGAAGATTCTCAACAGCCCTCTTGCTACCATCAGCCATTGTAATCAAGGAACCCTCTGCGATACAGGTGCCGCCGCTACTACCCAATGCCCATGTTACAGTTACATCTGTATCATTGGAGATCGCAGAGCCGTTATTTCCCTTAAAGGAAACACTGGTGATTGTACACTTATTCTGGCTGCTGGTTCCCGTGGGTTTGTTATCCAGTGCGCCATCCGTAATGAAGTAAACACCACCACTCGTATTAATAGTTGCAGTTTTTGTACCGGGTGACGAGCCGGAGATTTTACTCAAATTCACCGTAAGCACTCTTCCATCTGTATATGTGATGGTAATGGTAGAGGCTGTAGTGAACACATTGACACTGGCAGGAGTCAGGGTTGCAGAACTAATGTTACTGCTCAAGTCAACTGTAGTTCCTTTTCCAGATTTATCATAGTCCGTAACGCTAATAGCATCAAGGAAGTTAATACGAAGCTTATAGTCGGTGAGATTAACGGTTGTATACACGCCGTCCAAAGCAGTCTTAGTAATCGTTACATCTGCATTTTGGATGCTTGCCTCTTTAACCACGAGATTCAGCGGAACTGTATAAGTTCGAGTGACAGTTTTGCTCACAGTTTCAGCCTTGTAATCGTAGAACACTGTGTCCTGTGCAGTAAACACCAGTGTGTAATCACCGTTATCGGTCAATGTGACAACTCCGTTACTAGTAGCTAAAGCATTTCCTGCAGCATTCACGCAAGAAACAGTTACATCGCACAAGATTCCCCTATATTTGTATACGGAAGCCAGCTTTGTCAGGTCAAGGGAAATCGGATCTTCGCCATCCTGGTACAATGCATACACACCGCTCTTATCGCCGTAAAGATATCTGGTGTCGGCATCGCTTTCTTTGGAATCTGCTTGATCACCAAGATCAAAATACAGTGTGGGAATGTAGTCACCATTCACGGTAGAACGGTCTGCATTGGCATAATCGCTGTAAATCTGTGCGTCGGTTGCACCCTGAAGCGAATATGCTCGACCCTTTGCACCATCCATAGAAATTTCGGCCAACGCATACGGCAAACCTGTGTTGTTTTCAACAGGAGTCTCTTCCGTATTCATATAAATAATGCCAAGATTGGAAGCTGTTTTGCCGTTTACGGTGTGATTAAAGTCGGTAGCATCCAACGCTCCTTGGATGAGCTTCTTTGCAACTGCATCGCTTATAGCTTCTTTATCATCAGCGGTAACCCAGTTATACTGCTTGAACTGGCCATCGAGTACAATTGTTGGGTTTGTTGTGGTGTCAGGACCGACTATAACACCTGCGCCAAGCATCACTTTAGCGGTATCGCCTATGGTAGCATTGACCTGGTACTGGATTGTTGTAACACTATCCAGTGTCAGAGTATAATCACTCGTGCTTTGAATTTGTACATTTGCCACAACGCCACACTCAAGGACGGTATCCTGGATTGTAACATTACCGGTATCGACGAAGATATTTGTTCTACCGCCATAGATATAACAGTTAGATACTGTTGCATCACCCTTCGCCACAACGGCAGACAACTGGTAGTAGTATCTGGTTTTGTCTCCATCCACTTCATTTGGACCATCCTGAACATAGTCACCAAGCGATGTTTTACCATAATACATATATGCTCGGGGGTAAATGCTTGCTTCAATCCGCAGATTGTCAAGTGTACCATTATCAGAAACGGTAACAATTCCTTGCTTCAGGCCATTGTTCAAGTAGCGACCGTCACCTGTATACTTCAGTGTAAAACCGTTGCCAAAGAAAGTATAGTCCTCGGAAACAGTAAAACCACTACTGATATCGCACAGCAGAACCACATTAGATTTGACGGTACCATTATTTTCCGTTCTGACTGTACTTATTCCGGAGGTAGCATTCACTGCATCCACAACTTCCAAATTCAGGGTCAGTGGGTTAGCGTTAGCTGCGGAGATGGTCACCTTTATGACACCAGTGCCGGAAAACTGGATGGTGCCGCTGGTCCAAGGTGTTTTAGCAGTATAGGCTGCACTTGCATTACCCACAACCGTTTCGTAAGCAATATTTGCACTACTAACTGTAACACCGTCCAGGGCCTTGAACAGCAAATTCAGAGCTACTGTACTCTTATCTGCGTTACCCACACGGTAGAGGTATTCATTGGTATTCTCAAACACCAAATCAAACTTGTCGATGGGTTTAACCGCAATTTTAACCTCGGTGGCTGCGCAGAAATAGTCGTCAGTAATGGTCAGCGTTACTGTGCCAACGTTGTTAAACACAACAGTTGCATTTTCCCATTCATCTGCCTTAGTATAGACGACAGTATCACCACCAGATACAGAAACAGTTGTATCTTGAACAACAATGCCGTTATCCACATAGGAGAACAACTCACTCAGTGTGTAAGTCTGCTCTGCGTTGACCTCAGTCTTAATGGCTGCGAATTTCTGAACGGGAACAGGTTCAACCGTAATGGTAACAGTGGATTCTACACACAGGTCATTATCGGTGATGGTAAGGTTCACCTCAGTGGGTATCTTAATGCCACTGTTAAAAGTCACAACCCCCTGTGTCCAGTCGGTGGTGTTGGGTGTGCAGGTGAAGCCGTCACCGGTGACTGTTACCTTTACACTGTCGATAGTGACACCTTCAACAGCAGTAAACAGTTCGCCCAGAGTCTTGGTATTGCCGGAAGTAACGGTTATATTTTCGACAGGTGCAAACTTCACCACAGGTTGTGCCTCGCCGACGGTTACATAGAGAATGGTGGGAATGCAGAAGTAGTAGTCAGTAATGGTGATCTTAGCAGCACCCTGTCCACGGAAGGACACGAATGCATTTTCCATATAACCATTGGTAACACAAACATAGGTTGCTTCCACAGTGCTGTCCTCGCCTACCGGAGAAACAAATATATGGATATTAGGCTCACTGACTTTTGCATTGTCCTTGACAGCAAACAAATCTGCCACAGACATCTCAGTCTCCGTTGTAATGGTAGCATCCTCAAAGATCACATTGAACTTCTCTTCCGACTTCACCGTGCCGGCCTTCACCTCGGTGACACCGGGGAACTCGTAGTGGGCCTTGACGCCCATTCCGTCACCGGTAAGGAGCTGACCAAAGGGAATGAAGTAACGCTGACGATCTTCCTTCAGGTCATTGAGCAGACCGTCACCGTTTAGGTCGAAATCTTCATAGATGTTGGGGTTGGTCTCATCTGCCACATTGTGGTAATGGCGGTAGAGGTTGCCTTCACTGTTCTTGAAAATGTGGTAGCAATCCACACAATCTCTGTTTTCGTTCAGAAGGGCAAAGTTGCCTTCCTTCAGCCAGGTTTTGCCGTTATCATTGGAAATCTCAGAAAGATCGGTAATGCTGGTCAGGCGACCAAACTGATGGTCGTGGGTATAGGATGCGATGGTGTTCTTAACCAGCTCGCAGTACCAATACTCATTCCAGTTGCCGTAGGTATAGGTACAACCCTCAGCGGTAATACCGGTGGTATCGGCAATGGTGTAGCCGCCGCTGTCCTTGGTATTGGCACGGACAGAGCCCATCAGCATACCGGAGTAGCGATACCAGTAGTAGTGGTAATTAGAGCAGCAATCGTTATTGACCTCGATGATGGCAGCCGTGTGGCAATTCTCAAAGTGGATGCCCGGATTCCTAGGATAGTCAGCACTGCTCTGACCACTGGTAGGATAGTACTGACCCAAGATGCCGCCGGCGGAAGTACCGGTAGCATCCCACAGAGCAGAGATCTTATTGGTCTGGTCTACAGTGATATTGCGGAATGTGACCTTATTTTCAGAAGCTTCTTTTGCATACCAGCCGGAACAACCCACGATACCGCCGTTACCAATGTTATAGACCCGGGGGTTACAATTGGTAATAGCGATGTTCTCAAAGATTGCACCGCAGTCTGCATAAGCGGCAATGACACCACTGGTGCCGTGTTCACTGTCGCAAGAGAAGTTGCTCACAGTTAAGTTCTTGACTGTACCGCCATAGACCTTGCCAAACAGGCCCATACCGTCACGGTAGTAGTTAGAGTTGGCGGCATAACCGTCGTTGTAATCGCCCACCATTTCCCAGGTGTTCTGATAGAAGTCGGAAATGGTGTTGCCGTTGCCGTCAAAGGTTCCGTTAAAGCTGTAGAAACCGCTGGAAACATCGGCAACGCCTCTGAAATTCTCATAAGTATACTGATTGTTCCAGTAGCCAATGGGATAGAATATCCAGGACTGATTGTTCTTCTCTGCATCGTTCAGGTCGATGTCAGAGAGCAGTTTAACAGTCTTACCTTTAAAGCTGTCCTGTGCAATCGCGTTGCCTTCGTCATCCTTTGCCATACCACCGACGATCTGGCTGAAGGACCAAAGCTGGTCAGCATTGCGGATCTCAAACTCAGTTGCTTTGGGATTCTTTGTGTACCAGCTATGATCCACCTCGCCTTCCCATTTTGCCTCGGTGTCGGCGGTCAGAGCGATCTCGGAGAAGGTTGCAATATGGAGAATGATCTCGCCGTCCAGCGTATACTTATACTGGTTATGGGCAGTGAAGAGGGCATCCATAGGAATCAGTGCCATCTCGTTGGCGTTGCCGTTCTCCACGTGGTAAGCGCCATAGTTACCCAGGTTCAGGTTCTCGGGCAGCTGCTTGCCAAGATGGATGGTCAGAGGCACGGTGTTGGTTTCGGAAACACCCTCCACGTGGACATCCAGAGGCAGCAGCACCTGATTCTCCTCCAGGGTCACGCCGCTGTCGGAGGAATCCTTCACGGTGATGACCAAGGTCAGCTCTGTTTCATCCGTGGCAAGCTGAACGCCTGCGGGCACAGTAACACTGTAGCCATCCTTGGTAATCGTAGCATCCTCCGCAACCTTACCATCAGAAATTTTCACAGGAATGGGCAATACGATTACAGTATCGCCGTCGGGTTCCTCGCTGCCGGGGTTCTCGAAAGCGTTCTTCAAATTGGGAACATTCCAAAGGGTCATTACGCTCTCATAGGTTTCGTACATTGCCAGAAGGCTGCCCTTCTGCACAGCGCTCAGGGAAGCCCACGCAGTATCGATGGCCTCCACCTGCTGGATCAGGTTACGGGCAACACAGTCGCCGAAGATGTAACCGTCAGCAGTCTTTACGTAGGCTCTGCCGTAGACATTCATACCAGCATACCAGGTATTCTTTCCGTCGGAATTGGTGGGCTTCATAATGCCGGTGAGCAGCGTGCCGTTGGCAGTCTGATTGCCGGTCTTACCGCCCACAAAGCCGGTGAAGGCAGAATACGCACACAGGGTGTCCATATTCTTTCCCGTGGGCTCTGCGGAAACACTCAGAGCAACGCCGAAGGTCTCCACCTGCTGTGCCACCATTTCATCACCGGCAAACAGGCTGGTGTAGTACACACCGGCATTGCCGGGACGCAGAGCCATACCGTTCAGCTTCAGATCCACACGGTGGAAGGAAAGCTCCCCCTCCTGCGCGATCTGCAAATAGCCGTCGGCAGCCTGCACAGCACCGCTGACACCGGTCACCTTACCGTACACACCGTCCGCTACAGTATAGTCGTCAGTCTTTGCATCACGGACAAACAGTGTACCGCCGGTAACGGTAACACCGGCTACGGTATGACCGTTCAGATCCAGATACACATCCTTTGCCACGGTGATGGCAGAAGCATCTTGCTCCAGGGTGATTATGCCGGAACGGTAAGCATCTACCGCCGCCTGCAAGGTGTCGTATTCCTGTGCGCCGTTGATAGCAGCAGGCTCTACCGCTGCGAACGCAGGCACGGTTACCATACCCATCAGGATGGCAACTGCACACAGAAAGGACAGAATTCTTTTTTTCATATGCAGCTCTCCTTATTCCATAATTTCGCATTGTATATTATAGCATAAATCCCCCAAAACCACAAGCATTTTTCAATTCTGCGGTGAATTTTCGTCATTATAAGGAATTGACTAAGGAATATAACATACCAATCCGTGGAGAAACACAACAACACTTACAAAGCAGCGCCATCCATCGTTGAACATTCAACAACTATTGACAGGATTCGACAGTTTTAGTATAATTAGTGTGATTGGTGCGGCGCTGCCGCAAATAGTTTAAAAGGAGCTGCTTTCTATGGATCAAAAATATGAAGCCTTATTTACCCCGTGGAAGATCGGCAATGTGGAGATCAAAAACCGCATTGTAATGTGTCCTATGGGCGGCACTTCCCTGTTCGGCTGGTTTGAACTCACCGGCTGCAAATTTGACAAGGAGGCTGCCAAGCTGTTTCTGGAACGGGCGCAGAACAATGTGGGTCTGATCATCCCCGGCATTGCGCCGCTGCGTGACACCTTCTGGGGCAAATGGCTGTGGCAGAATCCCAAAATGTTTGACGATCTGAAGGAATTTATGGACGAGATCCACAAGACCGGTGCCAAGGTCTTTATTCAGCTGACTGCCGGTATGGGCAGAAGCTGGGCCATCACCGAGCTGGTAGGACCTCTGCACAAGAACAAGTTCACCCGTGCCCTTCTAAAGCCCATTCTGGATACCTCCCACGAACTGGCTTCTCCCTCCCCCCAGCCTGCCCGCTGGGCACCGGACATTGAATGCCCGGAGATCACTGTGGAGCAGATCCACGAGATCATCGAAGCCTTTGCCAAGACCGCAAAGCTTTGTATGGATGCCGGTGTGGATGGTGTTGAGGTCCACGCAGTCCACGAAGGTTATCTGCTGGATCAGTTTGCCATTGAATTTTTTAACAAGCGCACCGACAACTACGGCGGCAGTTTCGAAAACCGCTACCGTTTTGCCGCGGAAGTGGTGGCTGCCATCAAGGAAGCCTGCGGGAAGGATTTCCCCGTCTCCCTGCGTTACAGTGTGGAAAGCAAGCTCAAGGGCTTTGCCGAGGGCATCGTCCCCGGTGATGACGCTCCCGAAATGGGCCGCACTATGGAGGAATCCGAGCGTGCTGCCAAGTATCTGCAGGATGCCGGTTACGATATGCTCAACGCCGACAACGGCACCTATGACAGCTGGTACTGGGCACATCCGCCTATGTATATGCCTCAGAACTGCAACCTGGAGGATGTGGCACACATCAAGCAGTTTGTAGACATTCCCGTGGTGTGCGCAGGCCGTATGGAGCCTGAGGACGCTGCCAAAGCCATTGCCGAGGGCCGCATTGACGGTATGGGCGTCGCTCGTCAATTCCTTGCGGATCCTGCCTGGGTCACCAAGCTGATCGAGGATCGTTTAGAAGACATTAAACCCTGCATTTGCTGTCACAGCGGCTGCTTCAACTTCTCCTCCTCCAGGGGACACTACAATACGCAGGATCTGAAGGATACCATGGGTCTTGCCCGCTGTGCTGTCAACGCCGAAACAATGCAGTCCACAAAGCACTATATTGCACCTGCGGAAACACCTAAAAAAATCGCCATTATCGGCGGTGGTATTGGCGGTATGGAAGCCGCTTTGGTCTGCGCCAAGCGCGGTCACACAGTGACCTTGTACGAAAAGACAGGCAGTCTGGGCGGTGTGTTCATTGCCGCTGCCGCTCCCTCCTTTAAAGAAAAAGACCGGGATCTCATCGCCTGGTATCGCCGTGAATTGACAAAGTATCCTCAGATTGAGGTGCAGCTGAATACCGAGATCAAGGACGTTTCTGCACTGGAAGCAGATGAGATCATCGTTGCCACCGGCGCAAAGGCAAACCGCATTCCCGTACCCGGTGTCGGTCGTGCGGCACAAGCTGTGGATTTCCTGCTGGGCGAGCGCACTGTGGGTGACAACGTGGTGATCATCGGCGGCGGTCTCACCGGCTGTGAGATTGCTTACGAACTGTTCCTGCAGGGCAAGAAGCCTACCATTGTGGAAATGATGGACGATCTGATCTGCACCCCCGGCATCTGCCTTGCCAACACCAGCTTCCTGCGAGACTTCTTCAAGGCAAACAACGTGCCTGTGTATCTGGAGACAGGTGTTACAGAGATCGGCGATTTCCACGTGACCATCCGGGATAAAGAAGGCAACACGCAGCAATTGAAGTGCGACAGCGTGATCCTGTCTGTGGGCTACAAGCCCGATCCTATTGCCCCCAAGAGCAAGCACGTCCATGTCATCGGCGATGCCTGCAAGGTGGGTAACCTGCGCACCGTCATTTGGCAGGCGTGGGATGTTTGTATGAAGCTTTGATGAAGGAGGGGTACGATTATGTTCTTAACCGATGAACAACAGGCGATCCTCAACGGTGCCAAAGGTGAAGTACACGCCAAAGTTATGAAAACTCTGGTAATGTACGGCGAGACCTTCGGTGCTGACAAACTGGTGCCTGTGACTTCTGAGTATAACCATCTTGTGACCTCCTTTGGTCTGAAAATGATGAAGCCTGTTTTTGACCTGATGCAGCAGCTGATCGACGCCGGTGCTGTATCTTCACAGCAGTTCTCTGTTGATCCCCGTCCCGTGGACAAAAATGTGCCTGCGAACCTTTTGCAGAACATCATCTTCAACAAGATTATGTACGCTACACAGGACAGCTATGAGAAGCAGCTAAAGGAACTGGGTCTGATGAACGACAACGCCTTCACCTGCGCTTGTTATCTGGATCAGGTGGGCAACAAGCCCAAGATGGGCGATGTACTCAGCTGGGCAGAGTCCTCCGCCGTGGTGTATGCCAACTCTGTGCTGGGTGCGCGGTGTAACCGCAACTCCGGTATTATGGACATTATGGGCTCTATTGCCGGTTTCGTGCCTAACTTCGGTCTGCTCACCGACGAAGGAAGAAAAGCCACCTGGATCATTAAGGTGGAGACCACCAAGAAGCCGGAGGCACAGCTGTTGGGTTCCGCCATCGGTATGAGGGTAATGGAAGATGTCCCCTATATTACCGGTCTTTCCCAGTGGATCGGTGACGAGCTTAACGACGAGAATTGCGCCTATCTGAAGGACTTCGGTGCTGCCACCGCCTCCAACGGTGCGGTTGGTCTGTACCACATTGAAAACCTGACCCCCGAAGCCAAGGCACAGGGCGCAGGTCTTATTGCTGAGGGTGCTAAGGTCTATGTCATCGACGATGCGGAATTACAGAGAGTGCAGGACGAGTACCCTGTGATTTGGAAAAATCGGGACGCAAAGCCTAAGCTGTGCTTTGTAGGCTGTCCCCATCTGAGCCTGCAGCAGCTGATCAACTGGACAGAGAATGTGGAAAATGCTCTGAAGGAGAGTGGCAAAAAGAAGGTCTGCATCCCCACAGTATTCACCACCGCCCCCGCGGTGAAGGAAGCTTTTGAAAAGACCGAGTACGCCGCAAGGCTGAAAGCCACCGGCGTGATCCTCTCCTACATCTGCCCTCTGATGTATATGAACAACCCCCTGTGCGGCTCTATGCCGGTGATCACCTGCTCCAACAAGCTGCGCACCTACACCACCGCAAGATTTTGCAAAGAAGAAGAAATTCTTGCCAAGATCACGAAAGGAGCATAAGGGATATGAAGGAATTTAAAGGCCGTATCGTTGCCCCCGGCACTGTGACTGCAGAGGCACTGGTTTCCCACGGTGGACTCAACACCCTTGCCTCCTTCCAGAAGGCTTTGCAGTTTGGTGACAAGACCGCAACCTGCGGCGATCAGAACAACCCCGACCTGTACGGTAAGCAGATGCTGGGCAAGGCCCTTTGCCTGCCCCAGACCATCGGCTCTACCACCGGTGGTCTGGTGCTGTACTGCGCCTGTGCGATGGAGCGTCAGCCTGCCTGTATGCTGTTTAGCAAGCCCATCGATTCCCTTGCCGCCGCAGGCTCGATCCTGGCATCCGTATGGCTGGCGGATGTGAAGATGCCCGTTGTGGACAGCCTGGGTGAGGAATTTCTGGAATATGTGAAGGACGGTATGTCCATCACCATCAAAGAAGACGGCACTGTGTGCGTTGCGTAATATTCCTGCATAAATGTTTCAGCCTCCCTTCGTGGAAGGGAGGCTTTTTATAGCAGAAGCGGGGCACCGGATCGGTGCCCCGCTTTGGGTTATATCGGGTTTTATGCTTCGGGTTCGGTAGTTTCGGTGGTTTCGTCACCGTTTTCCGTGCCGTCACCGATCTCGGGTTCTTCCACAACAGGAGCAGCCACTACCGCGATCGCACCGGTTTCATTGACTTCAAGAACCTTGTCTGCAATGCTCTCATGCAGCTTGATATACTGGTTGTCGATATAGCTCTGTGCAACACCCTCTGCAAGCGCATTGGAGAATACGCCATCTGCCGCCTTAACGGTGATGTCCGCACCAGATTCCAGAGTCTCCACCGTCAATGTTGCACCAGCAGTGAGATCCAGTTCAGAAATCACAGGCATACCGGAAACCGTCAGGCTCTTAATACCGGATTCAGCATAAACATCACCATTGCGAATGGTACCGCCGCAAATATTCACGGTTGCATTTGTACCGGATGCATAAATATTACCGCCCTTGTCCGCAGTGCCGTTCTCGATGACACCGCCGTACATTGTAAATACCGTTGAATATGCGTTTCTGGAATAAACAAACACATTAGCACCGCCATCCACGCCGCTTCTGGAAGCACCACTGATCACGCCACCGTACATTATAAAATCACCGTGGTCAATGACCTGCACATTCAAACCGGGGGCAGATGCATCTCGCAGAATAGAGGCACCAGTATACATAGTAACAACATTATCCTTATTGCTTCTGGAGGAAACAATGGGTTTATCGGTTGTTGCCTTATAGGTGCCACCAAACAGATTCACATTACCAGAAGCATCAACATTACTTGCAAGGTGAGCATTATTGGCATTAGAGTGACCACCGGTGACAATACCCTCACCCATAATATTCAGTGTTGCATACTCAATATAGAAAGAACGCAGGGAGCTGGTAATATCATTACCGTTCAGATGCAGGCAGACCTTATTGCCTTCTCCGGTAACACTAAAGTGGGTCGTGCGCTGTAAATCACCTGACAGGTAATAGTGGCCACTTGCAAGCGCATTTCCGCTAACTGCATTTAACTCTTTCCAGGTAACTTCAGTCTCACAAACGGGACAGTTTGCTACAATGTCGCCGCCGGCAGAGAAGATGCCGTCAGTGGTCATCTTCTCTGCAAGCTCGTGGACCTTATTGCCCTTAGCCATAGCGGATTCCCGAACAATCAGAACACCATTGTCAGCTGCAACCTCCTTCGCTGCGTCTACCGCAGTGAAGAAAGGAGCAATTTCAGCAGCATTTGTCAGCGTATCTGTAAATGCACCGTCTGCAGTAACACGAATATCACCGCCATCCAGTTCGCCGATGGTGAGCTTCTTGCCACTGGTCAGATCGAGATCAAGGATTACAGGCACACCGGAAACCGTCACAGCATTCAGATCGGAAGCAACACTTACTTTGCCGGTAATTACACCGCCTGCAATATCAAGCGCAGCCTTTGCACCGGCAGCTTCAATTGCATTCTGACCTTCATTGCTATTGGAGATTGTGCCGCCATAAACATTGAAGGAACTGCCGGAAGTACCGGGAAGCTTAACGATACCGGAAGTAACCTTACCACCGTACATGTTCACAGCCTGACTGTTAACAAAAATGCTAATGTTGGGAGCAACAATTTCAGCACCATCGTAAATGTTAACCGCAGACTGACCGTTAAAGCCACGGGCACACAGTGCAGGATTATTACCACTTGCTACAATAGTACCACCGTAGAGATTCACATTACCACCAATATCAATCGTACCCATAGGAATTGTTGCGTGGTCAACACCGCCGCCGGTAACAACGCCCTTACCCATAATATTCAGGGTATAGATTGTGTAAACCTTTGTTTTTTGGTCGTAAATACCTTCAACATACAGAGTGCGAACTGTGCTGGTCATATTGTGACCATTCAGGTGCAAGCAGGCATTGGAAGTGAAGTTATACAGTGCAGTAGCATTAACATCCTTAGACAGATAATAATGCTTATCCGTTTTCAATGTAGAGGGTGTAACCTGTGCCAAGTCTTCCCATTGCTCTTCAGTGCCGCAGACGGGACAGACCGCAGTGACTGTGCCGCCTTGATTGAAGACACCGTCATCGGTCATCTGCTCAGCTGCAGTATGCACAGAGTTAGCGATCTCAATAGGATCCTTAATTGTCAAAGCATCATTCTCAACAAAGATGTACTCCTTGTTGGTGAAGTAAGTCAGATAATTGTTCGCATTGGTCAAAGGCTTGGTGAACACGCCGTTGCCAACAACACCGATTTCAGCACCGGTAGTCAAGCCGCTGACATCCACCAGCTTGCCCTCGGCAATCTGCAGCTGACTGATCTTAACACCGTTTACAAAGGTTGCAGCAGTTGCCGCAGCATCAACAGACACAACTCCGGTAACAGTACCGCCGTTCATATTGAATGTACCCAGCACGAAGACATCGGCACCAGCAGGAGCCTTACCGTTACGGATCTCACCACCGTACATATTGAAGGTGGAATCTCCGCTTCCGACTCCGACGTTGCCGCCCCATTCAGAGGTCTCACCGCCTTCAATGATACCACCGTACATATTCATAACAGCACCGGTAGTCAGCTGGATCAAGCCGCCTCTGTTTGTAACAGCATGCTCGTCAGCCATTTTCAAGGTACCGCTGTACAGGTTAAAGGTAGCACCGGTTGTAGTAGCAGAGTTCTGAGCGTACAGCAGACCGCCGTGTGCATTTTCAGAGGTGTTACCGGTGGCGATGATCTGACCGCCATCCGCAGTATCCACGACAGAGAACTGACCACGGACAAGGAAACCACGAACACCGATGATATTCAAGGTATTGCCCCGCAGATCCAGCACAACATCGGTATCGGCAACAATGCTGAGCTGCGCCGTCTGATCAATACTATCAGACAGGAAGTAGTGGCCGGAAACAGGACTGCTGTGACCGCCCCAGGTCTTCCACTCTACCATCTGATCGCAGTGTTCACAGTAAACCTTTTCGACTTCAGCATACAGGACACCGTCTTCTTCAGTGATCACAACACCGGAGTTGGCAGGCACGATATAACCAGCATCCAGATAATCCTTAGCCTTGCTGAACTGCTCAGTGAAAGCACCGACAGCATTCACACCGATCTTTGCATCACCGGTCAGATTCTGGAAGGTAGCCAGTTTTCCGGACGAGAGATCAAGCGTAGAGATCACAGGCTCACCGGAAACTGTAAATGTACCGAAATCTGCAGCAACCGAAACAGCACCGTCAAAGGTACCGCCTGCAATATTCAAGACACCCTTAGCACCGGATGCGTTAAGGACCTGACCGTTATTGGAGAATTCACCGCCGTAAATGTTCAGAGCGTTGACAAGTGCACCATCAACCTTAGAAGTACCGGAGGTGAACTTACCACCGTATACATTGACGCCGCCAGAAGCAACCAACAGGTTTGCATTCGCACCGGTAAATTCAGCACCGTCATAAATGTTGACAACAGAGCGACCCGTATAACCGCGAGATGTTATTGTGGGGTTGTTTCCGTTAGCTACATAAGTACCACCGTAGAAGTTGACGGAACCACCAATGTCAATCGTACCCTTAGGAATTGTTGCGTGGTCAACACCGCCGCCGGTAACAACGCCCTTACCCATAATATTCAGTGTCGACAGAGTTGTGCCGGTTGCATCCACATAAATTGCGCGCTCAGTACTTGTGATGTTCTTACCATTCAGATGCACACAAGCATCGGCATAGAAGCCATAAAATGTGGTATTTTCTACACTTTCAGACAGGTAGTAGTGACCGCCGGTCTCGATGCTTGTAATACTGGTGAGTTTATTCAGCTCTGTCCACTGCTCCTCGGTGCCACAAACAGGACAGACTGCCTCAATTGTACCGTTTCCGGTAAGCGCCATAGCCTCAGCGGCTTCTTTTACGCTGCCGACGGTGACGGTAATTACGGTAGGCTCGCAGAAGTAGTAGTCGGTAATGGTGATGGTTGCCTTGCCGCGGCCCTTGAATTGCAGCGTTCCGGTGGTCCAGTCAGCTGCCGTGCTTGTGAAGGAAGTAGCCTCCACAGTACTGTTTTCGTCAGCAGGAGATACGAACACCTGGACCTTGTTGCCTTGAATATCCGTAGCCGCTGCCTCAAAGATCTGACCGGCAGTCAGCACGGTGTTTTCTGCGATCACAAGATTTTCCTTATCCTGCGCCAAGGTCTTATCCAGAATATCGTTAAACTTAACCGTGGACGCAGGCAGTCTGTCAAGAACTGTAACATCCAGACCCAGCTCCTGCACATCCGTCAGACCCTTGCTGGTGACACCCCAGCCGTAGCCGGTGAAGAGCTGATTAAACTCACGGTAGATGTGCTGCTTATCTTCCTTCAGCACATTGCTGTCCACAACGCCATCGCCATCGATATCGGTGGTCTCATAGCCGCCCATATCGTGGGTCCAAACCTCACCGTTCAGGAAGTGGTAGCACTCAGCGTACTCGTCACCGTCACCGTGGATAAAGCCGTTTTCATCGCTCTGCTTTACCACAACATAGTTGGCTCTTCCGGAAGCAGGCACTTCAAAAGGTTCACCTTCAAGCGGTGTAATGGTAGTACCATTAACCGCTGCCACCTGAACCAAACGGCTCATCTGATGGTCGTGGGTGTAGGAAGCAAGAGAGTTATCCACCAGCTCGCAGTAGTAATAGTCGTTCCAGTCACCGAAGTGAACCGTACATCCGGTAGCGGTGATGCCGTCCATCTTGGGATATACATATCCATCGACGGTAATATTCTCCCGAATGGAACCGATCATCATACCGGAGTAGCGGTATGCATAATATTGATAGTTTGCGCAAACATCGTTATAAACGTCGATCTGTGCCGTAGCGTGGCAGTATTCAAAGTGTACGCCGGCGTTTACAGGATAGTTTGCACTGCTCTGACCGCTGGTGGGATAGTACTGACCAACCAGGCCACCGCAGGCAACGTCCCAGCTGCCCCACAGAGCGGAGATCTTGTTGGAGTTATCAACGGTAATATTCTTAAAGCTAACAGGGGTATCGACAACATCCTTTGTGTACCAGCCGACACAACCTACGATACCGCCGTTGCCGATATTGTAAACACGGGGGTTACATTCAAAAATAGCAATATTCTCAAAAGTAGCTGCGCAGTCAGCATAAGCAGCAATGGTACCTGTAGTAGCGAACTCACCGTCACTGCTGAAATTCGCAACATTCAGATTCTTGACTGTACCGCCGTAAATTCTGCCGAACAGGCCCATACCGTCACGGCTGTGGTTGGGCGTGCCGGAGTAACCATCATTGTAGTCACCAAACATCTCCCATGTATTCTGATAGAAATCAGAGATGGTGTGACCGTTGCCGTTGAAAGTGCCCTCAAAGTTTCTGTAGCCGCTAACAACTGCCGCACCATCAGGGCCAACATTACCGGACCGCTTTTCATAACTGCCGGTGTTGTTGTAATAGCCGATAGGATAGAAGACCAACATATTGTCGCCATCCAGATCGCCGATGCTAATGTCAGAGAGCAGCTTCACAGTCTTGTTCTCAAAGGAATCCTGTGTTTGACCGTCCATACCGCCCACAATAGCACCGAAGCCAGCCAGCTGGTCAGCGTTGCGGATGTACAGCTCCTCAGCTTCTGCATCATACCAGGTATAGTCGCGGCTGCCGTTCCAAGCATTGGCATCTTCCGTCACTGCAGCAACCACAGAGAAAGTCGCCATATGCAGAGTCAGCTCGCCATCCAGGGTATACTTGTACTGGTTATGGGCAGCAAAATCCTCTTCGTTGGCAACAAGAGACATTTCCTTCGTGCCGTCAGCCTCAACGTGGTAGATGCTGTAGTTGCCCATATTCAGATTTTCGGGCATCACCTTTCCCAAGTAGACCGTCAGAGGAACGGTGTTCTCGACAGAGACACCCTCCACGTGGACATCAAAGGGCATCAGTGTCTGACCCTCTCCTGCCTCGATGTCACTTTCGGAAGCATCCAGCTTGGTAACGGTCAGCTTCAGCTGCGCTGCTTCCACCAACACACCGAAGGGGATGGTGATGGACATACCGTCCTGCTCAACCGTAACAGTCTCGGTAACAACACCATCTTCAGTCTGCACAGGGATCGTGATCACAGTATCACCCAGCTGATTGCCACGGAGGTTGGGAATGTTCCAGTCAGCCATAGCTTCCTTGTAGGTGTTATAGAAAGCGGTAATGCCAGCCTTCTGCGTGTCATTCAGATCGCCCAGGATGGCATCAATGGCTTCCACCTGCTGCTGCAGGTTGCGCACTGCCACCGTGCCAAAGGCATAACCCTCGGCAGTTTTGATATAGGCTCTGCCGTAAATATCCATTGCAGCATATGCGGCATTTGTTTCTGCATCGTTTTGGACATCCATAATTCCGGTAAGCAGTGTTCCGCTCTTTTCACCTGCGCCAAAATCATACAGAGCAGAGTAGCCGCAAAGTGTTTCCAGGTTCTCAGCAGTGGGCTCAGCAGCCACGCTCAGAGCCACGCCATAAGACTCCACCTGAGCAGCCACGATTTCGTCTGCGGCAAAACTACTGGTGTAGTACACACCGGCTTCACCGGGACGGAAGCTCATAGACTTGATGGTCAGATCCACACGGTGGAAAGACAGCGCACCGTTTTCTTCCACGGCAACATAGCCTTCCATCGCTTCCACAGCGCCATCAGCACCGATAACCGTACCGTAGTTGCCGTCGGCAACAGTGTAGTCATCGGTCTGGCTGTCGCTTACGTACAAGGTAACGCCATCAGCCACAGCGATACCGTCAATGGAATAACCGTTCAGATCAATGTATGTATTGGCATTGACCGTCAGTTTTTCCGCATTTTCAGTCAAGGTGATCACACCGGAGGTGTAATCGTTCACCTTGTCCTGCAGTGTTTCTGCCTCCGTTGCAAAGGCGGGTACAGAAATCATACCCAACACCATCGTAAGGACACAGAGCAGCGATAAGAGTCTCTTCATCATTGTTTCTCCCTTCATAAATGACATATTTATATTTTAGTACAACCACATAAAAAAAGCAAGGATATTTATGGAAAATATTTATTTTTTATATATTTACCGCAAAATTCATTATATTTCGATTAAAAAAATGAAGAGGGCGGATTGTCGTCCGCCCTCTTTGGTATTATTCTACAGTCAATATGATCTTACCCACACTTTGGCTCTTATACAGCATTTGATGGGCATCATCTGCTGCTGTAATGGGAAGGGTCTTAAAGATAGTGGGACGGATCTCCCCTGCCTCCACCTTGGGCCACACCTTTTCCGTCAGCTCCGCAAGCAGCTTTGCTTTAATTTCAGGTGTACGGGAGCGCAAAGTGCTACCAATAATACGCACATTGCGCACATAGATATTTTTCAGATCGATGTGGGTATCCGCACCAGCCAGTGCTGCAATTACGATCCAGCGAGCAGCATAATTCAAACAGTGCAAGTATTTTCCCATATTCTCACCGCCTACGCAGTCAATGGCAATGTCCACACCGTGACCTTGTGCCTGCAGCTGAGAGAGTGCCTCCTCCAAGGGGGTCTTTGCTGTATTCACGATCACATCCGCACCCAATCCCCGGATGGCTTCCGCCTTTTCAGCACTGCGCACAGTGGTAACGGTATAGAGTCCAAAGGCTTTCGCCATAGGGATGACCACGCTGGCAAGTCCGCTGTTTCCGCCAGTAATCAACAGTGTCTCCCCTGCTTTTGCTTTGGCTTCGTAAAACAGATTCAGATAGGCGGTAGCAAATGCCTCCGGCAGTGCCGCCGCTTCTGTAACGGTGCAGCCTTCTGGAATGGGCATTAGCATATCGTATTTCACATTGGCATACTGGGCATAGCCGCCGCCACCCAGCAATGCACAAACCTTATCTCCCACCTTCCAGCAGGAGCACTTTTTTGCCTGCTCCCCTACCGCTGTGATGGTGCCGGCAATTTCCAAACCCATCCAATCGGGGCAACCGGGAGGTGGCGGATAGCCGCCTTCCCGCTGCAGCAGATCTGCACGATTCACGCCGGCAGCTTCGATCTTTATAAGGCAGTCCTCCGGCCCGCAAACCGGGTTGGGAACATCCGCCCAACGCAGGGAGCGATCATCGTTAATCAGTATTGCTTTCATTTTCACCACTCCATATTATCTCGTATTGCCTTTATCTTAGTAAGCAAAGGCTGTGCCTTTGTAGAATACTCATCGTGTTCATACACACACAGATACATACAGCAGCCTAAGTTGGGACCGATACGGCGAACGAGACCGTTGCGGCTTCCCCCTGCCAAAAACAGAAACGGGATAGAAAGATTTTCTTTCAAAAGGGTGATCGCACGGAGGCTGTCCAAAAGCTGGGTATCATCGTCTGCCTTTGTGACGATCTTCACCACATCTGCACCTCTGCGCTGTTGCTCCAGACCGATCTCCAACACCCGTTCTGCCGGTGCGTACCGGTACAGGTGGGAGGACATCAGCACCTCTGCCCCTTTGTTATGGATGCACTCGATCAGTGCTTGCTGCTTTTTCACCGCAGTTCTATCCATTGTCAGCTCATCGGGATCTTTACAATAAAGATCGCCCATCACATCACACAATGTGGCACCCCAGTCTGCCAAAGAAAGGATTGCTTCGCCCAACATTTCATCCTCTGTGTCCACAGTCTTATCCGGGCGATAGCGGGTGGCATAGATGGGTTTTCCGCCCATTGCGTCAAAGATGTCACGGATGGTCACCTCATTGCGGTACTCCGGCAGCAAGCTTTCCGTCTGCAAGCCAAAAGCATCTGTGCCCAATTCCAAAGCCTTTCCAATACGATACTTGGCAACCTCCGGTGTCCGGCACTGTAATATGGTAGTCAGCAGCGGTTTTTCATAAGTCAAAAATGTAGGCTTCATTACTGCACCCTCGTCATAGCATTTCTGCCGCCGTCGATCATAATGTTTTCACCGTTAATGAATTGCCCCTTTTCCGAAGCAATAAACAGGATCAGATCCACGATCTCCTGCGGCTCGGCAGCTCTGCCCAGGAGTGTCTTCATTTTTGCCATGGATGCACGGGTCAGCACAGGTCCGGGGGAAACACAGACACACCGCACACCATACTGCGCACCGTACTGGGCAAGGGATTTGGTCAGTCCGTACATAAGGCCAGCCTTAGAGGTAGCATAATCCATACCCTTGGAAGTACCTTCCGCACCGGTGATGGAACCAATATTGACGATCAGACCGCTTTTCTGTGCACGCATCTGCTTCATTACTGCGTGGTCAAAATAGAATGCGCCCTTCAGATTCACATCCAGCCCCCAGTCAAAGACCTCTATGGGGATGTCCGGAAATTCCACTTCCTTGGGAATCTTATGGATGCGCATAGAATTACCGCCGGCAAAGTTTACCATCACATCTATGCTGCCGAAGGTTTCCACCGCAAGGTCGCAAGACGCTGTCACCTGTGCATAGTCCCGGACATCGCAGACAGAGAATACCGCCTTGCCCTTTCCTTCCGCATTTATGGCTGCTGCCTTTTCTTCCAGCAGTTCCCCGTTAATATCACACATCACCACATTGCCGCCAAGTCTTGCAAAATCCTGGCAGAACAGCAGCCCCATACCCGAAGCCGCCCCGGTGGCAATAGCCGTTTTTCCTGTAAAATCCATAGCATCTACCTCTTAGTTTTATTGTAGTAATGACCGACAATAGAATCCGGAAAGCCTTACTGTATGGTTTGCTTTCCTGTCTGCCACTGTTTTATCCCTTTAGCGCTGATGCACTGTCTGGTGTGTTTTATCGCAGAGACACAAAACGTTGGGATGCAATATGGCGCATATCCGCAAAGTCCAGCTTCAGTTGCTGCGCAGGTGTTTCTGTAATGTAGGCCTCCACATCCGTAAAATACTGCAGAGGGATGGACTGATTTCTGGCAGAAGGTGGAATCAGGTAGTGCTCCTTCATATTCTCCATTGCCGCAAGATGGGCAATACGCGCTTCCTTCTGCTTGTGCGCGGCTGCGGCAATTTCCGCAAGCAGCTGCGCATCCTTTGTTTTTTCGTACTGCTGTGCCAGCTGGTCCATTTTCCAAAGGGTCAGGAAGTCATCGCACAGACAGCCGATATGCTCCATCTCATACCGGTAGCGCAGTGCCAGTGTTCTGTCACAACCGGGCGTATCTGCCACTTCCCCAAACAGCTCCACCGCCTGCTGTGTCAACTGACGCATCAGCACCAGATCCTCCACCATTTCCGGATTCTCACGCAGCTGCGGTATCTGTTCACCGGGGAAGTTCCGGGGATAATCCCGATCCTTTTTATAGTAGGTGTACTGATACGCAATCATCCGGCTCATCAACATTTCGTGTCGGGAGCTTTCCGCATTGTTGATGTCCTTCTCATTGCGGAAGCGCAGCACATCATCCATCAGGAGGAATGCGCTATTTGCCTTTGCCTGCGCCGTGGGGAAGTAACGGCGGACATACCGCGCTGTTGCGGTTTGGGGTCTGCCAGTTCCGGTG
Organism: Faecousia sp.; assembly: GCA_045651005.1. Classification (GTDB taxonomy): domain Bacteria; phylum Bacillota; class Clostridia; order Oscillospirales; family Oscillospiraceae; genus Faecousia. Next base: position 27,599 of record JAZRRS010000019.1, read on the forward strand.
TGGTTCCAGGCATAATCTGCCTGTGTCTGATTGTTCCGATGGTAGGATCTGTCCCAAGTGGAGTAGGAGCGAAGTCCCTCTGCCTTTTCCGCCAGTGCCATACGGGTCATATGGTAATTGTTCCGCACGGCAGTCACATGGAATGTCCAGTTATAATAGCCGTTCCAGGGCTTCATAGTACTGCGCAGTCCCAGCTCCGGGTGGGTGGTGGTAAAATGGAAGGTCTCACGCAACTGGCGGTAAGACCACCAGTCAAGGCACGCCACATCCATAAGGTCATTTTTCTTCATCGCTTCACAGAACAAAGCCGTACGGTCTTCCGGCTGGCCGATTACCTGAGGAGCGGACTTATGCTCCACAACCATATCGTTATACATATAGACGGTTTTCATACCCTTTTCCTTCAGGTGCTTCATCAGCTTCACTGCGTGGTCGATAATGATCTCACCACGGGTCTTTTTAGCACATTCCGGGCATTTACACCAGGGAGAGCGCAGCGTACCCACATCACCGGGCAAATACGCCCTACCGTCACGAACCTCATCCATACCAATGTCAAAGGCATCCACACCGTTTGGCGTGCAGTAACGCTCAATGATCTGATCGTAAAGATCGAACATCAGCTCATAGGTCTTGGGATTGGCGGTACAGAAGCCGGTAAAGGAGGGGTTGCCTTCCTCATCCAGCGCAGAGACTTCCGGGTACATCCGGGGAATCAATGTGTTGTGACCTAAAGAGTTGACCATAGGGATCACTTTGACACCACGCTCCCGGCCATACGCCATCAGCTGACCCAAAAAGTCCTTCTCATACATAGGGGTTTTGGTTTCTTTTTCCACCCACTTATTTTCCTTGGGGGAGAAATATTTCTGAATAACAGAAGTCTCCAGTTTTGGGTAGCCTTCAAAGGGTACAAATACATACTCACTGACCCGATTGTCAAACTGCACCTGCCAGCAGCCGTAAACTGAGACCGTCAGCTGGTTTTCTTTATGGGCTTCCATAAAGTCCACCACTTCCTGCCAGTCCTCCAGTTCCATCAGATCCGTGCCATAGCGAGTCTCCATAAAGTGACCACGGGTCTTGAGAGAGGGATAGTCCAGAAGTTCCATAGCCGGAAGGCGATATACGCCATCTTCCTTTTGCAGACACTGCAAAAAAGTGGTAACTGCATAGTAAAGGCCTGCATCTCCGAAACCCACAATTTCTACCTTACCCGTCTGTACGTGGATGCTGTACCCCTGATCAGGATTGGGAATCTCCTCCGGTGCAGTTCCCAAAGAGAAGGTAATGTGAATACTTCCCTTTTCACAAGGCGCGCCAAATACCTCGTAAAGTGCCTTTTCCAGCCGTTGAACAGCTCTTTGTCCAAGATAGTACGTCTCAGGAATATTGCAGCTTAAGGTATATGTATTTTCCTTACCAAGGATATTCTCACCCTCTGTGAGTTTTTGGGGAACGGGAACAATTCTGTCTGCAAGCTTCATTTTCAGCCCTCCAGATATATCTCTTTCTTCGGTGGTTCAACACAAAGTGCCAACAGTTGAGGCAGGATCCTTTTAAACGGCTCTGTCTCGTTGTGAAAAGCGATGGCTTCCTTGTCCTTCCAACATTCCAAAAACACCAACTGCTCCGGAAGCTTCTTGTTGGCAGTCAAGCAATAGTAGATGTTTCCTGCTTCTGCCTGCGAGCTCTCTATCAGTTCTGCCGCAATTGCTTTGAACTTTTCAACATTTTCCTTATCAACATTCATCCTTACCACCAGATGGATGGCTCCGGAATTTATCATAACCTATCACCTCGGTGCTATTGTAGCACATAAGATGCCCCTTGAGAAGCCAAACTTCAATTCCTATGCTTGCCCATTTTTTGTTTTTATGGTACTCTATAAAAAATTTAAGGAGTTTTCTATGCCGCCGCCCGTGCCAAACTCCTTCTTCGAGGTGAAACAAATGCCCAATGTATATCTATTCGATTTTGACGGCACTTTGGTAAACTCTATGCCCACCTTCATTTCCGCAATGCTCCGGATCCTCGACGAAAACCACATTGCCTATGGCAGTGACATCGTCAAAACCATCACCCCGCTGGGACTAAACGGAACTGCAGAGTATTATCTGAATGTACTGGGCGTAAAACTGACCAAGGAGCAGTTGCTTCTGCGGATGCGGGATTATATGGTAGATGCATACTTTCACACCATCCCAGCCAAGGAATTTGTACTGGAGACACTGCAAAAACTGAGGCAGCGTGGAGCAAGCCTGAATGTGCTCACCGCCAGCCCACACATCACATTGGACGCCTGCTTGAAACGGCTGGGTCTATGGGATTTGTTTGACAATATTTGGTCCTGCGATGATTTTAATACCACAAAGGCAGATCCCAACATCTACAAAATGGCTGCGGAAAGACTGAATACACCCGTGGCAGAAATCCTTTTTCTGGACGACAATTACCACGCCTGTAAAACCGCCATAGCAGGCGGTATGCTGGTGTGCGGTGTTTTCGACCCCTCCTCCGCAGACGATGCCAAAAAGCTGAAAGACATCTGTCATTACTATATTGAAGATTTCTCTCAGCTTTTGGAGCTGTAGCTGTCTCCCTTTAGTAAATCTGCAATTCATATTTTAAGGATCAAGTCCACCGGCTCAGCCGGTGGACTTGATCCTTAAATCGTTGCTCCGCAGGCTTTCAAAACTGTCCTGTAAACTTCCAACTCATAGTCTGGTGTGTAGGGATTTTCTTTCTCCCCCCGGACATAAGAGGCAAAACCTGCCATCATACCATCATAACGATTAAAAACAGGGGTTTTAAAACGCTTACCTTGATCGTTCCAGGCTCTTTCCGTATACTCAGTCTTTTCCGTATAGTGACCCACATCCGGGATAAACATCTCCAACGGTTTCAGTTCCACCGTTGCCTTTGTGCCGGTTACCACCAGCTGTCGTCGTGCATAGCCGCCGATCTCCAATGCGCTGCTCTTGGCAAAGGAAATTCCATTTTCATATTCAAAAACAGCCATTCCCAAATCCTCTGCATCAGTGTTGACCCCGGTGCATTTGTTCAATGGGATGATTTTTTTCGGCTGTCCCTGAAGCAACAAGATCAGATCTACCAAATGGCAGCCTAAATAAAACATCATACCACCGGGAAGCTCCTTCAGCCACTGGCGCAAAGCATCCGGATGGATGCAATTCATCTGCGCCTCCACGCTGATGATCTCGCCCAGCTCTCCGCGTTTTATTCGTTCCAGCAGATCAATGATATAAGGATTATAGCGGTACATATACCCGGTGTGAAACACCTTTCCGCTTTTTTTCACAGCGGAAATAAGTGTCTCAAATTGAGATACTTCTCTGCCGCCGGGCTTTTCCATATGAATATGCTTTCCAGCCTTTGCCGCCATCAACGCATATTTGGTAAGATGGATCTCATCTGTCTCGATCGCCACCGCCTCAATGGCAGGGTCATTCAGCACCTCCTCCAGAGTCAGCTCCGGAAATTGCTGTACTTTTTCGTACTTGTGGGGCATAGTCTCCTTCTCGTTTTCCGGAAAAACCACACCTACCAGTTCAAAAATCTCCGGCTGCCGTGCAATGCTATTGATCACCTCAATGGAATGGCTATATCGGTTGATTCCGATCTGTGCGATCTTTACTTTTCTCATTTCAACAGCCTCCAATCAAACTGCGTAAGGGGAAATGTTTTTTCCGTGCAAAGTCTTGTGTAAACCTCCGGCGCAGCTTCCGGGGAATACACCTCCTCCACCAGATTCGACAGTTTGAGCCTTCCCAATCGTGTCAGCTTCAAAATTGCTTCAAAATCGTCCCACTCTGTCCACCAGCCATCAGAGGAGTCCACGCATGGTCTTGCATTGGTGTGCGCGCCCACCAGGGTAATACCCGGACCGTGCACCTTGCGGTAATAGTCCACAGTAAAATCGCTGCTTCTGGTGCATCCCAACAAGGCAACTCTCCCGAAACAAGCCATACAATCCAAAATGCCGTTCAGTCCTGCACCAACACCGGTAACCTCAATTCCCACCTTGATACCGCCATTTGTCAGCTGCTTTGCCATTTCTGCAAAATCTTCCGCATTGGGGTCAAGGGCATAGTCCGCTCCGATCCTCAATGCTGTTTCTCTTTTCCCCTTGTCCGGATCTACCGCAATGATCGGTGCTGCGCCCCCAGCTCTTAAAAGCTGCACCGCGATCATTCCCAAGACACCCAGCCCCATAACCATAGCTGACTCGCCCATTCCCAGATGACATTTGCGGATGGCTGCCAAAGGAAACGTAGCAATATGCGCCAGTGCACCATCAGAAAAGGTAACACCGTCCAATTTGTGGACACGGTCAGCAGAAATGTTCTGCACCTGGCTGTGGGTAGACCAGGACAACGCCACGCGATCTCCCGCCTTCAAATCAGTCACCGCTGTACCAACCTTTGTAACCACACCGGCAGCACTGTAGCCGTGAATGCGAGGAAAAGTAGGGGCTTCGGCCTCCGGTCTCCTCCAGGAAACTGCGGTACTGCCTGTGATACCGGCACGTTCTGTGCCGCTGCTGATACTTGACACAGTCAGTGCCACCTGTACTTCTTTTTCTCTTGGATCTGCAATCTCATAATCCATCAGCTGTGCCGTATTGGGCTTTGTAAATACGATTCGTTTCATTCCTGCCACTGTCGCCTCTTTTCGATTTCCCAGCGCAGTGCATCCTCCACTGGAGACAAGTCCTCTCGGGTAAGACCGGTGGCCTGAAGCACCTTAGTGCAATCAATGTCTCGGTTATAGCGACGATCGTAGATCCACGCCCAGTGCATCAATTCCACTTTTTTCAGCACCGTATGGAAGTTGAGATATTCTTCCTCACTGCACCAGCGGACCTTCAGCCCAGTCAGTTTTCCATAAAGATCTGCCACCTGTCCCCATGTCAATCCGTGGCCGGAGTAGATAGAATATGCCTCTCCAATGGCCTCTTTCTTAAAAAGCAGATTGGCAATCAGCTTTCCGGAATTTCCGGCCCAGTCCCAACCTGCGGTAAAGTCCTTCACCATTTCCGGAAGCAACAATTCTGTACCTTCATCTGCTGCCTCCAAAACCCGGGCACGGGAGTAAAGCAGAAGATCCAGCCGCCGGTCCGAAAAAGAGATCACAGGACGAACAATGGTCCAATTCTCCCCAGAGCGTTCATTGCGCAAATAGTCTTCACAACGGGACTTGGGCACAGCATACTTTTCGTTTTCTTGGAAGTAGGGATCCGTGATCAACTTTTCCAGCTGAGGTGCCGATTCCGTAACAGGATGCTGGGCATCACCGTAAACCCGGTAAGATGACAAAAAGATCAAATGATCCGTATTTTTCATCAGCAAGGGATGGATCTTTTTGTAATCCTCCACCTCTTTATAGTGAATAAAATTCACGATACCATCATAATGCTTCTGAGAAAAAAGTTCCTGCAAAAATGCTTCAGTAGCCATGCTTTGATGGAAGGTAAGTCGTTCATTGTCTGACACCTTCTCTTCCGGGCAGACCACTTCCACAAAAGCACCCAGCCGAAGAAGTTCCTGAGAAACTTTTGTTCCCAGTGTGCCGCCACCGGCAATCAGTAAAACACGTTTATTAGTATGCATAGAAACCCCTCCTTTTTGTTATCATAGCATATTGACACAGATATAAAAACAGGCTATTCTTTTTATATCGCATATTATTCTACAAAATAACTAGGGGTTTTATAAATGAATGATATATTATTCTACAAGCAATTTCGTTTCAACGAATACTGTTTTCAAGAAAGCGCCCACCGGGACAACAGTCACGGTATCGGCTTTCACTTTATTGTTTATTTGAAACAAGGTCGCTGCCGCATCGTGACCCAAGATCAAGTACTGGAGCTGAAGGAAAAAGATATGTTTTACCTTCCCAAGGGGTGCAAATACCATTCCTATTGGACCTCTGACGGATGTGTTCGTTTCGATTCCATCGGCTTTTTGTATTTCCCTACGACCTCCTCCGGCGGCTATAAACTACAAACCATCGAATATGACACGGCACTTTGGGATCGCTTCCGCCCACTGTCGGAGGACAAAACCGTGAACGCCACCTCCATCGGTGTTCTCTACCAGCTGCTGGGTCTATTGGAAAATCAGTTACTGCCAGCACCGGCCAGCAACGATGTTGCTGTCTACGAGAAGCTGCAACTGTTAATGAAGGACGATCCCAATCTGACCATTCCGGAATATGCAGATCTTTGCGGTGTCAGTGAATCCCTTTTGTACAACTATATCAAACGGTGCTCCGGAAAAACGCCAAACCGTCTGCGGCAGGAAATTTTGTGTCAAAAAGCAGCAGACCTTCTGGTTACCACCAGCTATACCATTGAAGAAATCTGCGATAAGCTTGGCTTTAGCTCTGCTGCTTATTTCCGCAAGGTCTTCAAAAGCATTTACGGAAAATCCCCCTCTCAAATGAAGAAAAGCGAAAATACGATATAAATGCCCCCAGCGCAAGCAATTCAAAAAATCCCCCTGTGTAGGACGATCACTACACAAGGGGGATTTGTCTGTATTGGATCAGAAATCGATTTTGTATAAATTTCCGGTTGCGTCACTATAATAGCATTCACCATTAGAAAAGTCGATCATTTCTGACTCCGCGTCCATTCCAAATTCCATAAATAGAACACAGGAAAATTCCTATCAAGCGATGCACAGGCCCCATAAAAAGCCTCCACTCTTTCCTTTCCCAGTTTACCTGTTTCATACCTTTTGTTTATGATAGAAACGGGAGTTTCTTTGACGATAGAGCATTAGAACACCCCGAACACACAGTTCTGCCGCCATAGCGATCCACATACCATACAATCCCAAACGCTTAACCAGCATCAGTGCAAGACCCACGCGCACGATCCAGATACTTCCCATATTCATCAAGCTGGGAACTAAGGTATCACCGGTGCCCCGCAGCGCACCGGCAGCAACAATAGAAATACCAAACAAAGGCTCAGCGATCAAACCGATCCGCAGCACCTGCACCGCCAATTCTCTGACCTGCGGATCCGGTGTCAAAAGCATAAACAATAACGGACAGGCTATGGCCATAATCAATCCCGTGACTCCCATAAAAATACCGCCCATAGCCGTGCAAATATTGCCATATTGCTTTGCCATTGCCAGCTCACCGGCACCCATATTTCGTCCCACCAGAGTCGTTGCAGCAGAGCCGATTCCGTAACCCGGCATATAACACAAGCTTTCTGCCGTAATTGCAAAGGAATGGGCAGCTATGGCCACAGAGCCCAAAGGCGAGATAATGGCGATGGATACCACCATTGCTCCGCACATAGTAATCTCCTGCACCGCAACGGGCATACCGATACGAAATGCCTTATTCAGAATCTCCCTATGGAAGCAAGCACGCTCACGTCTGCGCAGAGACAGCCGCTTATTGGACACGCAACAACACCACAGCATAATCAGGCTCACCACAATACAGGCAAGACCTGTTCCGATCCCTGCGCCCAAAACACCGTACTTAGGAATAAAAATGGCATTAAAGATCACATCAAGAACACACATTGCAGAGTTCAATATGCTGGGAGTAACCATATCGCCACAACATTGGAGATATGATGAACAGAGATTGCTCAGCTGAGAAAACGGCAGCACCAGTGCAAACACCAAAAAATACGCCGCTGCGTCCTTCTGTATAGCCGTTTCTCCCCCAAGCCAAGCCGGAAGCGGCTCGCTGATCACCGCGCCAAGCAAGCACAGAAGCCCCGACAGGATAACGGCAGACACCAATCCGTGACGCACCACTTCCCTTGCTTTTTGGTCTTGATTTGCCCCAATATGGTGAGCGACCTGCACAGAGAAGCCGGCAGAAATTGCATAAGTGATCCCGTTCATAAGCCAAGTACAGGCAGCCACCAGTCCAATAGCAGCAGATGCCTTTGCGCCCAATGCGCCCACCATAGCAGAGTCAATATACTGCATCACAATGGTGGTGATTTGCGTCAGAATCGCAGGAAGACTCAATTTCCAAACCTGCTGTATCTGCGGCTTTAATCCCGTCCAACGGTTCATACATACCCTTCCTTATGGAGCGCCGCTCCCTATTTACAGAATATCATCCAAAGCATCCAAGAACAGATCCCGGTAAATATCATAGCCCTCTTGCGTGAAATGCAGCTCGTCCTCCACCCAAATATCCTGGCGAATCTTGCTGTAATCGCCGGCATCAGCAGGATCAGCATAGAAGCCTTTCCAGCCGGACTGGCACACATAGGTACAGTCCTCATTGGCATCGCAGTATTCCTTAAGAAGCTTATTGAACTGCTTTGCCAACCGCTGCCACAAAGCGCTATTCACAAAGCGTTTGTGGGGCATAGCGTCGCACAGATACAGCTTGACACCGGGGAAATCCGCACGCGCCCAATTACAAAACTGTGCCAACAACTGGACCAATTCTATTGGCATATATCCACGGGCAATATCATTGGGATAGAAGCGCAGCACGATGGCACGAGGCTCCCAGGGGCGCACCATACGATGGTAGTAATACAATCCCTCTTCAATGGTAGAGCCGCCAAAGCCGTGGTTTACCGCAGCCGGTGAGCCATCCTTCATACGGATGTCCTCTTCCAAAGGACGATGCGCATACTTTGAATTCCAGCGTGTAAATCCCGAAGATCCGTAGAACAAGATCTTGTTCTTCTCCACAGGCTGCGCCTCAAGTTGCACGATACTGTTCTCATATCTTTTCAAGCCTTCTACTTTTAACTCAAACATAGCAACAGTCACCCTCTCAACAAAAATTGATGCATAAATTATACCACCACCCCAAGGGTACGGTCAAGCTTTTTTGCAGTGCTGCCCAATGCGGATTCCTCTGCTTGTGTCAACTTAAGTTCCAAGGGTTTATATAAATATTTACACAAAAACAGAGTTGTGGTATAATGAATTTACTAATTTTGCAAAAGAGGTAATCACAATGTGGAATCAACGGATCGGCATTTCCATTGGCAGTCGGTTTCCCATTTCCGGCTGTGAACTTATTGAACTATTAAAAAAGGTTGGATTTGACGCAATTTCCCCCCTTTGGACTACAAATGGCGATTTATCTGAAATCGTAGATTCCGCAAGCAAATGTGGGCTCACGATCCAATCCTTACATGCGCCATTTGGGAAAGCTGCGGATATGTGGAGTGTTGATGATTCTATATCTGCACCTGTCAAAAATGAGCTGTTGTCTGCTTTAGACGCTTGCGTTCAATTTAACATTCCTGTTTTAGTTGTTCATACCTGGATCGGCTTTGACTACAAATTTTGCGAGGATACATTGGATTTTAAAAATTTCGATGAAATCGTATCCTATGCGGAAGAACACCGCATTAAAATCGCTTTTGAAAACACGGAAGGCGAAGAATATCTTTTTGCCTTGATGGAGCATTTTAAAGATAACGATACCGTTGGTTTTTGTTGGGATTCCGGACACGAGATGTGCTACAACCATTCACAGGATTTATTGGCAAAATACGGTGACCGCCTGATTATGACCCACCTCAACGACAATCTTGGAATCAGCAGATTTGACGGAAAAATATTTTGGACAGATGACCTTCATTTACTTCCCTTTGATGGTGTTGCCGATTGGGATGATAACATTGATCGTCTTAGAAAATCTAAGCATTTGGATATATTGAATTTTGAATTAAGCATCGTTTCAAAACCTAACCGACACGAAAACGACATTTATCAGCAAATGGGCATTGAGAATTATTTTACAGAAGCCTATAAAAGAGCGTGCAAAATAGCATACCGATACACAAAATAATTAAGAGGGGGGACGATTCAGTGCATTCCAAGCATTATTCTCTCACCGAAGGTTCCATTTGGAAAGCTATGCTGTTTTTCGCACTGCCGGTATTTCTCGGCAATGTGTTTCAGCAGCTGTACAATGCTTTCGACGCCTGGTGCGTTGGCAATTTCATAGGCGATGATGCATTGGCTGCGGTTAGCTCCTCCGGAAGTCTGATCTTTATGATGATCAGTTTTTTTCAGGGACTTTCCATCGGTGCCGGTGTTGTGATCGCCAAGAGCTTCGGTGCCAAAGAATTTGCGCCTATGAGAAAAGCAATCCATACAGCAATTGCTTTTGGCTTAGTGGTCGGCGCTCTGCTGACCATACTGGGTGTTGCGCTGACGCCACTGATGCTCAGCTGGATGGGAACCCCCGCGGATGTTTTACCCCAATCCGTCAGTTATTTTCGCTATTACTTTCTGGGTGCAATTTTCATTGTAATGTATAACATCTTTGTGGGCATTCTTCACGCAGTGGGCGACAGCAAGCACCCGCTTTACTACCTGATCACTTCCACTTTTATCAACATAGCTTTGGATCTACTGTTCGTCGGCGTTTTCTGTCTCGGTGTAGGCTCTGCCGCTGCGGCAACCACCATTTCCCAAGGTATCAGTGCCCTGTTATGCTTTATCCACTTATTGCGCATAGATGCGCCATACCGGGTTAAAATCAAAGAAATTTCCTTTGACAAAAAAAGCCTTTCGGCGATTATCAAATACGGTCTGCCATCCGGTGTCCAAAACAGTGTGATCGCCTTTGCCAATGTGATGGTACAATCCAGCATCAACAGCTTCGGCAAAGCAGCTATGGCAGGCTGCGGCTCCTATTCCAAACTGGAAGGCTTTGCTTTCCTGCCGGTCACCTGCTTCAGCCAGACACTTTCCACTTTTGTGGGACAGAACCTTGGAGCAGGTTACCACCACCGGGTAAAACGCGGTGTTGGCTTTGGAATCGCTTGCAGCTGTCTGATGGCAGAGCTGGTGGGTATTATCACTTATGCGCTGGCACCGCAGCTGATTGGCTTTTTCAGCGAAACGCAGGAAGCCATCGCCTTCGGTGTGCAGCATACGCGTACCATTTGCCTGTTCTATTGTCTTCTGGCGTTTTCCCACTGTATCGCCGGCATTATGAGCGGTGCAGGAAAAGCGTCTGTTCCTATGTTTACTATGCTCGCCTGTTGGTGCATCATTCGCGTAAGCTACATTACCTTTGCCGTTAAAATCGTCAATAAGCTTACAACCGTTTCCTGGGCTTATCCTATTACCTGGACACTGAGCAGCATCATCTTCCTGATTTATTTTCTAAAAGCAGATTGGATCCATAACTTTGACCGCGAACAGCAAAAACCTTGACCGATTCGATCAAGGCTTTTGTTATCCAATCAAGCTATCCGCAAACTACCCCTTTGTCAAGCACAAGCGCTTCTGCCGGTGTCAAATCAGAACCCATTTGTTTTTCTTCTTGGATTTCGTCCAGTTACCGCTTTATATGCCTTATAGAAACCCGAACTACTGTTAAACCCACAAGAAAGCGCTGCTTCCAACACGGATTCCTCCGGTTTTTCATTCAATCGGGAAGTCACGTTATATACTCTGATCATACGAATATAAGCACCTACGCTAATGCTGTGTACATTCTTGAATTGTTTTTCCAATTGACTTTTACTCACGTTCAAATGCTTCGCTACTACAGGAACGGAAATATCTTCAGAATAATGCTTCCAAATAAAGTCTATCGCCTTAATTGCTAATGCTATGCCATTATGATTCCTTTTTATATCGCATGGAGTATCCTCCAAAATTTCAAAAACTGCCTGCATAATGTAGTTAAAAGCAATATGCTTGCTTGTCTTACCGTAAGCGTCTGCTATGACAGTAAGCAAAGCATTCACCATTTTCTGTTTTTCAACGGACAGTTCTACAGGATTTCCACTGTAAAACATCGAAAGAAGCAAACTTCTGGCTTGTATGTAAGCAGGTGAAAATTCGAATACATCAATATTTATCTTTTGCGCATATTGGTTGAATATCTTTCTGGAAACAAGGTTGTTAAGGAGAACAATATCGCCGCTTTTTACTGCGTATATTTCATTTCCGATCTGCCAGTCAAATTCACCCGAAACAATTCTGCAGATGCGTAGTGTTGGGAACAGGTATTCTTTGTTTTCACTGCGTGTAGTAACCATTTTGAAATAACGGAATTCCATCTTTATCACCCTTATGAATATATGGTCAAAAGTGTAGATTGTCAATGCAAAAAAAGAGGACTTTTCCACAAATCAATGCTACAATTCACAAAAAAGAGGAGGACGTATAATGAATAACACAGATATTACGCTTTCGTGCAAAGACTTCGGACATTTTGATGTTGTCGTTGTGGGCGGCGGTTGTACCGGCGTTTTTGCTGCTGTCAGAGCCGCCCGTAAAGGACTTAAGGTAGCAATTGTAGAAAAAAGCAATTGTTTCGGAGGTGTCGCTACAAACGGATTGGTAAATGTATGGCACTCTATATTTGATATATACGCCAAAGAACAAATTATTGGCGGTCTTACCGACGAAGTGATCCAAACCTTATTAAGAACCGGCCACGGTATGCTTTCCCGTTCAGAAGCTCGCTATATCACCTTTGACCCCAATGCATTAAAGCTGGTTTTGGATGAGCTTGTAACGCAATCGCATATCAAAGTATTTTTCCACACCTTCTATGGTTCACTGATCACGGAAGATAACAGCATTACGCGCATTATCGTAGCAAACAAGGATGGTATTGGAAGTATTACCGCCAAATTCTATATTGATGCTACCGGTGATGGAGATCTGTGTCGGGATGCAGAGCTTGAATCTTATGTGGACAGTGCCATTCAGCCACCGAGTCCCTGTTGTTTTTTAAGTCACAAAATCAAAGAAAATCTGGGGGAACTAATTGCTCTCCACGGAAAAGAATTTGGACTTGACGATGACTGGGGATGGGGCGGCCCCATTCCGGGATTAGATGATATCAATTTTCGTGCTGATTTTCATATTTTTGACAAAATGTGTAATGTGGCAGATGAGCTAACCGAAGCAGAAATCGAAGGCAGAAGAAAAATATATGCTTTATGCGAACTGCTCAAAAAATACAGCGACAGCAAACATTCCATTGTGGCGCTTTCCTCACAAATCGGTATTCGGGAAACAGTTCACTACAAAACAAAGTTCAAAGCAAATGAACAGGATTTGCTTTTGGGCAAATCCTATGACGATACCGTTATGCGCGGAACATACCGTGTGGACATCCACCACCACAACGACAACGGAATCACCTTTAAATACCTTGACGGCAGACAGATCACGCATTACGGAAAAGCAGAGAAAACGACTGTCGCAAATTGGATGGACGAAATGGGAATCAAAAAAGAACCTGCTCCCTACTATCAAATTCCATTCCGAATTTTAGTGCAAGAGAAAATTAAGAATTTGATTCCTGTGGGACGAATGCTCAACGCCGACAGGGGCTCCTTTGGCGCACTTCGCGTTATGGTAAATTTGAACCAACTGGGAGAAGCCGCGGGAATCGGTGCATATCTTGCAATTGACGAGCAAAAGAGCATTCAGACAGTATCCGGCAAAGCAGTACAAAAAGAATTGCTGTAAAAAATCGTGTGCCGTACCTGGCACACGATTTTATCATTTCATTTTATCAATTAATTCCAAAAGCCACTTTGGGCTGTTTTGTCCGATTGCTTGCAGTTCCCCGTTTTTGTATTTCGCAACCGTAACAAAACCATTGTCATTATCATAGAATGTAGCTTCATTACAATAAGGCAGTATGGTAAGCAGATCTTCAAATCTTTTCGCAAAGCGATTGACCACGGTATCGGTATTGATATTGTGACCGCCCTTTTTGACACGATTTTCAATGCGTAAAAGGCTTTCCTCCATTGTGTCCAAACCCACATAATAAAGGCGTATATAGTAATCCTTTGCAATGGCACGCTTGATAGTATCCAATGTCTTTCTTCCGGAGAGGGTGGTCTCTTGGGTAAAGCAAATTTCCTTTTCCAGGCAATCATCAATCAGTGCAACAGCTTTCTTGCCGCCTTCCAGCAGATTTCCGCCGCTGGCTGCCGTCATCTTATCCACATCGATAATTTTACCGAGATTATCAATTTCAGTTCTTAAAACACCGGTCAAGCTACTTTTTCCACAACCGTTGACTCCGGCAACGATGGTATAGGTCTTCATAGCACACCATCCTTAATAAAATAGTAATCATATTATATCACAAATAGTTATATTTTTCAACCGCATAAATCCATCCAGTGCCATTAGAACAATGTGATTATCCAACAAATGAAGCCATACACTACACTTGCGCTCACACCGCACACAATCACCGAGCTGGCGATGGGGAGCAAGCCGACTGCCGCCTGTGGCGGGAGGAAGGAGGCGAGCGAGTGGCCGCGGTCGGTGTGCAACGCAGCTGCGCCGTCAGCAAGGCGCACACCGGGCACCGCAACAGGTGAACATCTTTGCGCCGACGCCAAGGACAAAGCCCTCTGCTTGTGTCAACTTAGGACGCAGTATTTTTTGTCGAATTGGCTCAAATTATTTTGAAATAAAGTAAAAGAATGCGAATATGAGATTTACATCAAGCCTGCGGTATATTATAATTGTTTTAAAAGGAGGTATGATAGTATGAAAAAGTTCTTAAGCTTTTTTCTCGTGGCAATTTTGCTTTTTCTTTCTGCGTGTAACACCCACACCCCCAACGACACAGACGCAACCACAGAAAGTAAAACTACAGAATCTGCTTTCACTGACATTTCCGAAAGCAACACAACCGAGACTTCACCTGAGCCAACAGAACCCACCCCCCTTGAAGATGGTCAACTTCCTTTACCCAAGGAAAGTGCAGAGTTTGCATTCCTCTCCGGTGCAGGGGCTTGGCGGACGATTATAACACTTAACCGTGACGACACATTTACTGGATGGTATTTAGATTCAGAGATGGGCGAAACCGGTGAGGGTTATCCGATGGGCAGCGCATACGTTTGTGATTTTTCCGGAAGGTTTGAGAACATCAAAAAGGTCGATGAGTATTCCTACCAAATGACTTTAACAGGCATAAAAACTGAAAAACCGGTTGGAGAAGAATGGATAGAAGACGGGATCCGCTATGTTGCAAGTGAGCCGCATGGACTAAATGATCCGGACAACAACCAGGAATGTGTTGAATTTATTTTCTACCTTCCGGATACTCCTGTTGATCAAGTGCCTGAAGAGTTTTTGACTTGGTGGCCTTACAGATATACCCAAGAAACAGCACCTAAGACCACACTTTCTTGCTATGGAATTTTAAATGTTACCACAAGCTTTGGTTTCTTTACTACAGAATAGCGCAACAGGCTCGCCAGTTGGCGAGCCTGTTGTTTTAGAACAATGTTGTAATCCAATAAATCAAGCCATATACCACGCTGGCAGACACGCCATAGACGATGACCGGGCCGGCGATTGTAAACATCTTCGCGCCGACGCCGAGGATGAAGCCTTCTGCTTGTGTCAACTTAGGACCCATACATTCGTGTTCCATTAGGACCCAATTTTGAAAAATATTTACATTAAAACAGCGGTGTGGTATAATCAAACAAAAGGAGGTTTTGCTATGACAAGAAAAAAGAGAATTGAATATTTAATCGTTACATTATGTGTTTTGTTTACAAGCTTCTTAATTTATGGTTTCATTGGCTCTGTTCAGCCGCTTATTAACGACGATAAACTTTCATCCTTTTTGTTTTTTGGGGGTATCGGTGGTTTCGGCTTTAGTATGTTGCTATCAACGATCATTCTAACCGTAAACTTTTTTACCAAGAGAAGCCTCATATTCAAAACCATTGCGGCAATCCTTTGGCCGATAACCTTTGGATGTGCTGTTTATGCAGGCCTTTTCTGCTATATCCCTTATCAAATTTACAATATTGTAAAAATAATAAAAGAAAAACCAATCGCTAATATCGACGAAAATGCTTGACCGATTTGGTCAAGCATTTTTGTTAGAATAAAGTTGTTATCCAATAAATCAATCCATAAACTACGCTGGCTGAAACGCCGTAGACGATGACGGGTCCGGCAATTTGGAAAATTTTGGCACCAACTCCCAAAATGAAACCTTCTGCTTGTGTCAACTTAGGACCCATACATTCGTTTTCTATTAGGACCCAATTTTGAAAAATATTTACATCAAAACTGCAGTGTGGTATAATGAAACAAAGCGAGGTGGCACTTATGAAGGAAATCAAAATATCTATTCCCGAGTATGATAATGGTCTCGAATTTGTATGGGAAGAAAATTTCAAAATTAAAACCTCTGCACCATTTGATACATTGACAATCGAAGCCAATCGAGAGGGGTTAATTTCTTTGGCACGGCATATTCTTCATTTAGCGCAGGACGATGTGCCCAGCGGTTGCCACTTCCACTTGGATGAATATAACGCGCTGGAAGAAGGATCTTTAGAGCTGATAATCTCTAAAGAATGAGGAATTATAATATGACCAAAGCAGAATTTATAGATTTGTTAGAGAGCAATAATTTTTCAACCTCTCTTGTCCACTTTGAAAATACCGTTGCAGACGGATATTATGTGCTGAAAAACTACCACCGTTGGGAAGTCTTTTATCGTGAGCGTGGAAAAGACTATGACTGCATAGGTTTCCCGTCTGAAAGTGACGCACTGGAATATTTGCTCGAAAAGATAACAAAGGGGTGACTATATGTCAAGGCATACTGTTCTGGCTGAAGAACTGTACAAACTTTCTTGTAGTTTAGATAAGTATAACAAAAGGAATCTGTTCCCCAAAAAGCAGGCAGAAATGTTAACCAAAACATTATCTGCTACACAGTTCTTGTTTTCTTGTTTAAGAAAAGAAACAATCAACGATGACGATGCTCACATAATCATCAGCACATTGGAAGATGTCCTCAATACCCGTTATTTTGATTTTGCTTCAAATCTGCTCAGTTCAGAAGATTCAATAGCATATAATACTCATCAAAAAGATTTGTTATTTGATGCATCTTACACCATTTCTCTTTGTATCGGCTCGTTATGCAATAAAGAAAAGAACTATAAAGAGACAGTTAGTCGATATATTTTGACCATTCAAACAATCGCACGGACATTCCTTTCATGCAACCATTCAGCTTGGCTTTCAACGAAAGATGCAAACAAAGCAATAAGAACCTATCTAAAATGCGATTAAAGGCTTGACCGATTGGTCAAGCCTTTTCTTATTTGAATATTTGACAAATCCAGTAGATAATGCCGTACACTACACTTGCCGACACACCATAAACAATAACTGGCCCTGCAATCTGGAAAATTTTGGCACCTACCCCAAGCACGAATCCTTCTGTTTTGAATTCCACTGCTGGGGCAGAGATTGCGTTGGCAAAGCCGGTGATGGGCACTAAAGTGCCTGCACCAGCGTGCTTGGCAATGTTGTCATACAAACTCAGACCCGTCAGAAGCGCAGAAAGCGCCACCAGGGTAATAGACACAGCCGTGCCTGCGGCAGTGTCATCCAACCCCAACTTCAAGTAGATGTTTTTCAAAAACTGTCCCAGGGCACAGATCAGACCACCGATCCAGAATGCATGAAAGCAATCCTTCTTTATAGGCGACCGGGGCATCATATCTTTTACCAGCTTGTCGTATTCCTTTTCATTCATGTACATCCCTCCAAAAACAGGATGCACGGATCAATGAAAAATATTCAAATACAATTTACGGCAGTCTGGAGATCAAGTCATTTCCGTTTTTCTTCAGCCATTTCCGGTGTGCCTTATAGTCCGGACATAATCGACCCACTTCTTTCCAAAAACAAGGGGAATGATTCATTTCCTTTCGGTGGCACAGCTCGTGAATCACCACATAATCCAACACCTCAGAAGGTGTCAGCATCAAAAGACAATTGAAATTCAGATTTCCTTTGGTGCTGCAGCTTCCCCAACGGGTCTTTTGGCTGCGTATGGTAATACGCCCATAGGTCACACCCACCAAAGAAGCATAGTGCGCAACCCTTTGCGGAACAACGCACCTTGCCCGGTTTGTCAACGCCTTAAGCTCCTCGGCGGTATATGGGGTCTGCAACGTTTTTTCTTGCATGTGTTTTTGTATCCAGCGTTCCTTGCTCATAACAAATTCCCGAATTCGCGCATCTGAAAGGTATCGGGGCGCACGAACTTCCAGCTTTCCGTCAACTGTTATTCGCAAGGAAACAGTCTTTCGGTCACTGCGGATCAGTCGGTAGGAAACAGTTGCCACAAAAATCACCTCACAAGCAAAAAAGGCGAGTCAAATCGACCGCCTAACATAATTATTATACCAAAAGAAAAAACGCTCTGTCAATACTTTTCCCCTTCCAAACAAGATTTTCTGCGTTTTACACGAAAACATCATAGTGCATTTTGTACAATTTTACATATTGCAAACCACCGTTTTTCGTGTTATTATACAGATGCAAAGAGGTGATACCAATGTACACGTAAAAGAAACGACAGTGATCAGCACCTGTTAATTGCAGCAGTTCAGATCCAACAAACAATAAATGTGTACGGCAAGCAATCCGCCGACCGGCTGAAAATAGAACTGCAGTATAAAGAGTTCGTAATCATATAATTGAAATCAACCAATAGAAGTAATCAAAATCGATTGCTGGACGCTGCCAACAAACGCTGGAACTGTCAGACGACCTTCATTTGATGAAACACTTCAGCATAAGACCATCCCGCGCAAAGGGACCGATGTTTAAGCACGAGACGTGAGACGGATTTCATTAGAAATGAAGGAACGATCGTCAATCTGCAGAAAGCGAGGTTAACCAACGATGTTAGATATCAAGAGTGAACAGAAATGACCCTTGACTGTAAGGATGCCGGAAGGCAGCAGTCAAGGGTCATTTCTATTTTCTCAAATCCCCACAGACATTTTCGCGCCGTCCAATGGGAATTTATTTCACAGACAAACCGATTTGGTAGTATTTTACCAGTTCCCCCTCCGGGACCATACTGCCACCGGTAGCCCAAACCAAGTGGGTTGCACCCTCTCCTGCCCGAAGCGGTGCAAATGCATCGTGGGTCTGCACTATAACAGGGCCGTACATACCGGCCAATGCACTGGGTTCAAGACAAATCCCTTCTGCATCTGTCAGCTGGGCAAGCATACGGTACATCCGTTCATCCGTAAGGGTATAGCAGCCGCTGAGGAAAGGCATCATCACCTTGCCCACAAAACCGGAGGCTCGACCTACCGCCAAACCGTCCGCGGCCGTCACACCGTCGATCCCCAGATCACGGATGCTGACGGCATTATGCTTGCCTGTTGCCATACCCAAAATCATACAGGGGGCGTGGGTGGGCTCTGCGAAGAAGCACTTCACCGCATCTCCGTACACCTGCTTCAATCCAAAGGCAACTCCGCCGGGGCCACCGCCCACACCGCAGGGCAAATAAACCAGCAAAGGATGCTCTTCATCCACAGCGATCTTTGCTTCCTCCAGTTGCTTTTTTAACCGCAGTGCCGCCACCGCATAACCCAAAAACAAGGTTTTGGAATTTTCATCGTCTACGAAATGGCAGGTCGAATCATTCTTTGCCTCTTCCCTGCCCTTTTCCACCGCCACAGAATAGTCGGAGGCGTACTCCACTACCTGCACACCCTTGCTGCGGAGCATATCCTTTTTCCACTGCCGGGCATCAGCAGACATATGCACTGTCACCCGGAAGCCAAGGGTTGCGCTGATAATACCAATAGAAAGTCCCAGATTACCGGTAGATCCCACCGCAACACTATACTGGGAGAAAAGCTCCCGAAAAGGTGCTGTGCAAAGCACACTGTAGTCATCCTCCGGCTTCAGCATTCCCTTTTTTGTGGCAATGTCCTCTGCCAGTTTCAGCACCTCGTAAATGCCGCCTCTGGCCTTAATGGAACCGGAAATAGGCAAATGGCTGTCCAGCTTCAGCAGCAGTCTGCCAGGAAAAGAAGCACCGGTATCCTGTTCCAGCACCGCCTTCATTTTATCCACCTGTACAAGTGGACTTTCAATAATACCGTCAGTTGCTCTTGTCTCCGGGAATGCGGCTTTGAAGTAAGCTGCAAACCGACCCAGTCGAGCCTCGGCATCCTCCACATCTGCCATAGACAGAGGACACTCTTTCATTGCCTGGTCAAAAGGCAGACAATGGGTATTCCGCCACGCCGTCTCCTTTAATTCCTTCAGTTCATTCAGCAGCATAACGCCACCACCCTTCACAAATTATCTACATCATATCACGCCGCCGCTGTCACCGTCAAGAAAATCATCCTTGTTATTTTTTTCGTCCTGTGGTATAGTCAATTCTGAGGTGATCTGCATGAAAATTGAGCGTGTACGCCACAACTGGCCGGAAACTGCCGGCTTTACCATTTCAAGACCAACAGGTTATCCCCTGTACACCTTTTTGCATTTTCAAACCCCGGTTACGTTAGAGTTTGAGGGGAAGCGCACAACCGCCAAACCCGGCGCCTGCATTTTTTATGCCCCCGGTGAGCCTCAGTTTTACTGTGCTTCCGGACCGCTGCTGCACAACTGGATCCATATTGACGATACCCTTGGCCAGTGGCTTAGCCATTATAAGCTCCCGGTAAACACCCTTTTTTACCCTTCTGAAACAAGCTTTATATCTGAATTGTTTCAGCAGATTGAAGCAGAGCATTTCGGCGATCACCCCTACAAGGAGCAACTGCTTCAGGGTTATATCCACAACTTTTTGATTCTTCTGAGTCGTTCCCTGCATAGCTGCACAAGCTCCCCTTCTACCTGCCAACCCGAAAAATTAAAAATGCGGGCATTGCGCAATACCATTCTCTCCCATCCTGAAAAGCGTTGGACCATTCCCGAAATGGCCGCCATAGCCGCTATGAGTGAATCCCGCTTTCACACTACCTACAAAGCTTATTTCGGTACCTCTCCCATCCACGACCTGAAGGAAGCAAAGATCCGCCACGCAATGATGTTACTCACCACACAGCAGGAGCTCTCTATATCTGAGATCGCCCAAAAATTGGGATATGAGAACGAATACCATTTTATCCGGATGTTCAAAAGCGCCTGTGGTATGCCCCCGGGAGCATACCGTAAACAATCCAAAAAGTAAAACTCTATCGCGCAGCCTCCTGCTCCGGAGGCTGCGCGATTATCACAAGTTTTAATCTTCGATGGCCGCTTTTCGCACCATAATATCACGCAGACGCTGAATGTCAAATTTCGGTCTGCGGTCATATGTGTACAAGCCGTTTTCCTCCTGCTCCACATCCGTCAGCTGAGTATAGCACAGACCCAACATTTGGGGATTGTCCAGCAGTACATCTGTCAGTCCCTTATAGCGGGCATAAAAAGCTTCCATATCCGCCACATCTTTTCCGTAGCCCCAGCTACTGACACGCTTTTCGTCATTTTCACCTTCTGCCCAGCGAATACCACCGTATTCACTGACAAAGAAGGGTCCACCAGGATAGGTCTGCCGTTTGCTGACCCAATCATAGATCGTTCCGTCGCTTACCAAATCTTTATAATGCTCCCGGAATACCTCAGGATCCTGCTCGTAGTCGTGAACATCATAAATATCCGTCTTCTTTGTATGGTAGAGTCCACTGGTATCGATACAGGGGCGGGTAGGATCCAGTGCCTTGGTGGCTTCGTAAATCAAAGCAACCGCAGGATCGCACTGCTTATGACCATAGCGCTCCCAGGTCTCGTTCCGGGGACACCAGCCGATGATCGCAGGATGATTGAAGTCCCTGTTCACCTCTTCCATCCACTCCGGCAGCACCGCATTCACCTGCTCCGGCAGACCCACATCCAGACCCCAGTCCGGATATTCGCCCCATACCAGATAACCCATACGGTCTGCGTGGTACAGATAGCGCTCCTCAAAAATCTTTTCGTGCAACCGTGCACCGTTAAAGCCCAGATCCATACTCAGCTTGATATCGCGAACAAGGTCTTCATCTGTAGGCGCAGTATAAATACCTTCCGGATAGAAGCCCTGATCCAAAATCAGTCTCTGGAACACAGTCTTTCCGTTTAGCAGGAACTTATACCCTTCCAGCCGAACCTCTCTGAGACCAAAATAACTACTGACCCGGTCCTCACCGAAGGTCAATGCCACATCATACAGTCTGCCCGCTCCCACTTCCCACAGGTGCGTTTCTTCCAAAGGCAGCGTAAAACACAGCGTACCTGCAGCCTGCTGTGTATGGTAGGCTGCCATTTTTTTACCATCATAGGTAATCTCGCATTGGAAATCTCCCACACCAGCAAGCTGCGCCTGTACCGTTACAGACGCATCCTTTACATTGGGATAGTACCGCACACTTTCAATATGCGTTTCCGGCAGAAGCTCCAGCCACACTGTCTGCCAGATGCCTGTAGTACGGGTATAAAAGCATCCGTATGAACCATATTGCATAGACTGCTTTCCGGAAGGGATCAACGGGTCGCGGCTGTCATCTTTTGCAAAGACTGTGATCTCATTTTCCCCATCCTTCAATTGTTTGGTGATGTCAAAGAAGAAGGAGCTGTAGCCGCCCATATGCTCTCCCACCGCTTCTCCGTTGACAAAAGCCTTACAACGGTAGTCCACCGCACCAAAATGCAGCCGTACGCAACCGTTTTGCTTCGGCAGGTTCACTGTACGCTTATACCACACACCGTTCATAAAATCCTTATGCTCCACGCCCGAAAGCTTGCTTTCGGGACAAAACGGCACCATAATCGTATCCTTTAAGGCAGTACCGGGTAATTGCAGGCCACGATCCTCACCGCTGCAGCCGTTGTCGATTTCAAACTGCCAAACGCCGTTGAGATTGATATACCCCTCTCGCATAAACTGCGGCTTGGGATGTTCTTGTCTTGGATAATCCATAGTAACCCTCCTTTTTTCTTTCATACTAGCATTCTATCATCAAAAAGAAATGGCAATTCCTTTTTTAAAATTGACCTATTCTTTCACGATTGCAATTTGTTTTCGCAATTGCCTCTTGCCTCCAACAATCACCTGTGGTATATTCTCTAAAAAGAAAGGATGTGTTTTCATATGGTTTTGGAACAAGGTCGTCCCGGAGATTTTGCCCAACGGCTGCCCAAGGAGCAGCGGGTGTATGACCTGTTGGACAGCTTGGGGATTGCATACAGCCGCGTAGATCACGAAGCCGCTATGACTATGGAAGCCTGTGCCGATGCGGACAGAGCGTTGGGCACGAATATGTGCAAGAATTTATTCCTGTGCAACCGGCAGTGCACAGATTTTTATCTGCTGCTGATTCCCGGGGACAAGCCTTTTAAAACCAAGGATCTATCCAAACAGATCGGTTCATCCCGGTTAAGTTTTGGAAGCGGCGAATATATGGAACAGCTTTTGGATATTACTCCCGGCTCCTTAAGTCTGCTGGGTCTTATGAACGATCAAGAGAACAAAGTAACACTGCTGATCGACGAAGATGTTTTGAAAGCGGATGCCATAGGCTGCCACCCCTGTATCAACACCTCCAGTCTACGCATCGCCACTGCGGATGTACTGGAAAAGCTGATACCGGCTATGGGGCACACACCTACTGTGATCCATTTAGATTATCCTGAAAAAGAGGGGTGCTGAGCACCCCTCTTACAGTCTGTCAAAAAACTATATTTTTTGACAGACTGGCAGAGGTCAAAGGAGCCGTCAAGACAAGCAACGCGACCCCGAAGTGTATGGGGATACTCGAGAGGGGAGCGTTGCGCAGTAAGGCAAAAAGCCTTGCACAGCAAGGATTTCTGCCTATTTTTCATTGCCATACCAGTATGCGGAACGCCGGGGGCGGCGTTCCCTACAAAGCCCGAAACGACAATTGTCTGATGCTTTGAAACCATTGCTTTTTGACGGTTGGCGGCTTTTTTGACACTCTGAAAGAGGGGTGCTGAGCACCCCTCTTAAAACTTCACAAACCATTTGGCACATTTGGAAGCAATTTTATAAACAGGATCTTCCAGCACCCTTTGCGCATCTTTCATATGCTTGCGGATCGGCAGTGTCTGCGGACAGTGCTTTTCGCATTTTCCGCAACCGATACACTGGGAAGCCGCAGCGGATTTCTGCCGCAGGGTAGTGCACATAAAATATTCCCGCAGTGCGTGAAACCAGCCATCTTGATAACGACGGTTATAGGCATTGAATGTGCCGGGGATGTCCACACCTCTGGGGCACGGCATACAGTAGCCACAGCCGGTACAGCCCACCTTCACCTTTTCATTGAAGGCTTTTATCACCTTGGCATACAGTTCTCTCTCCTGCTCACCCAGCCTCCCCACCTCAACGGCAGATGCTGTGTTCAGGTTGTCCTCTATCATTTCTTTGGTGTTCATACCGGAAAGCACCACTGTTACCTCCGGCTGATCCCACAACCACCGGAATGCCCATTGTGCCGGGGTGTAGCCTGCCGGATGTGCTTCCATCAGCTTTTTTGCCTTTTCCGGAAGCTGATTCACCAGTCTTCCTCCACGAAGAGGCTCCATAATAATCACCGGCAACCCTTTTTCGGCAGCATAATTCAGACCCCGTCTGCCTGCCTGGGTGTGTTCGTCCATATAGTTGTACTGAATTTGACAGAAATCCCAGTCATAGGCATCCACAAGACCGCAGAAGGTTTCCGTATTGCCGTGGTAGGAAAAGCCGATCTGCCGGATCGCACCGGACGCTTTCTTATTTTCGATCCACTCCCGGATGCCCAGCTGCTCTAACCGCTTCCACGTGGCAGTGTCCGTAAGCATATGCATCAGGTAATAGTCAACATAGTCCGTTTGCAGACGCCTTAGCTGCTCTTCAAAAAGCTTATCCAGTGTTTCCCTGTTTTTAATGAGATAATGGGGCAGCTTCGTAGCAATGCACACCTTCTCCCGAAGGTTATTTTTTGCAAAGATCTCACCGATTGCCACCTCGCTGCCAGGATAAATATAAGCGGTGTCATAATAATTTACGCCGCCTTCGTACGCCTGGAGGATCTGCTGTTCCGCCAGTAACATATCGATCTTTCCCTGTTTGCGCTGAAAACGCATACACCCGAATCCAAGGATAGAAAGCTTATTTCCTTTTTTATCAAGACGGTAATTCATACACAATCCCCCTGCATAAAACAAAAAGGCCGCCTAAAGCCGCCTAACAAATTTATTATATCAAATCGCTTCATCCACTGTCAACGAGTTTTTGCACTCCCCCGGAATATTCTATTTTTTGCACGAAATCAGCCTGTGATTTTTATGAAACATACCATATTGCAAACCTAACTATTCTGTGGTAATCTATAGACAGAAAGGGTGAGTCCAATGAACAGGTGAAATGCCTAAGAGCTTCAATGTTTGGAAGCCCATCTTAAAGAAATCGGAGGTAACCATTGATGATAGAGCCCAAGAGTTCAGCGAAATGACCCTTGACTGTGTAGGTGTTAAGCAGTCAAGGGTCATTTCCGTTATATGCGGATCTCTGTACCGGTGGACAGATACTGTAATCTGTCTGCCATTATTTTTTTCATTTTTTCAAATTGCTCCCCACCGGTGCAGTGACCTGTATAGTACATACAGGGGTATGCCAGAAGCTTTTGGGCAGCAACTTCCAACATTGGGTCATTCGGATCTACTTTCATATAGTGGAAACCGCCAATCAGCACATCCGGGTGAAAGTGATTAACAATGTTCAAAATACCTTTATGGGAACAGCCGCTGATCAGCACTCGCTTTCCGTTTTCTTCAATAAGAAGATACTGCTCGTGCAGAAAAGTGTCCGGCTCCAAAATTCCATTTACACAAACTGAAAGACCGGCACTGTCCAAAGGTGCTATCTGCTGCATATCATTACCGGAAAACAGAGTCAAACCATTGCATATCCGCTCCACATTCTCTGTCAGACAAAGGCGTTTACAGTAGCGCAATCCCGGATCAATGCCAATGCAGTATCCTTGCGCATTGTGATAGCTCCCCTTGATCTCCGGACGAGCATAAATAGGTGCAGTGTCATTACACTCCAGAAAGCGAATAAAGCCGCCACAGTGGTCGCTGTGGGCGTGAGAGATTACCGCAACGTCCACCAGAGACAAATCAACACCCAGAATCTTTGCATTGTCCGCAAACGCCCCGCTTTCACCGGCATCAAACAGGATTTTTCGACCGCAAGCCTCGATATAAAGGCTCAGTCCGTGCTCATAATGCAGGTCCTCCCGGGATGTGGTATTTTCAATTAAAGCAACTATTCTCATATGTATCACCTTCCGGATACGAGTATAGCACAATTGCTCCAAAGTTGCAAACATTGCTGATTTGTGCTATAATAAAGAAAAACAAAGGAGGATTCTTATGGATCACAGAAAGCAAGCAGCTGAGTATTTTGAAAGTGGTTACAACTGTGCACAGGCGGTGGCAGCAGCATTTTCCGACCTGACAGGCTTCGCCCCGGAGCAGTCTGCCAAAATGGTCAGTGCTTTTGGCGGTGGTATGGGCAGAATGCGAGAGGTTTGCGGTGCAGTCAGCGGAATGTTCTTTGTGCTGGGCACCCTTTACGGCTATGACCATCCCGACCCGGAAGCACAGAAAGCACTGTACGCATTGATACAGGAGATGGGCGGAAAATTTCGAGAAGAAGCAGGCTCCATCATCTGCCGGGAGCTTCTGAAGAATCCCCCTTCCGATCCCAAGCCCACACCCAGAACCGAGGAATTCTACAAAGGCAGACCCTGTACCCGTTTTGTAGTCTTGGCCGCCAGCTTGCTGGATGAATACATATCGGAAAACAAATAAGATTCTGTTTATCTGACAAAAAACGAGAGAGGAAATCCTCTCTCGTTTTCTATTTAGTACATAAGCCAGAAAATGAAATACACGATCATATAGACAACACCAAGACCGCAAATAACAGCCAGCATCGGGCCGAACATCATTTTCACAGCATTGAAATACGTGTTCCAAACATTCTTGGCTTTGGGCCGGGGACGGTATGGATTTCGGTCTCTTAACCGGGAACCGGTCACCCCAGACATATCCGCAATGGTTCTGCCGTCATCGATATAAGTGATCTTTTCCTTCTTTTTCTTCCCCATGGCTTACTCCTCTGTCAGCAAATGACAGGCAGCAAAGTGACCGGGCTCCACCTCAGTATACTGGGGAGGTATGTGCTTACAAACCTCCTTGGCGTAGGGACAGCGGGTATGGAAACGGCAGCCCTTGGGAGGATTGGCAGGAGACGGAATATCGCCCTCCAGCTTGATACGGTCCATTTTTGCCGTGGGGTCAGGATTGGGAACGGCAGAGAACAGCGCCTTGGTGTAAGGATGCAGAGGGTTGCGGAAGATGTCTTCCTTTGTACCGAACTCCATCATTGCACCTAAGTACATCACGCCGATCTTATCGGAGATGAACTTAACAACGCTCAAATCGTGGGAAATGAACACATATGCCAAATTCATCTGCTTCTGCAGATCCTTCAAAAGATTAATGATCTGTGCCTGAATGGACACGTCCAGTGCAGAAACAGGCTCATCACAAATCACCAGCTTGGGATTGACAGACAGTGCCCGGGCAATGCAGATTCTCTGACGCTGACCACCGGAGAATTCGTGGGGATAGCGCTCATAGTAGTAATCCCGCAAGCCGCACTTCTCCATCAGACCCAGCACATATTCCTTCACCTGCGCCTTGGGTACGATCTTATGCACCTGCACAGCCTCCGACAGAATGCCGCCAACGGTGCTTCTGCGAGGCACAGAGGAATAGGGATCCTGGAAG
Organism: Faecousia sp.; assembly: GCA_045651005.1. Lineage (GTDB taxonomy): Bacteria > Bacillota > Clostridia > Oscillospirales > Oscillospiraceae > Faecousia. Next base: position 55,285 of record JAZRRS010000019.1, read on the forward strand.
ATGATCTGCATTTCCTTACGGATCTGCCTCATCTGCTTGGAATTGTAATTAGTAATGTCCTTGCCATCAAAAATGATCTGACCGCCGGTAGGCTGGTGCAGCTTCAGAATTGCTCTGCCGGCAGTGGTCTTGCCGCAGCCGGACTCGCCAACGATACCCAGCGTTTCACCGGGCATCAGTTTGAAGGAAATGTCGTCCACAGCCACAAGCTCTTTGGTGACCTTACCAAACATCGTCTTCTTCATAGGGAAGGTCTTACGAAGGTGGCGCACTTCCAAAATCGCTTGAGGATCAAAAGGCTTTGCAAAATCCTCTGCCTGCTGTGCCGCACGGCTCTCCAGATATTTCGTCTGCTCTGCGGCGTCATCGTACTGTGCAGCAACAGGCTCTATATTCAATACTTTTTCATCAGCCATTTGCATTCTCCTCGTTGTACAGATGACAAGCAACAAAGTGTGTGGGAGAAACCTGCACCATACCGGGATACTCACCGGAGCACTTTTCCGTGCACTTTGCGCATCTTTCCTTAAAATAGCAGTGGGAAGGCATATTCACAGGGTTGGGAACATTGCCAGGAATATTATACAGCTCGGTGCTATCATCCAGCGTCATAGTAGGCTTGGACTTCTGCAAGCCGATGGTATAGGGATGGCGTGGATCCTGGAATATCTCGTACACTGTACCCTTCTCGATGACCTTACCGGCATACATAACCACCACATAGTCTGCCATCTCTGCAATCACACCCAGATCGTGGGTGATCAGCAAAATAGAACCGTCGATCTTTTTCTTGATGTCCTGCAAAAGATCTAGGATCTGTGCCTGGATGGTAACATCCAGCGCAGTTGTAGGCTCGTCAGCAATGATCAGACGGGGCTCTGCAGCCAGCGCCATAGCGATCATTACTCTCTGACGCATACCGCCGGACAGCTCATGAGGGAAACGGTCGTACACATTTTCCGGAATAATGCCCACAAGACGCAGCATCTCACAGGATTTTTCCTTTGCCATTTCCTTTGTGGCGTCGGGCACGTGAATCAATGTCACCTCGTCCAGCTGCTCACCAATGGTGAACACAGGATTCAGACTGGTCATAGGCTCCTGGAAGATCATTGCAATCTGCTTGCCACGGATACGATGGATCTCGTGGATGGGCATTTTAGAAATGTCATATACCTTTTCTTCCATATGGAATTCGCCGTTTTCATCTGCAACAGGCTCACCACTCTCATCACGCTGATAGTCGTAAGCCTTAAAGCGGATAGATCCTTCTACGATCTGACCGGTGGGACCCTGAATAAGCCGCATTACAGACATACTGGTAACAGACTTGCCGCAACCGGACTCGCCCACAACGCCCACAACTGCATTCTTAGGCACATCATAGGAAACACCGTTGACTGCCTTGACAGTTCCCTGCTCCGTAAAGAAGTAGGTATGCAGGCCGTCGATCTCCAAAATATTGGAATCATCATGCATCTGGGTGAGGAATTCAGATTCCTCGCAGATGCGATTTTTGTAAGCCTCCAGGCGCTTCATCACCTTGGCATTTTCCTTAGCAATGGCGCGGATCTCTTTACCGGTGAGATAATTCTTATTTTTCTTTTCCATTCCTTATCTCCTCGCTTTCGGATCCAGTGCATCACGCAGGCCGTCGCCCACAAAGTTGAAGCCAAGAACCGCAATAACGATGCAGATACCGGCAGGCACCCACACATACCAGTGGTTCTGAAGCACATCCTGATTGGTGGAAATGATATTGATCATCGTGCCCCAGGCTGCATAAGGTGCTTTCACACCCAGGTTCAAATAGCTCAGCGTTGCTTCGTACAGGATCATACTGCCAAGGCTCAAGCTCATCTGCACAATCAGCTGAGGCATCACATTGGGCACAAGATGCTTAAATATCTTTCTGCCTGTGGAATAACCCATCGCTTCCGCAGCTACCATATACTCCTGCTCACGAAGGCTCAGAATCTGACCACGCACAAGACGGGCAGTGCCTGTCCAGGAAATGAAGGTCAAATAGATCATCAACAGATAGATACGGTACTTGGCATCAATGTCAGATGCATCCAAAATGGTACTGATGATCAGAAGGATGGGCACACCGGGAAGGCACATCAAAACATCACACACACGCATAATCAGGTTGTCGATCCAGCCGCCGAAGTAACCGGAAATACCACCCAGAATCACGCCCAAAATAGTGATCAGAAACACAGCGATGAAGCTCACTGTCAGAGAGATACGGCCGCCGTACATCAAACGGACGAACACATCGTAGCCCTCATTATCTGTGCCCAGGATGTGATCCTTGGAGGGAGGTGACAAGAAGTTGTCCTTCAGAGATTTTTCTGTAGTCTGATGGATGGTGTACTCCACACCGTCCACCGTATAGGTGGAAGTAGAGACTGCGTACTCGGTCTTGCCGCTTTCATCCAGTTCGATTTCGCCCCACTGGGTGTAAATCACAGGGCCCAGAAAGCTGAAGATAAACAGGCCCACCACCATAATAAGACCAATGATACTAAGCTTGGAACGGAAGAAACGGCGTACCACCATCCGTGTAGGGGACATAAGACGCACGTTCTTGTCCAGAGGCGCTTCGGTGTCCACAGTTTTTGTGTTCTTATTCTCTTCCATAACAGCGCCTCCTTTACTCCAATTTCACTCTGGGGTCTACGATACCGTACATCAAATCAGCAAGCAGCACCCCCAGAACACTCAGCAGCGCAAGGAACATATTGTAACCCATAATGAAGGGAATGTCGCCGCGATTCATCGCATCCAGCGCAATATTACCGATACCGGGAAGGTCGAAGACCTGCTCGGTGATGATTGCACCGGAGAACAGGCTGGGAAGCAGTCCTGCCATAGAAGTGACCAGAGGAATCAGTGTGTTGCGGAATGCGTGCTTATTGATGACCACGCGCTCCTTCAAACCCTTTGCACGGGCGGTACGGATGTAGTCGGAATTCAAAACCTCCAGCATATTAGTTCTGGTCATACGCATTCTTGCACCGATGCTCAAAATCACAATGGTAAGAATCGGGATGAACATATGCCGCAGGTAGTCCAACAGAAGCGCTATACCTGTGTTGGAGGCGGTGGCATCGATGAGACCCGATGCCGGGAACCAGCCAAGCTTCAGTGCCAGCGCATCCTTCAGCATCTGTCCGAAGAAGAAGGAAGGCAGAGAAATACCGATCATCACAAGAATGGTAACGATATAGTCCCGAAGGCTGTACTGATGGGTAGCCGCAGTGATGCCCAAAGGAATGGCGATCATAAACTCAAAGATGGTAGCGATGAGCGCAACCGCAAAGGATACACCCATATGCTCCACAATGACCCGTGCCACAGGAATACCGTAAACAAAGCTGGTACCCAGGTCAAACCGGGCCAGGGCACCCAGCCAGCTGAAATAGCCGCCCAGGATGCCCATAAAGCTGTTATCGCCCAATCCGTACATTTTGTACATTGCTTCCACGGTCTCTTCACTGACCGTAGCGCCGCCCTGATTCATTGCGTTGATCTTATTCTGAATAAAGTCAACAGGCATCAGGCGGATCAGAAAGTAAATGATCAAAGAAACGCCCAACAGAATCAGAATCGAGTATGCAATTCTTTTAATAATATATTTAAACATAATTTTTACCCGGCAAATTCAATTTCCCAAATGCGATCCAGAGGAGAAGAGAAGGGGTTGACCTGGGAAGGAACGGACTCGGACTTAATGACCTTGGAGTTGTAGGAGTACAAAACGCTACGCTGGTACACAGGCAATTCAATAGCCAGATCCAGAATCTGCTCCATAGCCTCCATATACAGCTCGGAACGGATGGTCTTATCGTTGGTGGAACGGGCTTCATCAATGAGATCAGACAGCTCGTCCAAAATGTCCAGCTCTTCAGAAGTGCCGTTGACCTTCAGATAGTTGTAACCCCAAGCCAGAGTGCTGGTAGCGGTGGAATCCTTGTGGTAGACCTGATACAGGTCGGGATCCAGTGCAGAAGACCAGGCAGCTGCCCACACTTCCAGAGCACCGGTATTGATCTTGGTCAGAGCCTGTGTATCACAAACCACTTCCACATTCCAGCCAAGGCTGTTGAGCAGTGCGGCTGCATCACGGAACACCTTGTAGGTGGGGTGATCCTGCAAGCTGGAGCCTGCAATGGTAAAGGTCACCTTCAGCTGGCTGTCGCCTTCGCTGACGCCGGCTTCACGCATATACTTCTCAATGTTGGCAACCGCAACCTCTTCGTTCCAGCTGCCCAGCTGGGGATAGTCAAAGCCGTTGTCGGTAGCCTCAGGACCATCGGGGTATGCCCAGCTGATCTTGGACATAGGCCAGTAGATCTGGCTGGCAGTACCTGCGCGGTAGTAGTCCAGAGCAAGGCTGGTGTTCATAGCGCACATAATGGCCTTACGGATGTTGATGTCGTTGATCTTTGCGGAGTTGACACCGATGTAACCATAACCCAGCTGATCGGTGGACAGGGTGATCATACCCTTGCTCTTCAGCTTCTCCAGCTTCTCATAGTTGTCGGTGGTCAGTGCGGGGGAAATGTAGTGAACAGTGCCGTCCTCCAGAGCTGCGATTGCGTTGTTGGAGGATACGATCTGATAACGGATCTTGCCGATCTTGGCATTCTCGATACCCTCACCTACAGTGGTGAAATTCTCGTTTGCCTTGAAGTATACAACGTTGTTTGCGTAGAAAGCGCTCTCGGAGGGAGTGTCGCTGTTGGTGGTATCGGTGACCTTGTAAGCACCGGCACCCATAGGCAGCTTGATGTTTCTCTGAGACTGCACAATATCGGTCATAAAGTCAAAGCTTGCAAACTCCACGCCGAACTTATTGTTCTCAATATCCACTTCCACAGAGCTGCCCTCACCGTAGTAATGCTGGGGAGCAATGGTCAAAGCAAAGTTCCAGATTGCCTTGGGGTCAACGCCGTCAATGGTGATCTGCAGCACGTCGTATTCCTCAGCATTGGTGACAGTGCCGTCCTCATTGTGACCGGAGGCAATGGTGTATTCAGTGCCGTTAACGGTGATCTTGTTGCCTGCTTCACCGGTATGACCCAGAGAAACAATACCGGAAATGCTCTCCACAGCCAGGTCGCCGTCATCGGAAACATTTTCGTGAAGGATAACTTCCTTTGCCTTTGCGGTAAACTCGGTGTTCAGAGTATTTGCGGTTGCCCAGTAGCTGAGAATGATATCCATCTGGCAGGCGACCTTATCATTGAAAATGTAGTCAATGGCAGCAGCCTTATCCTTAATGGAATCAGGGTACTTAGGAGTCAGCTTCTGAATGGTGGTGCGGTCCTTCTTACCGTCAGCGCCTTCTGCATACTCCACTTCCACATAGCCCTCGGTGTACATAAAGCAGAAGATCTCGTCTTTAAATTCTTCGTGAGACTTGTAAGGCTCTTCGGTGTAGGATTCCTGGGCGCCCAGATAGTCGCTCTCCAGTTCCTCACGGAACAGCTTCAGTGCATACTCGTAGTCAGCCAGCAGATCCTCGCTGTCGACCTCAGAGGGTTCGTTGGAAATAGCAGACTTGTAGCCGGAGCTGACCTTGTAGCTCTTGATTGCTTCGGTCATAGCCTCGCGGCTGACCTCGTTGGTGGAAGAAGACTTCAGCTCCGCACGGAACAGGTTGATCAGCTCATTGAGTCTTGCCTGTGCGCGGTCAGCCGCCTGAGAATTGATCATATCGTTGCTGCTGTCAGAAGCAGATCCAACGGTCTGGGTGCGGTACTCACTAAGACCCAGAATATCGGTAGAGTACAGGGTATTGGAGCCGGTATACACCGGATCCAGATACACATAGTAGTTAAACAGCACGTCTTCCATGGTCAGAGGATGACCGTCGGAGAACAGAATGCCGTTCTTCAGAACGAAGGTGTAGGTAACGGTGCCGTCATCGTTTTGCACAACATCGTAGTCCTTGGTAACAACGGCTTCATCTTCGCCGTATGCTACTTCGACCTCACCGTTAACGTACTTGGAACCCAGCATACCGATCTGGGTCATACCAACGATGGTACCATCGTTAGCGGAGGTAGAGAAGAAGGGGTTGAACAGGCCGTCCAACTGCTCGGTCATGATAACAAAGGCGTCAGCCTTGCCACCACCGCAGCCGGCGAGCATGCTCATCATGCTGATGCACAAAGCAATGCACAGCACAACAGACAAAATTTTCTTGTTCATGATTATGCTCCTTTATTTTGGATGTCCGTTAAGACATCAGTAATTACGCTTCTTGGGTTTCTTCAGGGACAGTGGGTTCACTGACCGCCACTTCCACAGGCTCATCACTGAGAGTCACCACACCGTCTGCCACGCTGACCCACAGGCCATCGCCATTGACAGAGCAGGTGATATCAGCCTCGATGGGGGCATCACCCATACCGCACAGCAAACCGATAACATAGTCCTCAGTACCGAAATAGCTGGCAGCATCAACGATCAGCTGACCGCCGGAGATCGCCACATTCTCAAACATTGCTTTCTCGGAGATGGTACCTGCCAGCAGGCCGAAGCTTGTGCCGGCCATACGGGTACCTGACTTGATGGTGAAAGAAACATTCTCCAGCGTCAGATCCTTGATCTGTGCGCCCTCGGCCAGATAGCCAAAGAG
>JAZRRS010000020.1:0-12277 GCA_045651005.1 Faecousia sp.
GCCCACTCGTTCTGCATAATGCCCAGGAAGTTGACCATCTGGTTGCAGAGGGTGGAAAGGTGGCTTGCAGGAGAAGAGGTGATCTTGCCGGGAACGCCGCCAAGGCCCTCGATGATCAGCTGCTTCAAAGACCAACCTGCGCAGTAGCCGGTGAGCATACTAAGGTCGTGCAGGTGCAGCGCAGCAGTACGGTGTGCTTCTGCGATCTCGTTGTCGTAGATCTCAGTGAGCCAGTAGTTGGCAGTGATGGCACCGGAGTTAGACAGGATCAGACCGCCCACAGAGTAGGTAACGGTGGAGTTCTCCTTCACACGCCAGTCATTGATCTTCAAATAGTCGTCCACCAGATCCTTGTAGTTCAGCAGAGCGGAATTGACATTACGCACCTTCTCACGCTGCTTACGGTACAGGATGTAAGCCTTTGCCACATCGGCATAGCCGGTCTCGGACAGAACCTTTTCCACGCTGTCCTGGATGTCTTCCACAGCGATCATTCCGTCACGGACCTTGCTCTCAAAGTCTGCACTGACCTGCAGAGCCAGCAGGTTGATGACGCTGGGGTGGTACTGCTTTTCCATAGCCTCGAAGGCTTTGATCATAGCAGCGCTGATTTTGGAAATCTCAAATTCGACGGTAGAGCCGTCACGCTTTAAAACCTGATACATAATAGTTCCTCCCTGTTAATTATAGTGAATGGAAACGGGCACTGCCCGTAATTTCGACAGTGCCCGTATTATACAAGAGATTTTCCAAAATGTCAATATATTGCGTAAAATATTTTTTCAAAACACAATATGTTGTGATTATTTGTTTCTTATCGTTACTTTCTCTACATATTGTGAAAGGATGTCCGCGTACTGCGCAACCTCGTCTTCAGAAGGCGCAGACAGGCCCGCAAACACCACCGTATCCCTATCCACAAAGCTCTGCAAAAACAACTGCTCCGGCTTTTTTCCGGGCACAAGTGCTGCCAGCCACTGCCCCATTTCCGCAATAGACGCAGCTGTATGCAACGGCTCTACAAGGGTGGTACGCAGCTCATAAGGCACATTGCCCTCTATCAGAAAACGAAGACTCTCCTCTGTATCTGCCAGATCCAACGTCACACCCACCGTCTCCGGATACAGAGCAGGACTGTTTTTCACATCCATTGCCACGTAGTCCACAAGTCTGTCCTCCACCAACTTTTTCAGCACCGTCGGGCGGCTGCCGTTGGTGTCCAGTTTTACGGCAAATCCCAGTTCCTTGATCTTTTTCAAAAATTCCCAAAGGGTGGGGGTCAGAGTAGGCTCTCCGCCACTGACGCAGACACCATCCAAAAGGCCTTGGCGACCGGAAAGGAATTTAAAAAATTCCTCCTGGGTCATCAGCGGCTCCGGTCTTCCCGACAAAAGCTCACTGTTATGGCAAAAAGGACAGCGGTAGTTGCAGCCGTGCAGAAACACGGTACAAGCCACCTTTCCCGGAAAATCCAAAAGCGTCATTTTTTGTATACCCGAAATAATCATATGACAGCCTCCATTCAAGTTTCAATTTAGCGGACAGTTATGATGTCATTCTGAGGAGCGTGGCGACGAAGAATCCCCTACAAACACCAGGGAGCTCCTTCGACTCCCCCTTCGACTTCGCTCAGGGTTCGCTCAGGACGACAGTTTGAAACTGTCAATTTTTCTCCATTGTATCACAAAGACATCAAAATGACTAGTGGTTGATTTTACCGGTATCTGTCTGTATAATGATTACATTCTATAAAGGCAGGTTTTGTGCCATGATACAAAAAAGCAAAGCAATCCCCTTTTCAGACCTTCTTTTGCTGGCTGCGCTTTTGGCGCTGGGCAGCTTTTATGAATATATTTCCTGCATTTTTTGCGTGGCTATGGGCATTTGGCTTTTTGGCAGAAAAGGAAAAAGTCTGCTTCTGCCCCGGGACGTTCTGACCCTATCCGTTTTGGTACTCAGCCTTGCTTACGGCATTGTCTGCCTTTGGGCAGTGGACAAGGGTATGGCCTTTGCGGGATTCTTGAAATTCCTGCCTCTGCCTTTATTTCTTCTGTGCCGTGCACAGGAAGAAACCGAAAGCAAAGCCGCAAGCCTGCTTCCCTATGCAGCCGCTGTGATGACTGTGGTTTCTGCGTTGGGTATGCTGTTCCCCGGCACAAAAAGCTTTTTCTCTGTGGCTGACCGTTTGGCTGGCTTTTTCCAGTATCCCAACACCTTTTCTGTTTTTCTTTTGGTGTGTCAGCTGCTGATCTTTGAGAAACCATATCGGAAATGGTGGGATTATCTGACAATGGCCATTTTGGTAGGCGGCATTCTCTACACCGGCAGCCGTACCGCTTTCGTTATCGCCGTAGTTGCCAACGCCGCAATGCTTTTGGCCTCTGCCAAAAAGAAGCTTCCTGCCCTTTTGTCTATGGCCGGTGCCGCTGCCCTTTTGGGCATTTTGATCTTCCTGTTCCGGGGCAATCCGGTCATTGGCCGCTTCCTGCGTTTCTCCCTCTCAGAAAGCACCTTTGCCGGTCGTTTGCTGTATATGCGCGATGCCCTCCCCTTGATTTTGAAGTACCCCTTCGGTATGGGCTATATGGGCTACAGCTTTATGCAGCAAAGTGTGCAGACAGGACTTTATTCCGTTACCTATGTCCACAACGACTTTTTGCAGCTGTTTTTGGACATTGGCTGGCTGCCTACCCTTTTCTTTCTGGGTGCGCTGGGTCATTGGTTCTTCAAAAAGGAGGTTGCCCTTCCCCGAAAGATCATTGTGGCTGCCCTGTGTCTGCACTGCTTGATGGACTTCGACCTGCAATACATTGGTATGTTCCTGCTGCTTCTGGTGCTGACAGAAACAAGCTGCAAGAAAAAGACTCTGGCGCTCACCAAGCTATGTGCGCTCCCGGTGATCCTTATCTGCCTGTATTTTGGCACTGCCCTTTGTTTTTCTGCCTTTGCGCTTCACAGTACCGCCACAGCGATGTATCCTGCCAACACCGTCAGTAATCTGAAGCTTCTGGAACAGGCAGAGGATCTGACTGCCGCAAACCGCATTGCAGACCGGATCCTGAAAACAAACAAAGTCTTTTACGCACCCTACAGCGTCAAAGCAAAGTACGCCTACAAACAAGGTGATTTTTCCGGTCTTATAGAAAACAAACGCAAGGTGTTTGAGCAGAATCCCTTCGGTTATGAAGAATACGAGGAATATTGTCAAATGCTCATCACCGGCATTTCTCTGTATGAAAAAAATGCAGACACCAAAAGCGCAGATATCTGCCGCAAAGAACTGAAAAACGCCCTCATCCTTTTAGAGCGCAACGAAAAACGACTGAGCAAGCTGGGCAAAGCTATAGAAGACCAACCCATTACACAACTTCCCAAGGAAACAGAAGATTACATAAGAAACCTGAAATAACAAAACGGTGCTGCAAACGCAGCACCGTTTTTCAATCGTACTCCTACAAAAAGGAAAGATAAGCAGAAAATTACATTTCATTCAGATGCTTCAGCATCTGCTCCACCATTGTCTGACCGCCCTGGGGAGAGACCTGACAACTGTAGGAAATGGCACTGTAGCCCTTGCCTTCCGCAGCGCGGGTCGTGCAAAGGTAACCCACAAGGCCTACCTCCGATGCCACCAGCTGCACCATAAAGGTCTGTGCCGCAGGACTGCGTGCCTGCAGACGGTGCTGGAAGTCGATGAACAGCTCGTGGGGGCAGGTGGTAAAGGCAATGTCACCGATCTTCACAATATGCACCTGCGTAGGCTCTGTTTCCCGCTTGTCCTCGTAACTGGAGATAACATCTTCACAACGGTTCAGCTCCGCACTGCGGCGGGTGTTGACCTTGAAGTCCGCATAGGGATCGTCGGTAACCTGATAGCTGCCCTGCTCCAATGCCTGCAGATTTTCCTTGGCATCGTCGTACTGCTGCTTTGTGACCTTCCAGCGCTCCAACTCCAGAATTTCCGTTCTGTGGCAGACGGGCATTTCCGTATATTTTGCCTTGCTTGCCCAGCTATAGCCCTCGCTGACCGCCCGGGCGATCTTTTCGCCGATCTCCAGACGGTTATAGTACTCATGGGGGGCTCTGAACTGTTTCGCCTTGGGATCATCCCCGTAATGCAGTTGGGTTCTCCGCCGTCTGGCAGACAGATTGTGCAGCAGATGGGGAGACAGATCGCCGGCTGCCGCACACTGGGGCAGAATGAAAATGTCACCAAATTCCTTTCGGATCTCTGCTCTTGCCTCGTTCCAGTAGTCTGCGGAGGTAAACTCCTCATGCTCTGTACACTGGGAGGGACAGGGTACATTCACCAACGCACCGGTAAGCTTCTCCTTTTCATCAAAGGTAAACAGCAGATACACATTGGTATCAGTGCTTCCCTCAAATCCGGAAAAATCCGGATCATTGGTCTTTCCGTACATAACGGTGTGACCATTCACCGCAAAGGTATCGCCCTTGGTGTTTCCTGCACCCTTGTCGCAGAAATAAGTACAACGGCGGGAAACCGCCACGGATGCCGTGCTATAGCCGTAGGCAATGCTGCCCGGCTTCGCACCTGTCACTGCCTGGGCAACGATCTCCGTCATCCGCTCCAGCAGGAAAGCGCGGTACTTTTCCGCAGGGTAGATATTCACCCGGTCACGGGGGGCTTTGTCATAGCCTCTTTTTACGTAGTAACGGGGCGCAGTGTGGGTATGGGTAGCGTTGAGAATAATCTTGGCAGGATCAAATCCGGGAACACGCTCTGCCACGGATGCCTTCAGCTCCTGCAAAAAAGACGCTTCGAAGGAGGTAAAGTCCGCAGACAGGAACAACACACAGTCGCCGCCGTCTTCCAGATACAGTGCCGTGGTGGTAGTGGGGTCCATAACGCCTTTGGAAATGCGTTCATAGGCCTGACCTGTAATGGTGATAGGCTCGTTGGTACTGACATCTGCCGATGCCCAACCGATTTTCAGCATAATATTACTCCTTTACAATGAGATAATAGCAGGCAGGATTTTCATCGTCACCTACGGTAAATTTGAGAACGCCATTTTCATAGGTAGTGGGAATCTCACCGGAGTAGAAGCCCTCGGCATTCACGCCCCAGACCTTCATTTTCTGTCCGTGCTCTGTCTCCAGGCGGATATCCGCACGGATCACCTCCGCCATAATGGGAGGCTTGCCCACCTCAAGCATCTTCTCACCATCAAACACAGCTTCCGTATTTCTGGCTCTGCCCACGGTGGTCAGCAGCATATTTTCGGATTTGCAAATGGGGTCATCGGTGAGACTGGACAGGGCGATGACTGCAAAATCGGTGCTGCAGTCCACCGACATTCCGTTCAGAGCGATCCCATGAGAGGTCTTTACCTTGTTGGACGCAACATTGCCAGCCAGTCCCAGGAAACCGTAAAGCACCTTGGTACGCTCCGTATCGATGGCACCGATGCGTTTTCTCAGGTCACGCCACATCTGACCGTTATCGGATTCCAGACGGCCCGGCTCGGGAATGGGGTATTCCTTGTCTGCAGGCACGATCTCGTCAAAGCCCTCCGGCAACTTCTCATCAAAGACGGTTGCCACCTGATGCTGCTCCTGAATACCCCGGATGGCCATTGTCTGCATCTGGGAAAGATCGGTGGAATAAGCCGCCACCTTTTTATTGGCCGGCGCAATATCGCCGCGGCGAAGCATTAGTGCAGCGTGGTAGAACAGACCGAACTTGGCAGGATCGTTCCAGGTAGAGAAGATGCCCTCACGGTAAGGCACACCGCCCACAGGGCTGGACAGCTCTCTGCCCAGAACACTGTCCCGCTCCAGCCGAGCGGCATAGGAATAGGTGTGGATGGTAAAGCCGGACCAGTTCTGCAATGCGCCCACGGCGGCATAGTAGATCGGGCCCTCCGCACGGTAGGAATTGGGCCAGGGCACATCCCACTCGGAAATAAACAGCGGCTTGTTCGCCAGCTTCATTCTGGTCATATTCAGGAACGCATAGGGATAAGAGGTAATGGACTGGTTTGCGCAAATACGCTCGTTGTTGCCCCACCGCCAGTCATAGAAATAATGGTGGCTGTCGGTAAAGTCCATCTTTTCATGGGTCTTGACAAAACCATCGCACCGGGTCCAGTTGGTACCGGCAATGGGAATACGCACACCGATACTGCGCAGGTGCGCATAAAGCTCTGCATAGTACTTCTCCGTTACTGCCATCTTGAATTGGATCATCGGCATATCGGTGCAGTACAGGTCACAGTTTTCCCAGTCAAATTCCATACCGTTTTCTGCCAGCCAGTCACGGAACATATGGCGGAACATATCAATGTAGTAAGGCACCACCTGATATTGCCGCTTTTTCATAGGCGCGTCGTTAAACAGGTCGTTTTCGTTGGCGATCTCTGTCAAAACAAAGGCAGGGTCATCCTTATAGGCAAGACCTGTGTAGGGGTTCACATGGGTCCACAGCTGGGTGCAGTATTCCTTCTGCAGCTCGATCATCCGCTGATCCACAAGGCACCAGGGCTTGCCGGCATCCATCAGCTGATCGTGGAAAAGAACATCGTCACCTTCCTTAAATTTACGGTAGGTGATCATATCCAAATAGATATAGATACCTTCTTCCTTCAGGCAGGCGATCAGGTAGTCCAGATGATCCATAGACTTAGGATCCAGTATCCTTGTGGTGGTGACACGCTTACCCTTGGAATAGGCAAAAATGTTGGGAGTATCCCACTCAGCATCCAACTGGTGCAGGCGCACGATATTACAACCAGCCTGAGCAAGACGGGCTGCCACCTTGGGTGCATAGTCCTTGTCCGGGAAGCAGGCGCCGCCGTTGAAGTTGACACCCCAGAATTTTGCCAGCGTGCCGTCCTCAAACCGAAGATCATCTCCATCAGCGCGGACAAAACCGTGGTTACCTGCAGGCTTATCCTTTGCAAACACAAAGGAAATGTCCACAGGCATTTTATCCGGATATGCGGGCATTGGAATATATCTTGACATAATTCATCATCCTTTCAAATTATCTACTTGTATTATAATGGTTTTTACGCTATAATCCATAGCATATCTACATAAAATCAATGATTTTCAGCACTGCAGGGAGTTTTTCTATGAATGCTATATTTGAAAAGAGGGAATATTTTGCACTAAGTGCCAGCCGGGTCACCGGATTTCGTGGGTATATGCCTATGTTCCATCCCCACGGGGAGCTGCTTCATGTAACGGAAGGCGCAATCCCCATCACTGTGGACGGTAAAAGACACTTGCTCCAGAAGGGAGAAATGGCGGTTTTATTTCCCTATCTGACCCATTCCTACGAAAGTGCTCCGGAGGCGTCTGCACTGATCCTTCTGTTTGACCCACGGGAGACCGCCTTCGACAACACCCTGCTCAGCAACAAGCCGGTATGCTGCCATACCGCTGCCCCGGCTCTGCTGCCGCTGATGGATCGGGCAGTGGAAATGACAAAGCGCAACCGTCCAAAAACCGCTATGGCTTATGTCAACGCTCTGCTGGGTGAGCTTTTGGAGCTGCTGACCTTAGAGCCTCACAACGGCCCTTCCGGAGATATGACGGTACAGCTGTTGTCTTACTGTGCGGAACATTTTACAGAGGATATTACCGTCAGCACCCTTGCTGCAAGCCTGTATATCAGCGAAAGCTATGTGTCCAAATTATTTTCCCGACAGTTGGGTTGTAGCTGCCGGGAGCATATCAACAGTCTTCGTATCCATAAGGCGCAGAATTTACTGGAAAACACAGACCTTACCATCGGTCAGATCATGACACAGTGCGGTTTCCAAAACCAAAGCAGCTTTAACCGCATCTTCCGGGAAGTCTGCGGCATTTCCCCCAGAGAATACAGAAAACAACCGCTATAAATTCACTTTTTTCCGCAGTGACTGGGAAGGCTGCCGAAGGCAGCCTTGAAGACACGGCTGAAATAAGAAAGGTCGTTGAAGCCGGAAGATGCTGCCGCCTGTGCCACCGAGTACTCCCCGGTTTGTAAAAGCTCACGCGCATACAACAGCCGTCTGTGGCGCACATACTGAGCCGGAGGCATCCCAAAGGCACTTTGGAACAACCGCCGCAAATAGGGCTGACTGATGCCGCAGAGCTTCGCAAGCTCCGGAGCCGTGATCTCCCGGGATGTAAAATTTTCATCAATGTAACCGAGAGCCGGTGCCAACAGTTTCTCTCTTCGGGATGTGGGACTGTAGTCCGCCTGTTCCCGGAGAATAGCAAAAACGCCATACAGTTGTGCAAAGCACAGCTCCCGGTAACCGGGCTGCTTCTGCCGCCAGGCTCTCTCTGCGTGAGAAAACGCAGAGAGCACCGCTGCCTGAGACCGCACCCCCAGCACCACGGGAACGTCTGCCAAAGGTGCTTCCAACCGGAAGTTTATGGCGTGGACACCGGCATCCGGATCTTTTGACGAGTGGGACTTGTCCACGGTGTAGCTGCTGCCCTTGGGCAAATAAATACACTGCCCCGGATTGCAGGTAAGTACCCGTCCGTCTGAAAACCGATAAACGGTTGTGTGATCCACATTATATGCCAGTCCGTGGGCACTACGGTTTGTATGCACCGGTGCGCCACTGCCAGCCGGCACAAAAAGAGCAGCTGTTATTTTTTGCACAATAGGTTCGTTTAGAAATAATTCCATTCCGCTCACCCCTGTTATATTGTAATATTTTGTTTCGATTAAGTCAAATGTTTCGTATTTTTCTTGCAAAGCTGTTTTCATTTGAGTAGGATAGATAAAAAAGGAAAGGATACTGGAGGGATCCCTATGGATTTTGCATCTGTGAGAGCCAATTTGGAAGATCAGTTCAAAAACATTCACTGGATCGAGGGCAGCGGTCTTTGCAAAGAGGAGCTGATCCCGCTTTTGGATGCGCTGGAGGTACAGTACCCCTCGGCAGCTATGATCCGTGCCAATGCGTTTGCGCTGATTGCTGAAAAAGCGCAGATTGCTGTGGACAAAGAGGATATTTTTCAAGATAAGATAGACGGCGACAATCTGATCAAAAAACTGCGCATCCGCTGGGAAAAGGCTCTGAAGGCTTCCCGGCTCAGTTCGGAAGCGGAAGAGATCACAAAAGCCTGGACCGTCTACGGTACATACCACGCCACCAGTGATTACAGCCACACCTCCCCCAACTCCAAGCTTCTGCTAAGCCTTGGTTTTTCCGGTCTGCGGCAGCGAATCCTCCAAGCCGGCAGTCGGGAGGGTCTTACAGAAAAGCAACAGGAATTTTATCACTCCTGCGATATTATGTTAACCGCTATGGAGACAGTGTCTCTGCGCCTTTCTCAAGCGATAAAGCCTTACAACGAAAGCAACGCCGTTGCTCTGGAACACATCGCCCAAGGGGCACCCCAAAACACCTACGAAGCATTGCAGCTGCTGGTGCTCTACTTCTTTATGCACGACTATATTTTCGGCACACGCATCCGCACTTTGGGACGGCTGGATGTGCTGCTGACTCCCTTCTACAGAAAGGACATTGCCAGCGGCACTTACACCCGGGAGGAGATCGGAGAGATGCTGAAGTTCTTCCTCCACAAATTCTGGGCAGCCAACGTGCCCTATGATCTGCCCTTCTGTCTGTGCGGTATGGATGAAGACGGCAGCGAAGTGACCAACGAAGTCACCACCTTAATTTTGGAATGTTACAACGATCTAAACATCTATTCCCCCAAGATCCACATCCGTATATCTGACAACACACCGCCCCAGGTGGTGAAGCAGGTGCTTTCCTATATCCGGGGCGGCAACTCCAGCTTTGTCTTTGTAAATGACAACACCGCCATCCGGGGTCTGACCCGGGTAGGTATTGAAGAAAAAGATGCCCGGAACTATGTGCCTATCGGTTGCTATGAGCCTGCGGTATGGGGTATGGAGCTGGGCTGCACCGGCTGCGGCGGCATCAATCTGGGAAAAGCGGTAGAGCTTGCCCTCACCGGCGGCATCAACGCTGCCACAGGAGAGCTTTGTAGCATCCGGACACAAAAATGCGAGAGCTATCAGGACTTTGTGTCCGCAGTAAAAGCCCACATCGCCCATTTGACAGACCGTGCCACCAATTATGTGACCTCTATCGAACCTTACTACGGCACGGTGAACCCCGATCCTTTGCTCTCCTGTCAGTACGATGCCTGTGTGGAACAAGGCGTGGATATTTATGACGGCGGTGCAAAGTACAACAACAGCTCTATGAGCTTTTACAGCCTTGCCAGTCTGGTGGACAGTCTGTGCGCTGTGAAGACTTTGGTGTTTGATGAGAAAAAACTGACGCTGGAAGAACTGACCCAGGTGCTGAAAAGCAACTGGGAGGGCTTTGAAACCCTGCGCAGCTATGCCCTGCGTCTTCCCCACAAATTCGGCATCAATGACCCTGTGGCAGACACCTTAGCGCAGTCGCTTTCCACTTTCTGTGCCGGTCTTGTGAACAACCGCCCCAACGGCAGAGGCGGTGTGTATAAGGCTGCCCTTTACACCATCGACCACTGCATCAAAACCGGCAAAAATACCATGGCAACCCCGGACGGCAGACTGGCAGGTATGCCTCTTTCCAAGAATCTCTGTGCTGTTTCCGGTATGGACAAAAAAGGTGTCACCGGTCTGATCCATTCCGCAGGCAAGATCGACGCTTCCTCTTTCCCCAACGGCAGCGTGCTGGACATTGTTCTGCACCCCTCAGCGGTGGCAGGAGCAGAAGGTCTGGACGCCTTCTACGGCATTATTATGACTTACCTCAAAATGGGTGGTCTTGCCATTCACGGCAATGTGTTCCGTCCGGAGGATCTGAGAAATGCGCAGCGTGATCCGGAGCGTTACAAAAACCTGCAAGTCCGTGTCTGCGGCTGGAATGCCTACTTCGTAAACCTAAGCAAATACGAGCAGGATGCCTTTATCCTGCAAGCGGAGAATGCCCAATGAAAGCAACTATTACCGATATAAAGCCTATGGCCATCCACGATGGGCCTGGAATCCGTACCACTGTTTTTTTCAAAGGCTGCGGTCTGAAATGTGTGTGGTGTCACAACCCGGAGACCATTACCTCCGGGCCACAGCTGGCCTATTATGAAAACAAGTGCCAACACTGCGGCAGCTGCGCAAGCGTCTGCACGGCACACCGTTTTTTGAATGGGCAGCACAGCTTTGACCGGACACAATGCATCGCCTGCGGCAAGTGCGCAAATATATGCCCTGCCGGTGCGTTGCAGCGATTTGGCAACCAGGTCACAGTAGAAGACCTGCTTCCCCGACTTTTGGAGGATCTGCCTTTTTATCAGAATACCGGCGGTGGTGTTACTCTGTCCGGTGGTGAGTGCCTTTTGCAGGCAGATTTCTGCGCAGCGCTTTTGTCTGCCTTAAAGAAAGAAGGCATCCACACAGCGGTGGATACCTGTGGCTTTGTACCAAGAAAATCTTTAGAAAAAGTACTTCCCTACACGGATATTTTCCTTGTGGATATTAAAGCTATCGACTCTGCGGTGCATCAAAAATGTACCGGGCAGAACAACCGCATCATTTTGGACAATATCCGTTTTTTGGATGCTGCCGGCGCAAATATAGAGTTCCGCATTCCCTATGTGCCGGGATACAACGATCAGGAAATTTCTGCCATTAGTGACTTTTTGAAGACTTTAAAAAGAAAACACCCTGTCAAGTTACTTCCCTATCACAATTACGCAGGCTCTAAGTATGCTTCTTTGGGTATGGAAAACACCCTTCCTCCCACACTGCCCTCCGCCAAAGCTCTGGAAGAAGCAAAAAAGTACCTGTAGGAGTGGGGCACAGCGACAAAGGATGACCTTATTCCCCGTCATTCTGAGGAGCGCAGCGACGAAGGATCTCCAATAGGAAGGGAAGATCCTTCGTAATCCTCAGGATGACACAGTAAAACAGAAGCCGCCTAATGACATTGGTCATTAGGCGGCTCTTTTTCGGGTTATTTAAGGAGCTGTGGCATAAACAGACTGGGTCATCTGCAAGGGGTTGGCAAGGGCATTGTTCACAGATTCCAGAACAATTGCCTTTTCCGCATCTGTCAGCACTCTGTCCTGAGTCTTGTCGGAGGTAGACTTCAGGAATGCCTTGGGGATGGCATCCAGCTTGATCTCGTCCAGATGGCTGATACCTGCCAATGTACAGTACCAGGTGTAAGAGGAGATCACACGTCCCAAGTCGCTAACGTGGACATAGTCACGATGCAGGTCAGTCTCTTCCAAGTAAGAAGACAGCGCATTTTCAATAGCAGTACCGGAGGGGATCAGA
>JAZRRS010000021.1:0-3532 GCA_045651005.1 Faecousia sp.
GCTCTTCCCTTCCGCAATCTTCAGATAGCCATCCATTGCCTCCACAGAAGCAGTGCCCTGAAGAGTGGGGTTATAGACCATACCGTAAGCCATTTCATCCTCTATGGTATAGTCATCTGTTTGGGAATCCATAGCATAAACAGTCACACCGTCTGCAATGGTGGGTGCGCTGAGATAGAAACTATCAAGATTCACACAGATGGTCTTTTGGATATTTGCCTTGGATACATCCTTTGTAAGCTGAATGTAATTGCCACGGCTTGCATCATAGGTATAGGCTTCCAAAGCCTCACCAAAGGTATCAAAGGTTGCGTAAACACCGTTACCGTCTACCAAATGGAAAGATTTCAGAATCAATTTGGCGACCAGCTTGCCGTCCACGACGATTATAGGACGCTCACTGCCGGTAAGGGAAACCATACCGGTAATACCATTGGTACCAATGCATACACCCAAGGATGCGCCCTCCTCCGGTGTCTTTGCACAGGTCAGCTGCATACTGCCAGAGAAAGCCTCCTCTGTGGTATCTACGACAATGGAGTTTTCAGGCTTACCGTTGGTATACGCATCATCGATCTGTGCAGTGCCGGACACTTTGAGCTTTGCCGAGGTTTCCAGGAATACGCAGTTTGCAACACCGTCCGTTCTGCCGGCTATAACTGTACCACCATAAACATTCAGTTTTGCGTTGCTGGCACCGTATATCGTGCCACCATACTCTTTGGAGTAATTGCCGGAAACCTCAGTATCATAGAGATTGACCGTTCCGTTCACAATAAAGATCGCACTACCACGGAGGTTGTTTACAGGCGTACCCTTGACAGTAGTACCGTAAATGTTGATCACCGCTGTAGGTCCTTGGCAGTACAAAGAGCCTCCGTAATTGTTGATGCCGTTATCGCCCTGCACAAATCCACCACCACGGGAATCCTGAACACTCAAAATCGCACCATCATATGCATAGAATGCACGGGTAGTACCATGGAATTCATATCCGTTCAGGTCAAAACAGAAATTACCAGGATTTTTGCCGTCCGGATTCAGCTGCTTCTGAATGGTGACAACATCTTCCGTCAGAATATAGTGACCGGGTTTCATTCCCTTGGTATTTTCCGACTTATCCAACTCAGCATTGGTAACAGGTGTCCACTGGACAGTATCTTTACAATGCTGACAGTAAATATAGCTATACGGGGACTCGCTGACCACCAGCTCGTCGCCCTTGACAGCTGCTGTCAGATCCTCAACATTTTGGAAAGTTATAGTTGCTGCCGATACATTCGCAGGTGCTCCGTCAAGCGCCTCCGCAGAAGCGATCTTTTGCAGCTGCTCCAGCGTGGTTTCCTCCGGATAACCGATTTCTACTGTGCCGGTATAATTTCCCTTCACAGTCAGCTTGGATGTAGTGCCGCCGTCGAGATACAGATTCTCAACATCACCGTTGCCCGATAGGGTCACTACACCGTTTTTAGCAATATAAATACAAGGGGCAATGCCTTCTCTATCCGTGAACTCCTGCATATAAATGTCATTGCCTAGAACATCCTTGCTCACCGTTCCGGTAACCTGCCGCAACTTACCGCTTTCCACGCTGCCGCCATACATATTGAACGTACCAGAGACATATACAGCGCCGGCGTAGCCAGTACGGATACTGCTCTGGATGCCATTCTGGACATACTGTCCCGTAAAGGAATCAGCATAGCTGCCACGGATATTACCTCCGTACATATTAAACGTACCAATCACATACACAATACCGCCGGAGTTGACTGTGTTGACACCTTTTTGGTAATAGTCCAATGTGCCACTATAGAAATTGAAGGTATTTCCTTTATCCACCACAATAGCGCCACCGCCAAATCCGCTTGCTGCACCCAGTGCAGAGCCGCAGCCTCTAATCTTACCGGTTTGATTTTCAGAAGAGTCCATAACGCTCAATGTGGCATTACCGTTTGCTTCCGTATAGAAGACTCGGGTGTCACCGGAAATAGTATGACCGTTTAGATCGAAGCACAGCGTCTTTCCGTTTTTTACATGGATCTGGGGGGTGTAGTTATCCCGAAGCAGGTAATAGTGGCCGCCGTCCAGCATTTCGGTCTTTCCGTCATAGGGAATCCACGTAACCGCAGTACCACAGTGCTGGCAAACAGCCTCGCGGGAGGCGTCACCGTTCACTGAAAGGATATCCAGCATATCCCGCATAATGCGGATCATATCCTCGCCAGTGCCCTGAGGATAGGACGTGGTATGTGCCTCATAGCTGCCTCGCGCCCACATCTCCGAACCAAGGTTGTAGTCATAGGCATAGTAGTTGGGCACATAGCCATTCATATTGTTGCAAAGCTCCAGCACAAAGGGTGTGCCGTAAGTATCCGCATTGATAAGATCATTCCATGCATTATTCTCTTCGGTAAAGACGCCGTTTTCCTTGTAATAGTAGTCAAACAACTCACCGGAGCCGGTGACAAACGCAAGGTCTTCACCCACAAGAATGGTGTTGATCTCCATAGAAGCGTTGGTATTCGCAGGTGTCTGCATACTGACATTCCACTTTGAGATCAAACTGTTGGCGTGGAACTTGGAGCCGATCACATATTTTTCTCCCGTATCGGGACTTGTGTAAACATAGGTACCGGTGTCCACATTTTCCTCATAGTACTTGGCTGCCTCGTAAGCAAGGGCGGACACACCGGTAGAATTGCGAATGCCGTTTTTGTAGTAGCGCAGGGTACGAATCTCTCCGACAGAAACCGCACTTCTGTTCGCCACAGTATCCAGACCATTCATTGCCATAGCAGACAGCACACGTCCATAAACATTGCCACAGCTGGTCTTTAATTTGCTTGCGCTGCTGTTGATCCAGGCGTAAGCAGCAGTACCATTGGTCTTTTCGTAACCTTTGGGATTCACATTGCCGCCGGCTCCCTGGAAGAATGCCACGCGATAGGACTGCTTTGTGGGAATCGAGCCGCTGAGGCTACAGTCTGCATTGACCACGCTTTTGTTTTCCAGGTTTTTACGGAAGGCATTCACAAAATCAGAGGAGATACACTTACTTCCACTATCCTTATAACTATTCGTATTGTTGAGCGAAGGATGGCCACGCCAGTTAGCAACCACGATAGGAAGCTTCTTATCTCCGTTGGCTTTATTATGATTAGAAAAATCAAAATAAAGAATGTGCATCACGTCGTTGACCTGCGTTACCTGCTTGGGATTGCTTCCCCGGTCATTGAAGTTATCGCCTGCCACGCAGCCCTTATCTTCCGCCACATAATGCCGGACAGCATTCATGGTTTTGCCTGCTACCGCCTGATCTGTACAAGTGGAGGCATCAACAGAGTTCTTATACACGGTAGCAGCTGCACGATCCTTCAGTGCCAGAATTGCCGCATCCGCTATGTCCTCTACAGTTCTGTCGATCCAGATGCCCAGATTGGTATTAACTTCATTGAGGTCTACACCATCGTTGTTAAAATCTGTTCTGCCGCTTGCGGAGTAAGCATTTGCCTGCGGCGCATTGTGGGTG
>JAZRRS010000022.1:0-1981 GCA_045651005.1 Faecousia sp.
GATATAGGAAAAAGATTGATCTCCTAATTTCCCCTTGATAAATCCGTAAGTTTACAAACTACACTCTCAAATTTATACTGGAGACATAGCGGAGCAGATGTTATTCAGTATATATTGTAAATAAACGGGCATATCCGTACACCTGTGCGGATATGCCCTTTTATCATCTTGGAGGGTATAGTATGTGCATTTATGGATATGCTCGTGTCAGCAGCACAGAACAGAACGAGGATCGACAACTCATTGCTTTATATAATGCCGGTGTAAATGAGAAATATATTTATATAGATAAGCAGTCCGGCAAGGATTTTGATCGACCGCAGTACAAACAGTTGATAAAGAAGTTAAAATGCGGCGATCTCCTCTACATACTCAGTATTGATCGTCTTGGTCGTAACTATAACGAAATTCAGAACCAATGGAGGCTTCTGACAAAGGAAAAGGGCATTGACATCTGCGTGTTGGATATGCCTTTGCTGGATACTCGGCAGGGTAAAGATCTAATGGGCACATTTATCGCAGATCTTGTGTTGCAGATATTGTCCTTTGTCGCCCAAAATGAACGAGAAAATATCCGCAAGCGGCAGGAACAGGGAATTGCTGCAGCAAAAGCTCGCGGTGTCAGATTTGGAAGACCCGAGATTCCAGTCCCATCTAATTTCTCCGAAATCGTGAACGCATGGGAAAGAGGCCACATATCCTTCGACGCTGCCCGAGCGCAATGCAACATGGCAGAGGCAACATTCTACAGGAGACTTCGTGAATATCGGTTATCAAGCGCCATAACCCCAAAATAACCATTTATTAGAATCAGCCCCAAGGGGTTTGATTGGGACCTGTCGATGAATCTCCTGTGCCGCTGTTATCATTGCCACTTCCACTACCAGCGGATGGCTTATTATTGTCAGAGGGATAGGAGTGTACAACAGTCTCATTCTCGTCGTTTTGTATGCGTCGGGCTGTTTCTAACTCCGTTTTGGTAAAAACACCCTGCTGAATGAGTTGCTGTGCCAGAGTTGCCTCTTTTTCATTCTGTTCAGCATCCAATGCATTCCAGAAAACAGTTACAGCGTCACCACGGGTGAAGTTTTCATCGGCCGCAGTATACTCCACCAGTCCCACTTCCTGTGCCAGAGCATAGGGCTTGTTCCAGACAAACTGAGGGGTTTCTCCGCTGTCGCTGTAACCCAGAGCACGCAGCACCAATGTCAAAAACATATAATCCGTCATGATGCCATCGGGATCAAACTTAGTTTCCGACACGCCGTTGGTAATGCCGTTGGCAAGAGCATAGCCCACATACCCTGCTGCCCAGTCCGGAACATCGGTAAATCGCATAGGATAGGTATTGGCGGTTGCCTCCTGCTCCTTTCCGATCATGCGCACCAGCAAGGTAATACCTTGGGCTCTGGTCAGATTGTTGTCCAGTTCATAGCCCTTTCCTGTTCCGAGAAACAGTCCTAATTCATTTAGGGCGTCGGCGGTGTTGGTCTGGGCGGGCGTTGCTGCAAAAGCGGTTGTGCTCAATAGCATGGCGATGACCAGAATATACAGTAACATTCGCTTCATTCGTTTTTTCTCCTTACTGTTCCAGCCGTGAGAATTATGATTTCTCACGGCCGGAAACTGCTTATCTCTTAGCCCCAGGGGGTCTGGTTGGGCTTGTTTGGCGTATCCGTGCTGCTGGTAGTGATGATATCTTCCACAGAGAAAACAATCACTTCAATAGCAGGCTCCTCGTAACCTTTCATCTAAAACATCCTTTCTGTTGTTAGTTTTTCAGTCCTGCTGCAGCAGAGTCGGAGAACTTCATAATGGCCTCGTACAGGGTGCCGGTATTGCTCATTCGTGCAATATAGCTTTCCACGCTGTCGGTAGCAGAGGCCACAACATTGCCGTCGGCGTCCTTCACCGTAATGGAAACAGGCTGTCTGCCATCTGCTACGACCAGTTTATCTACCGTGATGGAATAGCAAGCCTC
>JAZRRS010000023.1:0-3953 GCA_045651005.1 Faecousia sp.
CGGAGATGTTCAAAGTGCCGCCCTCAACAGCCACAGCACCGCCAAAGGTATTGCCGCTGAATGCAACGGTTGTACAGCCGTCGAAGGTGGTGTTGGTGATGTTGGTTGTGCCAGCGCTTACATAAATAGCTCCGCCAACGACACCCTTGTTGTTGTTAAAGGTACAGCCGTCAATGGTGGTGCTGCCTGCACGGATACACAGAGCACCGCCAATACGACCATAGCCGCCGTTGAAGGTACAGTTGGTGTAGCTAGCCACAGTGCCAGCTTGATGGGCGATCATACCGCCGTAGTAGACCAGGCCATCGTTTGTGGTAGCGTTGGTGGTGGTGCTGGCTGTAAATGTACAGTTGTTTGCCACCAAAGTACCGTTGATCACGATCATAGCACCAATGCCGTAAGACAGACCGCCGGTTGCGTTATATGTGGATGTGCTTGCAACGGTGTTGGAAGAGATATTGGTGTTGGTCATGGTCACAGTACAACCAGAGCTGATAGCCATCAACTTGCCGTTATAGCCGAATTTGTATTCACCGATATCGTTGATGGTCACATCTTCCAGGGTCAGGTTGCCGCTATTTACCAGGAACATGCCGCCATTGACAGCGCCGAAGGGCTTATCCAGGATGATAGTGCCGTTTTTGATGGTCAGATTACTGCCGCTGTAAATGCCGAATACACGGGCAGTAGCAGTGCCTTTGATGGTCAGGGTGTGACCACCCAGATCGATCTCTACATTGACCTTAGTCTCCGGGCGCGGTTTGGCATTAGCATCCAGGTTACCAAAATAGTAAAGGTCGCCGGGGGTGGTGAAGAAGTCTTGTGTCAGGACGAACTTTGCAGTTTCTTCCTTGCCGCCATACTCCTTTATCAGGTTATTGGAACTTCTCATAAACCAGCTGTGCCATGTGTCTGCGTCACCGATCTGGATCCCATCCACAACAGGCTCAGTAGCCTCGGGTTCACTTGCCTCGGGCTCAGTAGCCTCAGGCTCAGTGGTCTCGGGCTCGGTGGTTTCGGGCTCGGTGGTTTCGGTACGATCGCCCACATCAGCATCGAGCTCGGGTTCTTCAGCTGCGTACACAGCAGGGATCATAGACAAAACCATGACCAGTGCCAGCACGAAGCTCAAAAGCTTTTTGATATTCGTTGCCATTGTATTTCCTCCTTGAAAATATAATATGTTGTGTGCCCTTTCCCCGGCACCGGGGTCGTGGAATCTTCCCCGGCAAACGGCGATCCGGGTCGATACTCTAACGAAATAAAGTATACCATTCCCTCCACCCAAAAACAAGTCCCCCAAACACAAATCAGCAGATTAACCAAAAGGATATTCATCGTTTTGTATAGTTTGACCAACAATTTCGGGCAACTTTTGGAGGAATGCAAGTTTTAACTTCGTGCTCTGTTTACACCGTCATTCTGAGGCGCATAGCGACGAAGAATCTCCTGCTAATACGAAGGAGATCCTTCGCTGCGCTCAGGATGACACGGATTTCTGTCATTCTGAGGAGCACAGCGACGAAGAATCTCCTGCTAATGCGAAGGAGATCCTTCGCTGCGCTCAGGATGACACGGATTTCTGTCATTCTGAGGAGCACAGCGACGAAGAATCTCCTGCTAATGCGAAGGAGATCCTTCGCTGCGCTCAGGATGACAGGTTGATAAGCCGGAATTTTCCGGAGAAAATGTCTTGTGTCATATTGAATTTCCCTTGTGGGAACGCTATAATAGCACAGTATAGAAAGTTGAGGTTAGCCTATGAAGAAAAGAATTCTTTGGATCACGGAAACTGCGGTGTTGCTGGCACTGCTGGTGACTTTACAGGCATTGACAAAAAGCTTTGGTCAGCTGGTCACAGGCTCCTGCGTCAATGCGATTTTGACCATTGCGGTCCTGGTAGGCGGTATGCGCTGCGGCCTTACCATTGCACTGGTCTCCCCGGTAATGGCATTTTTGTTGGGCATTGCTCCCAATTTTATTACGGTTTTTCCTATTATGCTGGGCAACGCCTGCTTCGTCTCTGTGTTGCAGCTGATCGCCGGCAACGCCCGGGCGCTGAGCTGGAAGCAGCCTGCGGCACTGGCAGCTGCCGCCACTGCCAAATTCCTTGTGCTTTACGCACTGGTGGTAAAGGTTATCTGCGGCTTTGCCGCTGACAGTCTTTTGGGCAAGAAGCTGGGAGACATTGTCGTTCTTGCACCGCCTATGCTGAAGCTGCTACCTGCTATGTTCGCCTGGCCGCAGCTGTTCACTGCCTTGATCGGCGGTGCTGTGGGCATTGCCGCTTCCCTGCTGCTACGGAAAGCGTTGCGCCGATAAGAAAAACCGGTCATTCTGAGAATCCCCGTTTGTTCTGTCATTCTGAGGATCCTGAGCGACGTCGAAGGGGACGAAGAATCTCCTGATTAAGAAGGGGATTCTTCGCTACGCTCAGAATGACACGATTCTTTGTCATTCTGAGGAGCGTTGCGACGAAGAATCTCCTAATTAAGATGGGGATTCTTCGCTACGCTCAGAATGACACGATTCTTTGTCATTCTGAGGAGCGTTGCGACGAAGAATCTCCTAATTAAGATGGGGATTCTTCGCTACGCTCAGAATGACACACTGTTGGGGTCACTTCCGCTACGCTCAGAATGACACACTGTTGGGGTCACTTCCGCTTCGCTCAGAATGACACGCTTAAGGTAATGACATTGGTCAAGACCCTCTCCTACTTTTACATTTGCATGGGAAAAGAGATGAAACCTTTGAAGTTGAAGGATTTTTTTACGGGAATGCGTATGGGTTTTCCCGTGTGCATCGGATATTTTTCGGTCAGCTTTGGCTTTGGTGCTATGGCGGTAGCCAAAGGACTCAGCGTATGGCACGCTATTCTTATTTCCGCCACCAATCTTACCAGTGCCGGTCAGTTTGCCGGTCTTGAGGTGATCTCCACCCTTGGAACTTTGGCAGAAATGATTTTGGCAATGCTGGTGATCAACAGCCGGTATGCCTTGATGAGTCTTGCCCTGGGTCCCCGTTTCGGTCCTTCTGTAGGCACAGGACGACGACTGGTTGCCGCATTTTTTAACACTGACGAGGTGTTTGCTCTGGGTATGGCTTGCAAAGAAAAGCTCACCGCTGCCTACTTCATCGGTGCCGGTGTCATTGCCGCCATCGGCTGGACTTCCGGTACTGCTATGGGTGCTTTGGCAGGTTCTGTGCTGCCTGTCAGTGTCCGGGCAGCTCTGGGTGTTATGCTTTACGGTATGTTCATCGCCATTGTGGTGCCTCAGGCACGGCAGGAAAAACCCATTCTCTTCAGTGTGGCTTTGGCGCTGGTGTTCAGCTGCCTGTTTGCCTGGGTGCCGGGTCTGAAGGAAGTTTCCTCCGGTCTTGCCATTGTGATCTGCACCGTAGCGGCTGCGGTGTTGTGTGCAGTGTTCTTCCCTGTGGAAGAGGAGGTGGCTGCGTGAATATTTACATCTATGTTCTGGTAATGGCAGTGACCACCTATCTCATCCGTGCCATTCCTCTTACATTATTTAAAAAGCCCATCCGCAGCCGGTTTTTGCGGTCGTTCCTCCACTATGTGCCCACTGCCTGTCTGACGGCTATGACCTTCCCGGCAATTTTATATTCCACAGACAACATCCTCAGCGGTGCGCTGGGACTTTTGGTAGGTGTGTTCCTTGCCTTTAAGAACAAGAGCCTTATCGTGGTGGCTGTGGCAAGCTGCGCCGCCGTATTTTTAAGTGATCTGATCATTGGTTTTTTGTAAATTGACAGTTTATCGGACTGTTTGAAATGCTCTTCGTAGGGGCGATGCTTTTGTCAAGAGCAACATGGTTTACAAATTGTGCAACAACATGGTTTACACATTTGCCCTTGGATCGCCCTCTAAAAGATATGCTTTTCTGAGTGTATAGACCCGGTTGTCGAGATCGATACGCCCTATTTTGAATTGC
>JAZRRS010000024.1:0-65585 GCA_045651005.1 Faecousia sp.
AAATTTATCGGGCAGTTATGGATGGTGCTCCGCACCATAGCTTCCCCCGGGGGGAAGCTGTCACGGCAAAGCCGTGACTGAAGAGGAATGCGGGCGATCATCTTAGATATTGCTTGCAGTTGCAGGCTTTTATTAAGTTTCCGTGCACGCCATTCCTCTCCCGTCAGCTTCGCTGACACCCTCTCCCCGGGAGAGGGTATTGGGTCGGTGCATCTGACAAACAGAACGCTAAATTGGAATTTAGCGTTTCTTTCTGTAGGCAGTGGGGGAACAGCCTTCTTTTTGGAAAAACAACCGGTTGAAGCTGCGAAGAGACCCAAACCCCAGCTGCAAGCAAATATCGCTTATGGGAAGATCGGTGTCGCTGAGCAGGGTCTTGGCATCCTCCAGCCGCAAGGAGTTGATGTAGTCCATCAGTGTCACGCTGAAATTGTGGGAAAACACGTGAGAAATATAGCTTTCGTTGTAGCCTACCCCCTCGGCAATGTCCTTCCGGGTAATGGGCTCGTGGTAGTGCTCGCCAATGTACAAAAGCAAAGCGTGCAAAACGTCGCCACCCTCCGGGGTCTGCTCTGTCAGTTTCAGCAGAGGCAGCAGCTTTCCTGCGATCACCATAGCATAGCCTTGCAGCACCGGCTGCGGAATGCACTTGCATTCCGGTCGCAGAATGTCCAGAAGGGGAGCAAGGTTGGTGCTTTCCCATTGGGTCTGAGAAAGCACAGGGGCATCCGGCAGCTTTTGGGTCAGCACACTTCTCCAGGGGGCGAGAAACGGCTGCAGCGGCACGATCAAAACGTCACTTTCAATGTTTTGGCTGCTCTCGTAGCCGTGAGGCTGGTTGGGGAAGGCAATAAACACATCACCGGGCTTCAGCGGATAACGGTTGTTGCCGCAGATGGCTGTGGCGCTGCCCTCTCTGAGAAAAACCACTTCCAGCACATCGTGTATATGCACAGGGAAATCCAAGGAGGTACGCTTTTGAAACCGTATGTTTGGATCTTGCTGTCGGAACAAAGGCATTTTAAACCCACCTTTCGCACAAAATGGCTGATAATAACCACGATATGTCTTGTAATGTAGCACAAAATGACTTATAATGCAAGTGATAGCTTTTAATAGAATTGTGGAGGTATATACTTATGAAGCTTTCCCGTCACGCAAGATTTTTGTATCAGCCCTGCGCCCCTCTGGGCAAGAACGGCAAAATGGTCACCAACTCTCCTGCCCATTGGCGTCTTTCCAAGGAGGCAGCCGTGGAGGGTACGGTGCTTTTGAAAAACGACGGTACGTTGCCTCTGAAGAAAGGCAGCAAGGTCTGTGTCTTCGGCACCGGCGTTGGTGAATACCTTACCGGTGGCGGCGGCAGCGGCAAGGTTTTTGCTGACCGGGATGTTTCTTTGGCAGATGCGCTTTTGGCAGCAGCCAATGCCGGTGATATTGAATTTTTCTATGACAATGTGCCTTACTGCCGGGCAGGTGTCCAGGCAATCCTGGATGAGAAGCGCAAGGAGTTTCCTGAGGCGGCTCGTTTCCAGGAGTGGCGCAGAAGCTACCATATGCCTTTGATCGAGATCCCGGAGGAGATGTATCAGAAGGCAGTTGCTTTTGGCGAT
Source organism: Faecousia sp. (assembly GCA_045651005.1). Taxonomy (GTDB): domain Bacteria; phylum Bacillota; class Clostridia; order Oscillospirales; family Oscillospiraceae; genus Faecousia. The sequence continues at coordinate 1,614 of JAZRRS010000024.1, forward strand.
ACCGCTATTTTCTGCGTTGCCCGCTATTCCTCTGAGGGTGACTCCGAGGGCGACCGCCCCGGCAACAAGGGGGATTTCTACCTGTGGGATGAGGAGCAGGCACTGCTTGACCGTCTGTATAAGGATTTCTCTAAGGTCATCGTGGTGATCAATTCCTGCGGCCCTGTATCCACCCGTGAGTATGCCCAGGCAAACGCTGTTTTGTATCCCCTCTACGGCGGTGGTCTTGCCGGTGAAGCACTGACTGACATCCTGCTGGGCAAGGCATACCCCTCCGGCCACCTGCAGCATACGTTGGCCTACGATATGGAGGACTACCCCAGCACCAAGGGCTTCCACGACGAAATGTATTATGTAAACTACACGGAAGATATTTTCGTGGGTTACCGCTATTTTGAGACCTTTGCGCCTGAGAAGGCAGCCTATCCCTTTGGCTTTGGCTTGGGTTATACCACCTTTGATGTAAAGACCACCGCAGCCGCATTGGAAAAGAACACGGTTAAGCTGGAAGTTGCCGTGAAGAATACCGGCAGCTTTGCCGGTAAGGAAGTGGTGCAGGCATATCTGACAGCACCTCAGGGCGTTCTGGGTAAGGCAAAGAAGGTGCTCACAGCGTTTGCCAAGACCAAAGAGCTGAAGCCCGGTGAGGCACAGAAGCTCTCTTTGCACTTTGATATTCGTGAGTTTGGCTCTTTTGATGATCTGGGCAAGATTTTGGAAAGCGCTTTCATTCTGGAGAAGGGCAGCTACACCGTTTGGGTGGGCACTAACGTCCGGGATGTGGAAAATGTTCTGGAATTCAAGCTGGAAGAAAATATTATTTGCAAGAAGTGCCACCCCTATATGGCACCCAAGGCACTGCCGGAACGTCTTTGCGCTGACGGTACATACGAAAAGCTGCCGGCTCCGCCTGTGGTCGCCCATCCCATTCGCCGCAGCCGTGTGAAGGCAGAAAAGCCGGAGAAGGATTTCTCCCTTGCCAAGGCGCTGGAAGAGGATCGTATGGAGGAGTTCATCGCCTCCCTTACAGACGAGGATCTGGGTGAATTCCTGTATGGTCATCCTATGATGAATGCATCCAACACCTTCGGCATCGGCATTATGCCCCGTTACGAGCGTCGTGACGAAAAGGTGATGCCCCTGCTTCCCACTGCGGACGGTCCTATGGGTCTGCGTATCCGTACCGGCCGTGGCATCAGCCCCACATTCTTCCCCTGTGAGAGCGTGATCTCTCAGAGCTGGAATCTGAGCCTTGCCAAGAAGGTGGGTGCTACCATTGCCTTGGAAGCCAAGGAATGCAACATCGGCATTTGGCTGGCACCGGCTTTGAATATCCACCGCAATCCTATGTGCGGCAGAAACTTTGAGTACTATTCTGAAGATCCGCTGACCTCCGGCCTTTTTGCCGCTTATGTGGTAATGGGCGTCCAGTCCCAGCGCATTTGTGCTACCGTTAAGCATTTCTGCGCCAACAACCGGGAAAATCACCGCCGTTTGGTGGACAGCCGTGTGTCTCAGAGAGCGCTGCGTGAGATCTATCTTCGTGGCTTTGAAATTGCCATCAAGAAGGGCAAGCCCTGGGCACTGATGACCTCCTACAACCCGGTCAACGGAGAGCAGAGCAGCAAGAACTGGGAAGCTATCAACGGCGTGCTGCGTACCGACTGGGGTTATGACGGTGTGGTTATGACCGACTGGCGTGTGCTTTCCAATCTGGAGGAGGAGATCCACGCAGGCAGCGACGTAAAGATGCCCGAAAGCGTTACCACCTTCTATGAGCACGCCCCGGAATCCTGCAACCCCACTCAGCTGATGCGTGAGGGCAGGCTGGACAAGGGTGCGGTGCTGCTGAGCGTAAGAAGAATTCTGAAGCTGATGAGCAATCTGGAGTAAGGAGAAGAAGGATGAACAAGCATTATGATCTGATCGTTGTGGGTGGCGGCTTTGCCGGTGTTGCTGCGGCTATGGAAGCCTCCCGTCACGGAAGAAAGGTACTGTTGGTTGATAAGTATAACTGTCTCGGCGGTACGGCTGTGGGCGGTTTGGTGCTGCCCTTTATGCCGTATTCCACCCGGGAAGAGGGCAACGACCGTCCCCTTACCGGTGACCTGTTTTTGGAGATCGTGGACGGTCTTGCAGAGCTGGGCGGTCTGGGCGAAAATCGCAAGTGCTTTGATGAAGAAATTCTGAAGCTGGTTTTGCAGAGAATGTGCATCCGCTATGGCGTGGAGCTACTGTTTAATACCACCGTTACCGGTGCGGAGGTGGAAAACGGCAAGATCAAGTCCTTGACAGCATGGGGCAAGTCCCGTGGTATGACCTTGACTGCTGATGCCTTTATCGATGCCACCGGTGATGCGGAGCTTTCTGTGCTGGCAGGTGCTTCCTACCAGTTGGGACGTGAGGAGGATGGACTGTGCCAGCCTATGACTCTGAGCTTCCGTGTAGGCGGTGTGGACATTCCCAAGGCAAGAGAGCACCGTCAGCTGCTGAACGAGACCTATCTGAAGTGGCAGGCAGAGGGCAAGATCACCAACCCCCGTGAAAATGTGCTTTTGTTTGCCACTTGCCACGATACGGTGTATCATTTCAACACCACCCGTGTGGTGAAGCACGACCCCACCGACCCGGTGGCGGTCACCAAGGCAGAGATCATCGCTCGTGAACAGGTTTTTGAGATGATGGAGCTGCTGAAGGAGATCCCCGGCTACGAAAAGGCATTTTTGCAGTCCACCGCTTTGCAGATCGGCATTCGTGAGAGCCGTATGGTAGAGGGTCTGTACAAGCTGACTGTGGAAGATCTGAAGGGGCTTGCCCGTTTTGAGGATGCCATTGCCGTTGCCAATTATGACATCGATATCCACAATCCCGAGGGCGCAGGCACCAGCCACTACTACTTTGCCCCCGGCGACTGGTACGAGATCCCTTACCGTTGCTTAGTTCCCAAGGGCTTCCGCAACCTGCTGGTGGCAGGCCGCTGCATTTCTTCTACCCACGAAGCACAGGCGTCCTACCGCATTATGCCTTACTGCTCCGAGCTGGGACAGGCGGCAGGCGCAGCGGTGGCAGTTGCCCAGGAAAACGGAACAGATCTGCCGGATGTGGACATCAAGAAGGTGCAGAGCATCCTGCGAAACGAAAAGTATATGATTTGACCTGCTTAGTCAGACAAAAAACATAGCATCTTAACATAGGGGCGGCAAGCTGCCCAGTGTCATTAAGTCAAGAAAGCTTTGTCATTCTGAGGACCCTGAGCTTAGCCGAAGGGGACGAAGAAACCCCGACAATAAACGACGGAGATCCTTCGCTTCGCTCAGGATGACAGGCTTAACTTAGTGACATTGGCAACTGCCGCCCCTATGCTTTTTACAAAAATCTTGTTGCTATTTTCGGCTGTTTTTGGTATAATAGCCAAGAAATGACGAAAGGAGAACTGATTATGAGAAAAGTTATTTGTATGTTACTGGCTGTTGTTCTGCTGATGGGTCTGTGCGCCTGTGGCGGCAGTGCAGGCGGCAAAAATTATGAGGGCTTGCAGGTTGGCTTCGGCCGTACCTCCATTGTGCCGGATGTGATCGGTGTTGAGATCGCCGGCGGCGATGCTTCTGCCCGTCTGTCTACCGGCTACCGTGACGAGGTCTCTGCTACCTGTATCGCAATTAAGGAAGGCGAGGAGACCATCCTGCTGTATACCATTGACTTCATCGTGGTTGACAAGCACGTTTATGCCGCACAGCCTGAGATCGCTGCGGCCACCGGTATCCCCGAGGAGAACATCATCCTCAATACCACCCACACCCACTCCGGTGTTTCCATCCGTTCCAGCTGGGACAACGGTGAACACGATGCCTACCGTGCTAAGTATCGCGCTGCCGCTGTGGACGCTGCAAAGATCGCCCTTGCGGATCTGAGCCCTGCTGAGATGTACTACGGCAGCACCATGACCGAGAATATGGTCTTTGTCCGTCACTATCTGATGGAGAACGGCACTACTTATGGCAACGGTCACGGTACCACTGCCGGTACCTCCTATAAGGAGCATCTGTACCCCTCCGACGGTGAGCTGCAGGTCATTAAGTTTGCACGTCCTGCTGAGGACAAGAAGGATGTTGTTCTGATGAATCTGGGCGCGCACGCCACGATGATGAACGCCATCGACGCCAATATGATCTCCGCAGACTGGCCCTATAATGCCCGTTCTTATGTGGAATATGTCGTTGATGAGGACGGTATGCCCGATACCGAACAGCCCAGAGATTACCTGTGTGCTGTGTTTGAGGCTGCCGCCGGCGACCAGATCCCCAACTCCAATATGAAGGAAGTCGCTCCCTACGGCAATAAGTACCCCGAATTCGGCAACAAGATCGGTGAGTACTGTATGGGCGTGTTGGAAGGCGAAATGACCAAGGCTACCGGCACCGGCATTGAGGTAAAGGTACATAACTACACCGCACCCTCTATGAAGGAAGGCTTGGATGACCCCGATCTGCTGGCTAAGGCACAGGAGGTTGCCGCCATTGTTTCCGCAAAGGGCTCTGCCCACGTGGATTCCAAGGCAGCGGTTGCTAAGTATGGTTTCCCCTCTGTTTACGAAGCTACCGGTCTGGTCAATCGCACCAAGTATCCCGATACATACTCTATGGAGCTGCACGCTATGACCATCGATGGCGTTTCCTTTATCTTTGCTCCCTTTGAGATGTTCGGTGTTACCGGACGGGAGATCAAGGATAACTCTCCTTACGATATGACCTTCGTCATCACCTGCTCTGAGAATAAGGATGGCTACCATATGGGCTACCTGCCTCACGAGTATGCCTGCGAGGAGAGCTTCTACGAGTACGACGTTACTAAGTTTGCCCGTGGCACTGCGGAAGATCTGGCAAAGACCTATGTGGAGATCCTCACAGAAATGAAGGGCGCAGAATAAATTAAAAAGCAAGGAAAGCCTTCGGGCCAATGTCATTAAGATAAGAAAACGTGTGTCATTCTGAGGAGCAACGCAACGAAGAATCCCCTTCAAAATACCAGGGGGATCCTTCGCTGGGCTCAGGATGACACACTTTGTGCCTTCGGGCATCCCTTGCTTTTTTAGAGAAAATCCAGTAAAATCATTGTGTAAAATTACGCAAAGGGAGAGTAACTGTTATGAAAAAAATCACCTGTTTGGTGCTGGCTGCTGTTTTGCTGTTGGGTCTGTGTGCCTGCGGCGGCAGTGCAGGCGGCAAAAATTATGAGGGTTTGCAGGTTGGCTTCGGTCGTGAGTCCATTTTACCGGATGAACTGGGCGTACAGATCGCTGGCGGCGATGCTTCCTCCCGTCTGTCTGACGGCTATCTGGATGAGGTATCCGCTACCTGTGTGGCTATCAAGGAAGGCGATGAGACCATTTTGCTGTACACCATCGATTTCATTACTGTGGACCAGCACGTCTATGCCGCACAGGAGGATATTGCTGCAGCTACCGGTGTTCCCGAGGAAAACATCATCCTCAATACCACCCACACCCACTCCGGTGTTTCCATCCGTTCCAAGTGGGATGGCGTAGATGCATACCGTGCAAAGTATCGTGCTGCCGCTGTGACTGCTGCACAGAACGCCATTGCCGATCTGAGCCCTGCTGAAATGTACTACGGCGGCACCCAGACGGAGAATATGGTGTATGTCCGTCACTATCTGATGAACGACGGCACTACTTACGGCAACGGCCACGGAAGCACTGCATCCGGTTTCAAGGAGAATTTGTATCCTGCTGATGAGGAATTGCAGGTCATCAAGTTTGCTCGTGCCGCAGAGGATAAAAAGGACGTTGTTCTGATGAATCTGGGTGCACACGCCACCATTAACAGCGCCAGCTACAATGCTCCCAACAGCATTTCCGCTGACTGGCCCTACAATGCCCGTTCCTATGTGGAGTATGTGGTGGATGAATCCGGTCAGCCGGATACCGATCAGCCCAGAGATTACCTGTGCGCTGTGTTTGAGGCAGCTGCCGGCGACCAGATCCCCTTCTCTGCGCTGGATGGCATTGACCCCTATGGCAACAAGTACCCCGAATTTGGCAACAAGATCGGTGAATACTGCCTGAATGTTTTGGAAGGCGAAATGACCAAGGCTACCGGCACCGGTATTGAGGTAAAGGTGCAAAACTATACAGCACCGTCTATGAAGGAAGGTCTGGAAGATACGGAGCGCTTGGCAAAGGCACAGGAGATCGCTGCCATTTCCTCTGCAAAGGGTTCTTCCCATGTGGACACTACAGCAGCGGTTGCAAAGTACGGCTTTGAAAGCGTTTACGAGGCTACCGGTCTTGTGAATCGTATCAATTACCCCGACACTTACTCTATGGAGCTGCACGCAATGACCATCGACGGCGTTTCCTTTATCTTTGCTCCCTTTGAGATGTTCGGTGTTACCGGCAAGGAGATCAAGGACAACTCTCCCTACGATATGACCTTCGTCATCACCTGCTCTGAGAACAAGGACGGCTACCATATGGGCTACCTGCCTCATGAGTATGGCTGCGAAGAGAGCTTCTACGAATACGATGTGACCAAGTTCGCCCGTGGCACTGCGGAAGATTTGGCAAAGACCTATGTGGAGATCCTCACAGAAATGAAGGGTGCGGAATAAAAGGTCTCCAAACAAAAGCATATGCAAGAATCCATCCGAACCCACCCCCCTTAGCCGGGGGTTGGGTATGGATGGATTTTTCTATACACATCTGTTTTTTGACAATGCATTAAAATTTGACTATCTGACGGTTTTTAGGTACAATAGGGAAAAGGAGGTGGTACTATGCCACGGGATACAGAGGAAGCCTTGCGACGTTTGGAGCAGGCTTTGGACGAAGACTATGAAACAGAACAAGAAGACGAGGAAGAAGACATAGTACTTGCCGGTGGGGATGTAAGCATCTATAACACTGACCACACCGATGTGGACGCAGAGGAATATGATGAAATCTTTGAACAGCGACGCTCCGGTGGCAACGGGGGGTTGGTTGCCCTGGCACTGGTGCTGATGACGGCCATTGCTTTGATGCTTTTGTTTTTTGCTCTGAAATTCAAGGGCTTGCTGTAAATTTTTAACTTCCGGGGTGTTGCTCCGTTTGCGTTGTCATTCTGAGGAGTACAGCGACGAAGAACCTCTTAATTAAGGTGGAGATTCTTCGCTGCGCTCAGAATGACCGTAGCTTCTGTCATTCTGAGGAGTACAGCGACGAAGAATCCCCTTCAAAATACGACGGAGATTCTTTGGGTGCGACCCTTGGATGTTATTTTCAATACGAATGGAAGGAGGGGATCTTTATGGGTCAGTGTGTGGGGCGTTTTGCGCCTACGCCTTCGGGACGAATGCATTTGGGAAATGTGTTCGCCGCATTGCTGGCGTGGCTCTCTGTGCGCAGCAAAAACGGTTGTATGGTGCTGCGGATGGAAGACCTGGACACCCAACGGACAAAAACTGAATACGCAGAGACCCTCCGGGATGACCTTCGTTGGTTGGGTCTTCACTGGGATGTGGAGACACCGCCCCAAAGTCAGCGCACCTCTGTTTATGACCACTATTTTTCTGTTTTAGAGGAAAAAGGGCTGCTGTATCCCTGCTTCTGCACCCGTAGTCAGCTACACAATGTCAATGCCCCCCATTTATCCGATGGTACTTATGTGTATCCCGGCACTTGCCGCAATCTGACTCCGGAAGAAAAAGACGCCTTCTCCCGGCTGCCCTCCTGGCGTGTTACTGTCCCAAATAAGTCTTGGCAGCTGGAGGATCTGGTGCAGGGACATTACCGGGAAAACCTTGCTACCGACTGCGGTGATTTTGTGGTGCGGCGTGCCGACGGTGTGTATGTGTATCAGCTGGCAGTCACCGTGGATGACGGTGAAGCCGGTGTTACGGAGGTGGTACGGGGTATGGACCTTTTAAGCTCTGCCCCCCGGCAGATGTATTTGCAATCCCTTTTTGGGTTTCCCCATCCTCAATACGTCCACGTGCCTATGCTCCTTGCCCCGGATGGACGACGGCTGAGCAAACGGGATGGAGATCTGGACTTAGGTGCGCTGCGAAAGCGTATGACACCGGAGCAGCTGCTGGGTCATCTTGCCTACGCTGCCGGACTTCTGCCCCGGCCGGAGGCGGTCAGTGCCACGGAACTGGCGACGGTCTTTTCCTGGGATAATGTTAAAAAAGAGGACATTTGCATTTCCGCAGATATGCTGTAGATTTTCTGTTTGTGCTGTCATTCTGAGGACCCTGAGCTTAGCCGAAGGGGACGAAGAATCCCTCTCAATATACAGGAGATCCTTCGCTGCGCTCAGAATGACACACTGATTTTAATCGTGTGTCAAAGCGGAATTTATCTTGCACTTTTTCTATTTTGGTATATAATGATAGTATCAATCTTTAGGAGGAACTTACTATGGCAAAGAAACCTGTTTTGGTGGTTATGGCCGCCGGTATGGGCAGCCGTTACGGCGGTCTGAAGCAGATCGATCCCGTGGGCAGCCGGGGCGAAGCAATTCTGGACTACTCCCTGTTTGATGCACATGAAGCCGGTTTTGAAACCGCTGTTATCATCATCAAGCACGCCATTGAAAAAGATTTTATGGAGACCGTAGGCAAGCGCCTTGAAAAGTGCCCTATGGAGATCCGCTATGCATTCCAGGAGTTTTCCAAGATTCCTGCAGGCTACACCGTTCCCGAGGGTCGTGAGAAGCCTTTGGGCACAAGCCACGCTATCCTGTGCGCTAAAAACGAGATCGACGGCGCTCCCTTTGCTGTGATCAACGCAGATGACTACTACGGCAAGGATGCTTTCAAGGTCATCTATCACTATTTGGAAAATGCCAAGGACGGCAACGCTTTGGATTGCTGTATGGTGGGTTACCTTCTGAAAAACACCGTTACAGAGCACGGCAGCGTCGCCCGTGGTGTTTGCACCCCCGACGAGCAGGGTTATCTTGCAAACATTGTGGAAAGACTGCAAATCGAAAAGTACGAGGGCGGCATTCGCTTTGTTGAAGGCGACACCGCTACCGATCTGCACGAGGACACCATTGTTTCTATGAATATGTGGGGTTTGTCCGCAGGCTTTTTGGATATGCTGGAGGAGCTGTTCCCTGCTTTCTTTGAGAACATTATCCCCGGCAATCCTATGAAGGGCGAGTTCCTGCTGCCCCGTAGCGTGGACGAAATGCTGAAGGCCGGTCGCCTTACGGTGAAGATCCTCACCTCTGCCGACCGCTGGTATGGCGTTACTTACGCAGCTGACAAGCCTGTGGTGGTTGCTGCACTGGCAGATCTGACCAAGGCTGGCAAGTACCCCGACGGTCTTTGGAAATAACAAAAACAAAGAGAGGACTGCTGAGCAGTCCTCTCTTTTTATGTATGATAGGAATTACTTCAAAATGATGTCGCAAATGCGGTCCACATCCTCTACGGTGAGGTCGGCATACATGGGCAGAGTCAAGACGCATTCCGCAGCTTTCTTGGCCACGGGGGTATTGGCAACAGATGCGCCATACTGTTCCTTGTAGCATTCCAACTCGCTAGTCAAGGGATAGAAGTACTTTCTTGCGAAGATGTTATCCTGTGCCAGCAGCTCCTGTACCTGGTTCCGGTCGTATTTATAGCCGTCGAAGAATACAGGGAAGTAAGAATAGTTGTGCTTTACGCCTGCCTGGGGTGCGATCAGCTTAATTCCGGGAACATTGCCCAAACGCTCTACATAGCGATCGTAAGCGGCCTTGCGTTTTGCGATTTCTGCATCAATATGACGCAGGTTGCAAATACCCATCGCTGCCTCATACTCGTTCATACGGGCGTTGGTGCTTATGTACTTGACCTCCTCCGGTCCGATAAAACCGAAATTGATCAGCTTATTGGTCTTATCCAGCACGTCTTTATCCTTGAAAGCGGTGATACCGCCCTCAATGGTATGGAAGACCTTGGTAGCGTGGCAGCTGAACATAGATGCATCACCGTATGCCGCAACGCCCTTGCCGTTCACAGTCACGCCGAAAGCGTGAGCAGCATCGTAAATCACCTTCAAATTGTGCTTCTGGGCGATTTTTTCGATGGCATCCACATCGCAGACACCACCATACACGTGGGTGGCGACGATGGCGCAGGTCTTGTCGGTGATGTACTTCTCGATCTGATCAGCATCAATGGTGAAATCCCGGTCGTTGACATCGCAGAACACAGGAATCAGACCATTGCGGACGATGGAGTGGGTAGTGGAGCAGTGTGTGTAAGGAGTGGTGATGACCTCGCCCTTCAGATTAAAAGCGTCAATGGCAACTTCCAGGCCTACGTGGCCATTGGCAAACAAGGTCAGATAAGGCACACCCAAATATTCCTGTAGCTGTGCCTCAAAGGTCTTATGCTTGATACCTGCGTTGGATAGCCAGCGGCTCTCCCACAGATCCTTGATTTCTTCACAGTATTCCTCGTAACCAGGCATAGAAGAACGGGTAACATTAATTCGCTCGCTAGACATTTGTATGTCCCCCTTAAATAATACAATTTTGTCCGCAGCTAACGGACAAGTTTCGTTTTTTACCTATTCCTGAAAACATTATATCAAATTATACCTAAATTGTAAACAATAAAAACAGGAAAATTGTCGTTTTATTTTAGTAAATAAGGAGTGATCCTTATACTGGACACTGGGAATCGAACCAGCACAGCTGTTTCTATATCGGATTTCTTCGGGTTGAAGAGGGTATCAATTAACACAAATAAGGACATTGCTTTTTTGGAAGGATTCAGTATAATAAAAACATAAACTTCCACCAAAAGGAGAAGCTGCTATGAAAAGAATGCTTTGTTTTGTGTTGGCTGCTGTTTTGCTGTTGGGCCTATGTGCTTGCGGCGGCAAGGCAGGCGGCAAAAACTATGAGGGTTTGCAGGTGGGCTTTGGTCGTGAGTCCATTTTGCCGGACAATATGGGCGTACAGATCGCCGGTGGCGATGCCGCTGCCCGAATTGCAGAAGGCTATCGTGATGAGGTAGCCGCTACCTGTATTGCCATCAAGGAAGGCGATCAGACCATTTTGCTGTACACCATCGACTTTATTACCGTTGACCAGCACGTATACGCTGCCCAGGCGGACATTGCTGCTGCCACAGGAATCGCACCGGAAAATATTATTTTGAATACTACCCATACCCACTCCGGTGTTTCCATTCGATCCAATTGGACCGGCGTGGAAGAATACCGTGCAAAGTACCGTGCTGCCGCAGTTACCGCGGCTCAGAACGCACTGGCTGATCTGTCTCCTGCTGAGATGTATTACGGAAGCACGATGACCGAAGATATGGTCTTTGTCCGTCATTATCTGATGAACAACGGCAGTACTTATGGCCTTGGCCACGGAAGTACCGAATCCGGCTATAAGGAGCATCTGTATCCTGCCGATGAAGAACTGCAAGTCATTAAGTTTGCCCGTGCCGCAGAGGATAAGAAGGATGTGATCCTTATGAACCTGGGTGCGCACGCAACTATGATGAATTCCATTTCCATCAATACCATTTCTGCTGACTGGCCCTTTAATGCCCGTTCTTATGTGGAATACGCCCTGGACGAGGACGGTATGCCCGATACCACCCAGCCTACAGATTATCTGTGCGCTGTGTTTGAAGCTGCTGCCGGTGACCAGATCCCCACCTCCAACATTACAGCCATTGCTCCCTACGGCAATAAATACCCTGAATTTGGCAATAAGATCGGTGAGTATTGTATGAGCGTTGTAAACGGGGAAATGACCAAAGCCGAAGGTACCGGCATCAATATACAGGTACATAAGTACACGGCTCCTACGATGAAGGAGGGTGTTGAGGACGTCCAGCGGCTGGTGCAGGCGAAGGAATTGGTGACATTGGCCTCTCAGGTGGGTGGCTACAGCCAACCCGAGGTTACTGCCAAGGTTGCCGAGTATGGTTTTGAAAGCTACCTTGCAGCTTCCGGTCTGGTTTCTCGTGCCAACTATCCGGACAAATATTCTATGGAGCTGCACGCAATGACCATCGACGGTGTGTCGTTCATCTTTGCTCCTTTTGAGATGTTCGGTGTTACCGGTCGGGAGATCAAGGACAACTCTCCCTATGATATGACCTTTGTTATTACCTGCTCTGAAAATTCTATGGGTTACCATATGGGCTACCTACCCCATGAATACGCCTGCGAGGAGAACTTCTACGAGTACGATGTGACCAAGTTCGCCCGTGGCACTGCGGAAGATCTGGCAAAGACCTATGTTGAGATCCTCACAGAAATGAAAGGCACGGAATAATCCGTAATAAAAATCGCGGCACGTTGATATACACCCCAAAAGTTAGACACTTTGGGCGGTGCACCATAGTGATAAACCGCCTTAAAAAGGTGTTTATCCACGCCAGCCTGCGTTAAAAATGCTCGCAATCCACAAAGGATTCCTGCGCTTTTTGCCTTGTCTGGTATGAATCTCCGCCTTTTTAAGGTGCAATGCAGTTTTGAAGTGAAAACTTTTCTGCAAGACAAATAACAAAATTCCCGGAATGCTGACGCATTTCGGGAATTTTTTGTGCAGTATTGGAGAAAAGGGTTCGTTCAAAACCGATTTATCACTATGGCGTACCACCCTTCGTGTCTGCCATTATTTTTATCACTTCAGCCTCAGCATTCCGGTTTTTCACCGAAACATTTCTTTATACTTTACCTTTGCGCCCTCGGGGTCTGTCGTTGCCATTTCCTCATAGCCAATAAGGGTGTAGGTAGCATCGATCAAGTGATGGAATTTGGGGTCGTCCAGAGCCTTGCAGCGGAAGGACTGCCGGGGAGAGTTGATATCCTCGCCGCTGATCTGGAAGAAGCCGTGCTCTTCGCACAGCCCCGTTAGCCGTGCCAGCTGCTCCGGTGTGTTCCGGGTGGGCATATAGGTGATGGCATCAAATCCCAATTCTTTAATCACTTCCACCAAGGTGTCCAAATAATCGTCCTCGAATTTTTGCGTCTTTTTGTCACCGGTGACAGAGTTGCCCACATCGCCCAAATAGGCATAGGCAGCCACACCGCCGTACTTATGCACCATTGCCACAAAGTCTGCAACAGGAGGGCATTCATCAGTAGCCGGTACATAGAACTTTTCCACCATATTGCTTTTCAGCGCGCCCAAAATGTCATAGGCATAGAATTCCGGTGTTTCCCGACCTGCGGCAATCTGATCGTAAACCTTGGCAGGAATATCCAGGTGCATTTCTTCTGTCAGAAATGCCAGCAGTTCTTCCGGTGTGGGGTAACGAGCTATAATCTTCTGTGTCAACGCAAACAAGATATGCCGCTCAGTTACAGATCCGCCCTTGCTGTAGTTGGAAATCGGCAACACATCAGCATCAAAGTCCAAGCTCAAGCCGTAGGGCTCTACCAGCTGGGTAATGTTTTGGCACATCTTCCGGTTGCGCTGGTTTCGGTTCTGACGGTAGGGTACAAAGAACGCATCCACCGCATCGATGTTCTGATGTGGGATACCGTGCATAGTCACATAAGCCACACTCTTCTGATCCGGGTTGTTGATCCGCAGTCCGTTGAGCTTTGTCATAGACATATCCACGCGGCACTCCACACCGCAGGTCACAGGCATACCGATGGCTTCGCCTGCTTCAATAAACTCTTTGGCACCGGCAACAGAATCGTGATCCATAATACCGGCTGTTTTCAGACCGTTCTTCCATGCCATATACACTGCATCGGTGGGCGTGTAGGGAGAGAAGGAATAGGTAGTATGGATATGGTTATTCACGTAGACCGTATCCTCCGGTGCAGGCATTTGTCCTGCCTTTACCTTCGCATTGATCTGGCGCAATTCTTCAACAGTCATAGTCATCCTCCTCAGTTCAGCATCTCTTGACCGCCGGTAACCGGCACAGCCTGTCCGGTCTCATAGGTCTGCTCCACAATGTAGAAAATAGCACGAGCCACATCCATAGGCAAGCAACCCCGATTCAAAGGCACCTTACTCTCATAGAATCGACGCACATCTTCTACAGTCTTAGCACCAGCCACTTTGCCTGCGTTTAAATACTGTACGAACAAACCACGCTCCGGATCCGACCACAAAGGACCATCCAGGAAGTTGCCGGGGCAGATGGCATTGACCTTGATATTATAGGGTGCCAATTCCAGTGCAAAGGACTGGGTCAAACCGATACCGCCAAACTTGGAGCCGGCATAGGCAAAGTTTTTATCAGAACCTGCCAAACCGGATTTCGAGTTAATGCTGATAATATCCATCATATATCCCGGTGCATACCGATTCTGCAATTTCATAACCGCAGAAGCGTACTTAGCACACAGGAAATAGCCGGTATAGTTCACCGCAGTCACCAGCTCAAAGTTCTGCTTAGTCATAACCTCCAAAGAGCCAGCCTTGGCAATGCCCGCATTGCTGACAAACAGATCGATACCGCCAAAGTGGGCAGTAATGCTCTGCACCATTGCTTTGACAGATTCCTCGTCAGACACATTAGCATAGACCGCAAAGCCTGCCTCGCCATACTCAGCAGCGGCAGCCTGCGCACCCTCCAGATTCATATCCACCACAGCAATATAGGCACCCTCGGCATACATCGCATCCGCAATGCCCTTACCGAAACCCTGTGCACCGCCGGTGACCACCGCCACCTTGTTAGCCAGCCGCTTGACGCTGCCGCCTGCCAGGCTGACCTTGGAACGGTAGCTCTCTACCTCCCAGTTGACGATGAAGTCAATTAAGAAATCGGGCATCGTGCATACGCCGCCAAAGGACTCTGCATAGGCTACTACCTTGATCGCATCCAGCATCACCGTCTGGGCAGTAACCGCCTCCTTCATAGTCATACCGCAGGAGAACATACCCAAGCCTTCCACGAAAGCGATCTTAGGCTTATAACCGTTTTCCGCTACAAAGCACTCAAATGCCTGGCGAATTCCCTCCGCATCCACGTCCGCAGGCAAGCTCAACTGCTTAGCCTTGGCATAAACAATATGATCCGGAGACAGGCTCTTGGTAGCCGGATCGTAGGAAAGTACCTCCGGGCACACCATAAACTTAACTGTAGCAGGCTGTCCCTCGCCATAGAGCATACGCAGCACCGGGCTGATGGCAGCCACACGTTCCACGTCATACTCCTGCGCATCCATTTGAGGCTGGCGCTTTACTTCCTCTGTCAGAGTATCCATCACCTGTTGTGCCAGTCCGTCCAGTTCCTCGGTGGAATCACCGGCAAAGAAGATGCCATGATTCTGCAAGAACAGAAGCTGACAATTTTTGCCGCTTTTTTCCTTATAGGCATCCATTTTCTTCTTGCACTCCAGTGCCAGAATGTAGCCGGGCTTGCAAGCATCTACCCACACCGCATTAGGAAACAGCTCCTGCATTTTTGTTTCACCCTGCACCGAGCAGGTCAAACCATTGACCAATGCTGGATGTACATGCAGAATAAACTTCTGAGGAAACAGGTCGTGAAGCAAAGTCTCCACAGAAGGACGACGAGTTTCGCCCTTAACGCGGGCATCCATCATATCCTGCAGCACCGCCGCCTCACGGGCAGCCTCCTCCTGCGGATAGTTTGCTGTCCACATTTTTGCCAGCTCGCCACGCTCCAGCACCACGAAATCCTCAGGCTTGATCGTTGCCAGCGCCGTACCGGAGCCCTTGACCCACAGCGTGTCCTGAGATTTAAAGGAAGTATTGCCACCGCCTGCCAAAACATATTCCGGGTCAGCACCGTATTTATTAGACATAGCGGCCAATGCAGCCAATTCGTTTGTATACATGGTTAATCCCCCTTAAATATCCTTTGCGTTTTTCAGAACATACTGCTCTGCTTCCAAATTCCACAGCTGCTTATGGCGATTGCATATTTGCTCCAGATCCGCGTAGAACTTGTCGGTCTTAGCCAGCTCCGGCAGATCTGCAATGGCAAACAGCGGCAGCTCCTTATTGGTATAGATCAGCTTCTTGCCGCCGGGAATCTTATCCAGATTCAAAATAGTATCCGCAGCCACATTCAAGCCGCCGATGTGTGTGATCATAGACGCAGGGTTAATTTCACCTTTTTCCATCATAGAAACCGCTTCACGCATATCGTCGGTATTACCACCGGAAGTACCCACCACGTGGGTAGAGCCATAATGGACATTATAGAAATTAAATGCCGCTGCAAAGCTTGTGTCTGTAGGGCCTGCAAAGAAGTTCAGGCAGCCGTCCTTCCCCAAAATCTGATCGCTGAGTTCCACCAGATGCTGAGCAGGTGCCATACAAAATACGTCGTCATAACCGGTGCCATCTGTGAGATCCCGGAGATATGTCGCAGGGTCAGCCTGCTCTTTTGTGTTCACATAAATCAGCTTGACGCCCTTGGAAGCTGCGTATTCTTCCGAGAAAATACTTTTCGCACGATTGATCAGTTCGTTTTTGGTGCTGGTAACCACCATCAAAGAGGGTTTCCGGTCACAGCCCAGGGCGTAGTCAATGGCACCCAAGCCCATAGGACCCAGCCCGGCTACAATAGCGAGCTTGCCACCTTCACAGATGCCCATATGATGGACATAGCTGCCGTTTACAGTGTGGTAGTTGGCATGGAACGCACCCACCACGCAGGAAACAGGCTCAGACAAAGAGCCATAGAAGAACGCCTCACCATTGTACGGCAACAGGCAATCACATTCCATGACCTCATTGGGGATCAGAATGTAGGTAGCGTTTCCGCCAACAAATTCATAGGAATAGCCGGGTGCCCACAAAGTGCCTTGATAGTTCAGTGCCGTTTGCATAGTGAAGCGGTCACCAGGCTTATACTTATGTGCCCACTTACTGCCAACACTGACGATCTCACCACACATCTCGTGACCAATGATGGGAGGATGCTCGTGAATATCCTCGTGGACACGCTTATGGTCAGAACCTTGAACCACCGCCTTATGAGAGGACATACAAATGCTGTTAGATACCACATGGGCAATAATCTCATCGTCGCCCATTTCCGGCAGCTGAAACTCCTCCAGCCGCAGATCTCTTTTTCCACGTAACCGAATTGCTTTTGTTATCATACTTTCGCTCTCTTTCATTTTTTCAAAGATACAATCTCTGACTTATATTTTTTACTTAAGCTGTTGTCCGCAAAGCTCGGCAGCTATGTATCAGCTGCACTTTTGCATCACCTTATAGTTTATCGAAACCGCCCTTAAAAGGGGAGGTCTTGTTTTATCTAAAAAAGTTACCTTATTTGCTGTCGGTAGTTTCTTGGTGAGATGCCGAAATGTTCCTTGAATATTCTGTGAAAGTAACCTAAATTTTCATAGCCAACAGCATTGGCGATATGATCGATGTTTCGATTGGTATTCTTAAGCAAAAACGCTGCTTGAGACAGCCGCTTTTCCTGGATCAGTTGTGTATAGCTTTTTCCCAGCTCACTCTTGATCTTTCTGGACAGGCTGTGAACATCGTAATGCAGACTTTCCGCCAATTGCGTCAGACTTCCGGTGGCATAATGAACCTCAATATAAGAAAGAATCTTAAACACATCGGTCTGTTCCTGTTCCGGGGTTTCCACTGTGTGCACACAGTTAATCAGCAATAAAATCAACAACGTCATGGTAATTTGATTGTTTTTTTGCGTATAAGGCGATTTCTGCAGCAAAGAGAATATCAAGTTTTCGATCAGGTTTTGGACCGGTATATTATCCGCCACATTGAAATACAAAAAGCCTGCACCGCTGATCCTGCCACACATACAATCCACCAAAAACGTTCTCAGTGGGGTTTTTTCCTCACCGATGTTTTCCAGAATGCTTGTAAAAAAATCCGGCAAAACAATGAGATTAATCGCCAAATCTTCTTCTGTAGCGGGCAAAATCTCGTGAGATACATTTTGGCAAATAAACAGCAGTTCTCCCTGCTTTAGTTCTACCGAAGTGCCATTCACAATGTGGGTAGTTTGACCGGCACACATATACACCACTTCCACATAATCGTGGGTATGAGCAGGAAAATGGATGAATCGGGTATGAGGGCGCAACGTGATCAGCTTACCGGCCGCCAGCAGCTTGCTTGCAATAACCGTATTGTTTGCTCCCTGCATATATAAATCCCGGTCGATGGTAGAACTCCCATCCAAAATCGCCTGCTCTTCTGATGTGATTTTTTTAAGATAATCCAAGATCGTCTTGTCCATTGCCACACCTCAAAAAGTTTCCTGATTTGTAACTAATATATCATAAAAGTTAGATATTTGCAATATATTATCAAAACAACCTATCTATAAGAAAAACAGTCAGTAATCGTAAGATTTACCGACTGTTTCTTGGCAGGGGCACAAGGACTTGAATTGCCATAGATTTTGCATTTTCTTAACTTTTGTTAACCATTTAGCACCATTTCTATGGGGTTTCCAAACATTTATACCCCACGAAATGCCACGGTTAACCACCTATTACCACCCCAATAAGGGGGAAAATAAGGGAAAACTTTTTAAACGCCTCATAGTAGGTACATAAAATTTGACAAATCGATTAGCTTACCGTTATTACCAATCAAATACTTAGAAAAATTCGAATATAAGTTTCCTCTGTTATGAAGCAGGTTTAAATAATATGTTTCGCAATTCATTTTCTATCTCCTTAAATCGCAAAGTCAGTTATCATAGAGCACAATATATCTATTGATGCATATCCATACTAGTAACAAATCCTAAAATAATCCAGATAAGCCTTAAAACGGTCCTGGGCGGTGAGGCAGGTGTCCATTAGGAAGCCTTTTTCGTAGTCCCATTCTTTGAGACCGCGATAGTAAAACAGCTTCAAATTGTCCTCGATGATGAACGGTACAATGTTGTACTTCAGGCACTCCTTGAAGAGAATCAGGCGGCCTACACGGCCGTTTCCGTCCTGGAAGGGATGGATGCGTTCAAATGCAACATGGAAGGCTACGATGTCCTCAAAGGTCTTTGCGGGCAATGCGTTATAGTATGCCAGCAGTTTGCGGATTTCACCGGCAACATTTTCGGGGAGCGTGGTATCATTACCGCCCACCTCGTTGGGCAGCTTCTTGTAATCACCTACAGAAAACCAATCCTTGCGGCTATCGCTGGTGCCGGTCTTCAATACGAAGTGCAGCTCCTTGATAAACTTCTCGGTCAGTGTAGAACCTGCCTGGTCGATCACCATATCAATGCAGCGGAAGTGGTTGGAGGTTTCGATTACATCATCCACATTCACAGACTCATTTTCAAAACCGATGGTGTTGGTCTCAAAAATATACCGGGTCTGATCGTGAGTAAGGCGACTGCCCTCGATATGGTTGGAATTATAAGTTAAGTCAATCTGTACTTTATGATAGATACCACCGGTCATCTTGGATGCTTTCTGTTCTCGCAGGATCTGCAGCAAGGTGGGGGTGTCTTTCTTTTTGTTTACGCGATCCGGCTTCTGTGCATCTTCTGGAATGAACCAAGTTTTGCCGATAATCTTCGCATCAGCAATTCTGCCTTGAGCACAGTAATTCCGCACACTTCGTTCGGAAAGTCCCCACTTTTCAGCCATTTTCGCAACAGATACGTATTCCATAGTTACCTCCCGGCAAGTTTTCTTAATTGAATTATACCACATTACCGGCAAAATAGCAAACTTTTTTCTGTGCTATCAAAATCTTTTTGCCGATAGTTTAATCATCTACCCTTGTAACTCCATGGGCAAATCCACTAGGATAGTGTCTAAAGATGATTTTCTAACAAATTGCCATTACCCCCGCTGTAGATAAAAAAATAACGAAGCAGTTGCTTCGTTATTTTTTTGCACGTTATAACTTGTTTACACCTTCTACTACTATACGAGCAATACTTTATAGCAGCGTTTGCAAACAATCCATAAAATTCTCACAGGTAGCACCTTCCGCATTGCCGGTAACATTAATCTTGCAGGCATCCAAAGCTTTTTCCAGGCGCTGGGCAGCACTTTGGTAACAAATGTGACGCAAGAGCATCACAGTTGCCCGAAGAATACTGGTAGGATTCACATAGTCCTGCAGTCCTTCTTCCAGCATCCGGGGAGCAGAACCATGGATGGCCTCAAACATAGCGTATCTGTCGCCAATATTTGCACTGCCAGCACTTCCCATACCACCCTGCAACTGTGCAGCTTCATCGGTAATAATATCACCGTACAAATTGGGCAACACCACTACCTGAAATGTATTGCGAATGGCAGGATTCACCAGGTTGGCAGTCATAATATCAATATACCAGTCATCTATATTGATTCCTGGATAGTCTTCGGCCACCTGGTGGCAAATTTCCGTGAATTTTCCGTCGGTTTTCTTCATGATGTTTGCCTTGGTAACAATACTCACCCGGGTCTTGCCGTTCTGTTTAGCATAGTCAAAGGCAGCCTTGGCAATACGCCGTGTTCCAAAATCCGTCGTCACTTTGAAATCCACTGCCATTCCCGGCAAATCTACGCCGCGGCTACCCAAAACATACTCATCCTCGGTATTTTCCCGATAAAAAACCCAATCGATTCCTTCCTTGGGAATGGACACCGGACGCACATTGGCATATAAGTCCAACTCCCGTCGGAGTGTCACATTCGCGCTTTCCATAGTTCCGCCCATAGGGGTAGTCGTCGGGCCTTTTAACAGCACATCGCAGGATTTGATTTCAGTCAAAACATTTTCCGGTACCGATGTACCCAATGCCATACGATTTTCAATCGTCAGGCCATCGATCTTCTTTAAAATAATCTTACCATCGGCAATTTCGTCGACAAGGAGTAAGCGCAGAACTTTTTCCGCTTGCGCCATAATCAAAGGGCCAATGCCGTCACCCTCAATAATACCAATCGTAATGGTATTCATCTTTGAAAATTCTTTCTTTTCACCATTTGCATTTGCAATGCGTGCTTGCTGCTCTTCCAACAGAATCCGGAACGCGTCACATGCTTGTTGGATGTTCATTATAAACCACCCTCCCCAATATATCGAAGTAAGCCGCCGGCCAGGAGGATATTGCGCTGGCGGGCTGTCAGATCACATCGCAGAGAGATTCTTCGCTCTCCGGTTGTTGCGATCAAAACACCCTTTTCCATACCGTCGTGAATATCTGTCAAGGTCAGATAATCGCCTTGCTCCAAGGTGTCGTAATCTTCTGCATTGACCAAAGTCAGAGGCAGAATACCTGCATTAATGAGATTTGCCACATGGATTCTGGCAAAGCTCTTGGCAATTACACACCGTACGCCCAAATACATAGGCACAAGCGCTGCATGTTCCCGGGATGAGCCTTGTCCGTAATTCTCACCGCCTAAAATGACGCCGTTTTCTGTTGCCTTTGCCCGTTCCGGGAACGCAGGATCGCAAACCTCGAAGCAAAACCTGGACAAAAACGGAATATTAGAGCGGTAGGGCAAAATCTTCGCGCCGGCCGGCATAATGTGGTCGGTGGTGATGTTGTCGCCCACCTTCAGCACAACAGTGCCGGAAACGGTGTCTTCCAACGCCTTTCCCTCAGGGAATTCCTTAATATTTGGGCCGCGAAGCACTACCGCATCCTTTGCCGTTTCTTCGGATAGCGGCATCAGCACACCGGAATCGTCGATAGTAAACTGCTCCGGCACGGCAATAGCTGGCTGCACACCCAATGTAGTGGGATCGGTGATATAGCCGGTGAGCGCAGATGCAGCAGCAGTTTCCGGGGAGACCAGGTACACCTGACCATCACGAGTGCCGGAGCGCCCCAAGAAATTACGATTGAATGTACGCAAGCTGACACCGCCAGAATTGGGTGAGAAACCCATACCGATACAGGGTCCGCAGGCGCATTCCAACAACCGGGCACCGCTTGCCAGAATATCCTCCAATGCACCGCACTTTGCCAACATAGACAGAACCTGCCGGGAACCAGGAGAAATGGACAAACTCACATGAGGGGCAATTTGCTTGCCTTTCAAAATGGCCGCTACCTTCAAAAGGTCAGCCAAAGAAGAATTGGTGCAAGAGCCTATGCAAACTTGGTCGACCTTAATTTCTTGCAATTCTGCCACAGCTTTTACATTATCCGGACTATGGGGGCAAGCAATGCGCGGAGTCAACATAGAGAGGTCGATCTCGATAGTTCGGTCATAGATAGCATCTTCATCCGCAAAAATAGGCATAAAATCTTCTTCTCTACCTTGAGCTGCCAAAAATGCCTTAGTCACATCATCTGCCGGAAAAACAGAGGTAGTAGCGCCCAATTCCGCACCCATATTGGTAATGGTTGCACGCTCGGGTACGCTCAATTTTTTCACACCCGGACCACCCCATTCGATGATAGCGCCCACACCACCCTTAACACTCAGAATTCGCAAAATCTCCAGACTGATGTCCTTGGCCGTTACGCCAGGACGCAGTTCGCCTATCAGATTTACCCGAAATATCTTGGGTATTGTGATATAGTAAGCGCCGCCGCCCATGGCTGCCGCCACATCCATACCGCCTGCACCAAATGCCAGCATTCCTAAGCCACCGGCAGTAGGGGTATGACTGTCCGAGCCGATCAATGTCTTGCCAGGCTTGCCGAAGCGCTCCAAATGTACTTGGTGACAAATACCGTTGCCCGGTCGAGAGAACCGCACACCGTACTTAGCTGCAACAGTCTGTAAGTACTGATGATCGTCGGCATTTTCAAAACCGCATTGCAGCGTATTATGATCCACATAAGCAACACTCAGTTCTGTTTTTACCCGGGAGATACCCATACCCTCCAAAGCTAAATACGCCATGGTTCCGGTGGCATCCTGGGTCAAGGTCTGATCAATTCGTAATGCCACCTCGCATCCAGGAATCATATCACCGGACAGCAAATGCTCCGCTATGATTTTTTGTGCAATCGTCTTACCCAATTTGATAGCACCTCTCAATCATATTTTGTTTTGCACTTGCAATGTGTTCAGTTATCAATCGGGATGCCAAATCTGCATCACCGGAAACAATTGCATTGCAGATTGCTTTATGCTCCTGTATGGACTTACTCAAACGGTTCTTGTCTTCAATAGAGATTCTTCGGTATCGCTGTGCTTTTCGATGAAGAGGGATGAGTGTATCACGTAATACCGGGCGGTCACACAACTGATAGATTGCATTATGGAATCTGTCGTCCATTTTTCGCAGGTTTTCAATATCGTGTTTTGTGTAGTAGAAATCCTGCAGATTACTGATATGCTGCAATTCCTGTTTGCCTTGTTCTGTCAAATTTTGGGCAGCATAGTAGGCCGCCAATCCCTCAATACGCTGACGAATATCCATAATATCCACCAAATCTTCCATAGTGATACCCAACACTACGGAACCCTTGCCACTTTCTGCAATAAGCCGCTCTTGCTCCAATCGGCGCAGTGCCTCCCGGATGGGCGTACGGCTGACACCCAACTGTTCCACCAGCTTCAGTTCCGTAAGTATCTCACCCCGAGGGTATACACCAGTGATAATATCCTCTTCCAGCTTTTCAAACACCTGGGTTGCTAAAGAAATCGTTTTGAATTCTTTCATTTTATCCTCCAATCAAACAGTGAATCGGCCAGGAGCCAACTGTGTAATCTTTTCTTCCAGTTCCTTTGCGGACATTATTGTCTGCCGTTCCTGCTCATATTGTTCATCAATCCAAGTCTTTAGGGCAATTACCAACGGATCGGTCTTTTTTACTTCCGCATCACCGCTTAGGCGATAATGACCATTGATCCAGTAGGCGATGCCCGCAAGCCCGGAGGTTTTACTGATTTCCACGATCGCCTTGCGGTTTAAGAGCTTTTCTGTGTCAAAAATCGTGTAGATTTCAGCATCTTTTAAAAGGCCATCCGCATGTATACCTGCCCGGGTAGAATTAAAATTCTGACCCACAAAGGGGGTCATTACCGGAATATGGTATCCAATATCTTTTTTGAAGTATTCGGCAATTTCTGTGATCACCGTAGGATCCATACCATCCATAGATCCTCGAAGAGAAGCATACTCAAAAACCATAGCTTCCAAGGGAATATTGCCGGTGCGTTCGCCGATGCCTAACAAGGAACAGTTAACTGCACAAGCACCATAGAGCCAAGCGGTAGATGCATTGGAAACGGCTTTATAGAAATCATTATGACCATGCCATTCCAAATGCTCACTGGGAACATCCGAGTAGTGCTGTAAACCGTATATGATTCCTGCCACACTTCGGGGCATAGCGGCTTCGGTGTAGGGAACACCATAACCCATAGTATCACAGGCCCTAATTTTTACAGGAATACCGGCTTCTTTGGAAAGGTTTTGTAACTCGTTGACAAAAGGAACTACAAAACCATAGAAATCAGCCCGGGTAATATCTTCCAAATGGCAACGAGGTACAACACCAGCTTCAAACGCATCCTTGATAGTGCCCAGATAGTGATCCAATACCTGCTGGCGGGTCATTTTCATCTTCTTAAAAATGTGGTAGTCGCTACAGCTGACCAAAATGCCGGTCTCCTTGATGCCAAGCTCACGCACTAAACGGAAGTCTTCCTTGCTGGCGCGGATCCAACTGGTGATCTCAGGGAATTTCAGGTCCAGTTCCATACACTTTTCCAGTGCCAACCGATCCTTCTTACTATAAATAAAGAATTCGGTCTGACGAATAATGCCATAAGGACCGCCAAGCTTGGAAAGCAGTTTGTAGATATTCACAATCTGGTCTACGGTGTAGGGTTCTACCGACTGCTGGCCGTCCCGCAGAGAAGTATCGGTGATCCATATTTCTTCGGGCATATTCATTGGCACACGGCGATGGTTAAAAGAAACCTTAGGAGCTGTTCCGTAGGAATAAATATCTCGATGCAAATTGGGTTCTGCCACATCCTGCAAGGAATATTTATAGGACTTTTGTTCTAAGAGGTTGGTCTTTCCGGAAATTTCAAGCATAGTGGTTTCTCCTCCTTCTGTTATTGTATAATTGTATACAATTATACAATTGTTATTCTGTTTGTCAATCCCCTACATAAAATTTTTTCTGCTGCACTCAGTAAGCATCGATGTCATTCTTTGTATTGCTTTCCAGAGTAAAGTTTATGCCTATGCTACTTCATCTAGAAAATTCGAATTTATAAAATACCTGTAAGCACAACAATTGTTTACAAAAAATTCTCCCTTTTTAAGAACAATATGATATAATGGCATTAACAAAGATTACATAGGTCTTGGTCTGCTGCGGGTTGTGTGGGGATCAAGGCACTGTGAGGAATTCTCTTTAACACAGGGGACGGTTCTGTGTGTTCCTAAGGTTCTGTAACACAGGGGACGGTTCTGTGTGTTCCTGTTGTTTGCACACTTCTATGGTCGATAATGCACACCCTTTACCGTAATCTGCACACCCCCCTTACCCAAAATGCACACAGTTGTGACCTTTCGTTAAATTGTATAAATTAAAAGGCTCTGTAGTTGCTGACGATCAGCGACTACAGAGCCTTTATTCTAACTATTTTTAGTGAAATATTTGCCTTCGCCAAATGTGAAATAATTCGCTTTGCGAATTGTGAAATTTGATGCTTGCGCATCAAGTGAAATGAAATAAATCCCTATGTGCCGCAGCACATTTCACATTGCGAAGCAATATTTCACTGTCGAAGGCAATTTCACAAATCCCGCAAGGGATTTATTTCGTTGAAAAAGACTCTGATTGTATCACAATCAGAGTCTTTTTCTGGCAGGGGCACAAGGACTTGAACCCTGAGCCTACGGTTTTGGAGACCGCCGCTCTACCAATTGAGCTATACCCGTATATATAAAAAAGGCTACTGCCTTATTATTTGTGGTGGGCCCTCAGGGACTCGAACCCAGGACTATCCGGTTATGAGCCGGAGGCTCTAACCAACTGAGCTAAGGGCCCGTAATTCACAGGTGCCAGGGCACCATAGCGTGGATTATTATAGCACCGCTTTTATCATCTGTCAAGGTTTTCTTTCACGAAATTCTGCATTTGTCATAGAGGGGAGAGTGTTAATTGCCCTCCCCTGTTTTATGTCTCTTCCTGTTTTTTCGGCAGGCGGCTGCGACGGCGACGGGTCGTGGGTTGCCGCTCCTCCGGATCTGCCTTTTCTGCCCGTCGGGCATAGGCGTGTGCCGCCTCAGAGGTAGCCTCATAAGTCAGACGACTGACTCGCACGGTGCCGTCCGCTTGCTCAGAAATGCGCACACGGATCAAAAATTTACCGTGCTCCGGGCAGGATGCCAGATCCATATAACGACGTCCCGGCTGGGCAAACCAACGAGAGCCCAGCATCTGACGACCGCAAGTAGGACATTTGTTTTCCTTTCCTGCCATTGCCATCAATGCCGCACGCTTATCCGCATAATCATAGAACACCTTGCGGTCAAGACAGCCCGGCAGCTGTGCGCCATGGAAGCCGTCTATGTGGCTTTTCAGCGCACTGCCATATTCTTCTGTTCCTTTTTTTAAATCCAGTCGTGCGCAGATCAACGCCGTATGGTAAGCGTCGCCCAAAGCATCGTGAGCAGGTCTTGTAGCTTCAACACCAAACATCTCCATCGCTGTCTTCAGCGCCTTTTGGGCAGTTGACCCATCAGTTTGCGAATTAAAGATCATCTGCGCATTAAACCAGTTACTGACCCAGTTTTCCTCCAAGCCGTAGAGCCGCAGATTTTCACGCAGGATGGTAATATCATCAAAGCCCCAGGTCAGAAAAATCACATTCTCACCGCACCACTCCCGGAACGCTGCCATAGCCTCTTCCATAGGCACGCCATTTTCCCGCAGTTGCGATTCTTTGATACCTGTCAATTTACTGACACGGCGATTTAATCTACGGTAGTATTTAGGCTGGATCAGCACTTGAAATTCATCCGCCACCTGCTGTTCCTCCGTTATCCGGACGGCACCAATCTGAATGATCTCACCACGGATCTGCACCGGCAGCACCTTTCTTGCAGAGGGAGAGCCGGGCCACGGCTGATTCCACTCCATATCCAATACAATGTAGTCCATTGTCTCAACCTCAGTTTCTGTATCACTGGGTATATCATATCATACACCAACGCTCTGTGTAAACCATAAGTTTCAAAAAACTTTTCTGGCCTTAATTTTTGTTTTTCTTTTGGCACTGTTTTTATTGCCACTCTATGGTACAATGACCACAAGGAGGCGTTACTATGAACAAACATTTCACCACCAAAAAGATCGTTATGGCTGCCTTAATGGCTGCATTGACCGTTGCAGGCTCTGCTCTTCGGATCAAAGTACCTTCCATTGTCGGTACATCTGCCTTCCATCTGGGCAACATTATGTGTGCCCTTTCCGGCATTTTGCTGGGCCCCTGGCTGGGCGGATTGGCTTCCGGTCTTGGTTCTGCTATCTATGACATTCTGTTGGATCCTGCTTACCTTTCCGAATGCTGGATCACCTGTCTGACAAAAGGTGCCTACGGACTGGTCGCTGGTTTTGTGGCATACGGTTTTCACAACACAAGCAAGAAATATCTGCAAGCACTCCTGGCTACCATTGCAGGCGCATTGACCTACGCATTTCTGTATCTGTCGAAGACCTGTTTCTACAGCGGAATGCTAATGAAGGGACTGACACTGGAGGGTGCCCTGTGGGGTGTTGTAGACAAACTGCCTGCAACCACCTTTAATGTAGCCGTGGCAGTTGTTGCCGCACCGCTGCTGGCAGTTGCCATTTCTTCTGCATTGAAGGCATCCAAGATTTCTTTAACATAACAAAAACCGGAGCGATCTCTTTCCCGAGATCGCTCCGGTTTTTAATGGTGATGAGCGTGACAGCATAGTGTCTCCGTAACAGACAGATCGCAGCACTCACTGTGGCAGTGCTCCCCTTCCGTTTCTGTTTCAATAGTGCTGTGACAGACACCGAAATTTCCCAGTGTTTGGCGAATCCTGTCCTTTGCCTTATGAGGATCTCCTGTCACCACTGCGTGAAGCGTAGCGCTGTGACGGTTGCCATCCAAACTGCGGATATGGATATGGTGAACATCCCGAATTCCCTCCAATTCCAGCAGTTGCATTCTAACCAGTCCCAGATCAACCCCACTGGGTGTTTTCTCCAGAAACAGCGCAAAAATCTCTCCCAGATTTTTCCCTGCATTTACAAGAACAAATATCGCTACAGCTATGGACAAAATCGGGTCCAACATCCACTGCCCGGTAAAGCGCATAATTATCGCACCTGCCAGCACTACAAACCAACCCAGCACATCCTCCAGCATATGCAGATTTACCGCCCGCTGGTTTACTGAATCCCCCTCACGGGTCGCAAATGCTGCCATAAGATTCACCGCTACACCAACCACCGCAAACACCATCATACCACTGTAATCAACAGGCACAGGTGCAAACAGTCTGCATACTGCATTGTAGATCACTGCAAGCGAACCTACCAGCAGAATCGCAGACGTGATGCCTCCACCTAAAACAGAGTATCTCCCGTAGCCATAGGTATGCGTCTTATCCGGTGGGCATTTACTTTTTCGCTCAAACAACCAGGCAACGCCAATACTCAAAGCATCTCCCAAATCGTGAAGGGCATCTGAGAGGATCGCAACGCTGCCGGTGAACACGCCGCCTACCAATTCAAACACAGCGAAAGACAGATTCAAAACAAAAGCAACCAAAATATTACGTTCCGTTTTCATAAGACCTCCTGATTGACATAGCATCCATTATATCGTACATTATGTATTGTAAAATACATAATGTACGATAACATCATACGCCGGGATCGATTTTTGCGCAACACGCAGTTCCCTGCCTTTGTATGATACGGAACAAATTCATAAAAATGTACGGAGGATTTATGGATAGACGACAGAGAAAAACCAGAACTGCGATCTTTGATGCCTTTATCCGGCTGCTATCAGAAAAAAGCTATGATAAGATCACCGTAGAGCAAGTGATCACCGCAGCTGATATAGGAAGGACAACCTTCTATGCACATTTTGAAACAAAAGAGTATTTATTAAAAGAACTGTGCCGGGAGCTTTTTGAGCATATTTTTGAGACAGAATCCGGTTTCAGCGCGCAAAAGCACATTTTCCACTGCGACACTACCGGATCTGTATTTGTACATCTGTTTCGACACTTGCTGCAAAATGACAATCATATTTTGGATCTGTTCTCCTGCGAAAGCAACGATCTGTTTTTAAACTATTTTAAAAACGATCTTTCCCGTTTGGTGCAAAGCCAGCTGACAGCCTTCTCCCATAGGAAAGCGCCGGAGCTTCCCGAGGACTTTTGGATCGATCACATCGCTTCCACCTTTGTGCAGACCCTGCGTTGGTGGATCGTAACCGGTATGGTACAAACCCCGGAGGAGATCGCGAATTACTTTTTCCTGGCAGTTTAAACAAAAAAGGGTGTTGCAAGGCTATGCAACACCCTTTTATAATTTTAAAGCTCCGGCAGAGAAGCCGCTGCCACAGACTGACCCACACGACGAGATTTTTCGTCGGGTAGAGCCGGCAACAGCTTTCCCTCATACTGAGGATATTCATCAGCCAGCACACGCTTTGCTTCTTCCAGGATCAGGTCGCCACCCTTTCCGGACATCACACGACCCAAAAGCAGCACGTGCTTGCAATGGTACAGTTCGTAGTAATATGCCAAAGTGTGTCCCAAATAGGTGCCGATAGACAAATAAACCTTTGCGGCAGCTTCGCTGCCCTCTTCCATCAGCTTCTGCACTACCTTCAACTTCTCCGCAGGGGACAAACTTTCGTCCAATTCAATACCAGCACGAGGTGCCAGCTTGATGACACCGTCTTGAGAAAAATACTTAACGCCGCAGCCAATGTCACCGGACCACTCGTCCTCCATAGCATCGGGATTGGCATCCACAGGCATAAACGCAAGCTCGTTGAGCCAACCGGTGATATTACCCTGCGCATCCACAAAGCCAACCGCTTCACTGGTGCCCATAGCAATGCCCAAGACCTCATTTTCACCAAGGCCCATTGCGCCTGCCAGTGCAGTTACATCACCATCGTTGCATACCACCAGCGGCACATCCGGTCCAAAGGTATCCTTTACGGCACGGATATAAATATCCTTCACTTTTGCCTCAAACTGATCCTTGGGCACTTTCAGAAACAGAGATGCCACCATAGTACGGTTGTCAATATAGATACCGGCAGAAGAAACACCCACAGCATCCACACGAGGCATTTTCTCGGCCGCAGACTTCAATGCAGCAACAATGCCATCGTAGTGGTAATCGGGATCTTCGGTGGTCTTGGGGAACCAAACTACTTCCTCAGAGAACACAGGCTGACCATCAATGACAGCAGACACCTTGCGATCACTTCCGCCGGCATCAAATCCGATACGGCAACCGCCCAAATGGCGGCCAACTGCCTGAGATGCGCCCTTCTCCTCAGGAACCTTGTCTACCAGCACCACTTCAAAAGGCTTCTCATAAACACTAGCCATAAAGTCGGCATCAAATGCACGGGAACCCCCGTCAGCATAAGCCGCCTTCAAGCTCTTGTAAACCTTCTCGTCACCACTGACATAAACCTTAAAGCCGCCTTGCATCCACAGAAGCTGCTTTACCAGGCGATCAGCATAATAAGCATCTGCCGATGCCATTTCTTCTGTTCCGTGGATATAAGTATGGGTCACTGCCATCTGTCCGCCGGCACGCTCCACTGCAAAAGCAACCGGCTTCTTGGCGTTTGCCAGAAACGCCTTATTAAACAGGCCGATCGGCATAAACTCCTTGTCCAGCACAGGACTGTTCTTTATGTTCAGTTCGATTCCCAAATGATTCATCGTCGTTTCCTCCCAGAAAATTCAAATTTGCTTGCATTATAGCACGTTTTTTCGTTGGGGTCAACCGATTTGGCATTGAAAAGCCAAGAGCTTCGTGGTATAATTTAAAAAAACAGGAGGGTTTTATATGAGCCAGTATTTAAACGAAATCATAACTGTATTACAGCGCATCGAAACAGAGGAAGCTGACAAGCTGTCACAAGCTACCCGTCTGGTAGCCGACACTATCAAAAAAGGCGGCCTCATCTATACCTTTGGCTGCGGTCATTCCCATCTGCCGGGTCTGGATGCTTTTTACCGTGCCGGTGGTCTTGCCAACGTCTCTCCTATGCTGGACACCGACCTGATGCTCCACAACGGAGCAGCCAAGTCCAGTCGAATGGAAAAAATGTCCGGGATCGCTCAAGAGGTTTTCCGCCGCTACACATTGACGGATAAGGATATGCTTTTTGTTTTCTCCGCATCCGGAAAAAACCAAGTGCCTGTAGAAATGGCGCAGACCGCCACTGCAGCAGGCATTCCCACCGTTGGTATTTCTTCCTCTTCCTACTATGAAAGAGGTGGCAAGCTGCACGAAAACGTGGACATCGCCATTGATTGCAAAGTACCCTACGGCGATGCCTGTATCCCTGTGGGCGAAGTGGCTATGGGCGGTCTTTCCACCGCAACCAACTGCTTCATTCTCAACACTTGTCTGATCGAGGGCGCAAAGCTGGCACTGGCAGAGGGCGCAAAGCCGCCGATCTACATCAGCGGCAACATCGAAGGTGGCAGAGATCACAATGTGGTACTGGAAGATACATACCTAGGCAGAGTAAAACATCTGTAAATTATACCCAAGCGTAATGCGGTGGCGTCTCCGTTAGGAGACACCACCGCATTCTTTTATTTCAGTAAGATACATTCTCCCCGTTGGGGAATATACACATTGGTTTTCGGGCTGAGAGCGTGGATAGCATCTGTGACGGCTTGTGCGTGTTCGCTGCGCCACATTTTGTTATCCGGCCGACCATCCTCGTACAAGTGTGTGAGGAAAATGTTTTTATCAGAAAAGCTGAGCATATAATCTGCCCAAGGCATTGCCACCGGCTCCCAGCATTCCCTATCTGCACTGTTGTCCTTCAGCCACACATTAGCAAAGCAATACTCTGCCGCAGGAACATCCGACCGTTTTGAAAAGTTACGAATGTCCACAGGAAATACCATAGACGGGCATCCCTCTGCCGTTATGCGGTAGCCATACTCCTGCACGCCCTTCCCATCGGGACGGTAGTGAGAGCTTTCGAAAGGCAAAATATCCACACCGAAGAGAGACACATTCATCTCCGGAACTGCCGTTATCACCTTGTGGGGATCCACCCCCAACCCCAGAATTCGCTCTCTTAAGAAGTCCGGCACAACAAACACCGTTTTATTCTGCGCCAGCAGGCGGATGGTGCTTTCCTCAAAATGATCTCGATGACCGTGGGACAGAACCATAAAATCCATATCCTTCAAAAGCTGTGCGGCTTGGGCAGGTGTCTTTGCCAAAAAACGGGAATTGCGGAACGCAATGTCCATTCCCCACTTTATGCCGTTGGTACAAAATAGATAGCTGCTGGAATGGATCAGTGAAAATGTGGTTCCCTCCGATTCGCCTTCCCAGCACTTAAGAGCAGAGGAAAACCAATCGTCAAAATTCTCCCGTACCGCATCGTATAGACGGGCGCAATAATGCAGGCTGTCACGAAGCACCGGCACAGACTGCTCCAGAGCCGCTTCCGGTGTCCACACAGGAGTGATGCGAGGAAAATCCAGTTCCAGATTATAGACGCCAAAATAGCCAAAGGAAAGCTTATCCAGATACTCCTTCAAGGGCAGCTCATACGCTCCCAACGGGAAATGGGTGCGCAAATCGTTAAGACCGTGGATATGGGTATGGATCACTCGCTTCCAGAACTCTTTCCCCGGCAAAAGCTCCGGAGTATCGGGACAGTTTTTCTTTATGTAATAGGCATAATGTCCCATATCGAAACATATTCCCACATTTTCCCGATCTGCCTTTGTCACAGCCTCCAGCACCAGCGTTACGCTGTCGCCCTCTGTCTTGTCGGGAAGCTTTCGGTTGTTCTCCAGTGCGATAGTCACAGGGTAGTTGTGCGCCAAAATGTGATCAGAAAGTGCCAAAAGCATTGCACAGTTGTCACCCACAATGGGATGCACCGTGATATTAAGCTTTTCCTGCTGCATATTCACCAGCAGCTGTGCAAGAGGGGCAAACACATCCGACACTGCTGTTTCCAAAGCGTCCACGCTTCCGTGGACTGTGATTTGAAAACCGTTGTCCCATAAGACCTGTGCCGCTTTCAGCACTTCCTCAGGCTGGTGATAGGGTCGCACCGTGCGCAGCTCCACGCTGCCCACACCCTGTTCTTTTAAAAGTGGCAGAATGTTCTGAAGCTCTGCACCATCCGGAAACCACTTAAACGGAAGAGATACACCGATCATTCCTTAATCCTCCAGGTAAGCGCCAAGCAATTTCAAGGTGTTGTACACCCCGTCAATATGGCTGCGCTCATAACCATGGCTGGCATAAACACCTGCACCAATAAGACCGTGACGAATGTCATAGCCGCTGCGCAATGTTGCCTCCACATCAGAGCCATACATTGGATACACATCCACTGCATAGTCAGCGCCACTTCTTTTTGCCGCATCGATCAGCTTTCCTACCACATCATAGGCGTAAGGTCCGCCGCTGTCCTTAGCGCAGATGCTTACCTGACGCTCGGTACACTCAAGACCGTCACCCACGCATCCCATATCCACAGAGATTGCTTCTGTAACACCCTCGGGTACAGAACCGGAGCCGCCATGACCCACCTCTTCATAAACCGTAATATGGGCATAGAGCTTGCGCTTACAGTTGATTTTATTGTCTGCAAGGTATTTGGCAAAACCAAGCAAAATGCCAACCGACAGCTTGTCGTCCAAAAAACGGCTCTTCAAATATCCGCTCTGGGTACGGCGAGTACGAGGATCTACGCAAACGATGTCGCCTACCTGGATTCCCAACTTCTTTGCTTCCTCCCCGGAGGTGACTACTTCGTCCAGCACCACTTCTACCGCAGAGAAATCCCGCTTGGTGTCATTATATTTGGCATTTACGTGCAGAGATGCATCGCAAAGCTGAATCGTACCCTCTACGATTTTTCCGTCACGGGTATACACACGAACATTTTCCGCCTCTGTATTATTGGCATTCAGACCGCCCAAAGGCGTAATGGTAAGACGACCGTTTCCCTTGATCTGGGATACCATCGCACCCAGAGTATCCACGTGTGCTGCCAGCATAAGCGCATTCTGCTCGTCCTCACCCCCAAGGTCAATCAGCACACCGCCCTTGGTGGTCAGCTTTGCAGAGAATCCTAATGCTTCAAATGCATTTTTTACCCACGCTGCCGCTTTTTCGGTAAAACCCGTGGGAGAATCCACTGCCAAAAGTTCCGCTGTCTGATCCCAGGCAAAATCCGCATATTTACGATCCATCATAAAGACCCCTCCAAATGTTTTTTTCAGTATACCACAATCACAACCATTGCGCAACTGACAAAAAACACCGAAAGTTTAGCAATCACTTCCGCTGACTGCGGAATACAAAAGGACCATAGCCGCACCAAAAAGCGAACCGCCCAAAACATCTGTAAACCAATGCACGCCGCTAAAAACACGACCGATCACCATAAACGCAGTGAACAAAGCACATAGGATATTAATCCACCGTGATTTCTTCATCAAACGCCGAAATTGCAGCATTGCCGTCGGGATCACACATATGGCAAGCATAGTGGTAGACGAGGGGTAAGATGCTTCCAAAATACCGTTAATTAACACCGGGCGAAGGTTGATCACGTGGTATTCAAAAAATACAAACACACCGAACACAAGGACATAATACACACCCAACAGCAGAATGCTTTTATCTACCTTCCAGATCTTTTTCCTTTTGATCCATTGCAGTATTCCCAGCACAGCAAAGCCAAAGGCTATTAAAATTGCCGCTACCCCTGCCCAATCTGTAATATGATAAAGCGTCCAGTTCACCCCAATGCGTTGGTGCACCCATAGATTGAGCTCTGCGTAGGCCACAGACGATCCATTCGGACCTACAGGCTGCACATCCACGAATCCCAAAGACACGGTGAACAGCACAAAAATCGCCAGCAGAAAAATTCCCATTGCCCCTTGATATTTTCTTTTCATTTTTCATTCTCCTTTGTTTTTTCTCAACCATAGCAAAGAAGATCGAAAAAGGACAGAATCTCCGAGTCACACCGACGCTACTTTTGGTGTCACTGCTGTTTTATCACCATTACTGTTCCCTTGAACAAAAGCAGCGTAAAAAATAACACCGCAGGATACGGCTGACCACAAAGGATCAGCAACGCAGTCGACGCTGCATTTAACCCGAAACCAAGAATACGCAAATACCGTTGCCATCTCCATTGACGCAAAAAGATCTGCGTGATGCCGCAAGCCGACAACAGCACCGTCAAAGTCCAAAAAAGCAAGCTGAGTTTACCTTGAAACTGATACAGCGGAACAGAATAAAAAACATCCCCCACTTTTGTCTTATACAAAGGAAGCAGCAACCCAAGCAGTGCCACAGCATTGAAAATACCATCTATGCAGGCAGCAAATCGGCTCAAATTCTCCTTATTTTCTCGCTTAGCAACAGCAACCACCTCTTCCGCCCGAAGCAGCTCATCTAATGTGATTTCGTAAAATTTAGAAAGCATTTGCAGAGAATCCATACTTGGCACGCCTCTGCCGGTCTCCCATTTTGAAACTGCTGTACGAGATACAAAGAGCACCTCTGCCAACTGGTCCTGAGTCAAACCTCGCTCTTTTCGTAATTTCTGTAATTTTTCATAAAGCTCCATAGTATCGCCTCCTGTGTTATCGTACCCCTTTTTCCTTGTTGGTGCAAGTCATCAGCAGAGAAAAGCCGCGATACTTTCCGTGTCATATATCTTTTCAAATCAAAAAATACCGGGGCAGGATGATTCCTGCCCCGGTTGGGTTTCTATTGGGTTTTTAATTACAGACCCAGGAAGTTTGCCAGCGACTTCAGGGTGTTGCAGCTGCCATAGACATTACACCAGCTGTAACAGTAATCTCTTTGCCCTCAGCTGCCTTGATATTTCCAGCCGCTACATAAGCGTCCGCATTCGCAACAGCATTGGTAAATATGCCATCAGCGGAAACCGTGATTTCCGCATCTGCGAGCAGCTCACCCAGTCCGAGCTTTGCACCGGTCGGCAGTTCCAGATAGTCGATCACAGCATTACCAGACACAAAGAAGACATTGGTGGTCTTATCGGTATAGACCTTGCCATCTACAGTGCCGCCGTAAATATTCACAGTAGCGCTAGCGGTTGCGAAAAGTGCAGCAGCAGAACCGGTGCTGCGAATCGTTGTGCCTTCATAGATATTTACCACGTTCAGCGTGCTGGAACCACGGGCAACAATCACAGGGGAGGCATCGCTGGTGGACTCATAAGTACCGCCATACAGGTTCAGTCCTCTGGTCATATCCAGAACACCGCGATTGGATGCGTTAGTACCGGCACCGCGAACAGTACCCTCGCCCATAATGTTCAAGACCGAGGTGCCTTCCGTATAGAACGCTCTACGGAGATGTTCCATAGTCTGACCGTTCAGATTCAAACAGATCTGAGTGGTACCCGAGATGTTGTAGAAACCAACATTCTGGGTGTAATCGGTATTGGCATCCAGATAGAAGTGATAATGTGCGTCCTTGGGCAAATTATAGCGCTTGTTGTCAACTGCTGCTGCAGGATCGGCGACATGATCTGCATCTGCAACAGGCAGAGGCTTCCAATCGACTTCGACATTACAAACAGGACATTTTGCGTTCACAGTACCGCCTGCAGAGAAGTCCATCTTCTTAGCCAGTTCATAGATAGGCTCAGTTTCCACAGACAGAGCCTTACCAACGACTTTAAGCTCACCCACGGAAACACCGGAGATGAAGTAGCCTGCATCCATGTAAGCCTGTGCATTATCAAATTCCTTGGTAAAGATGCCGTTTGCAATAACAGTGATCTGTGCACCGTCAACCAATTCACCGACAGTGATCTTTGCGCCGCCAGCCAGCTCCAATGCACTGATCTTGGGTGCACCGGAAAGGGTAATACCCTTACTGCCGCTGTCAACAACACGGCCAGTGAAGGTACCACCGTGGATATTTGCAGCAGCATTGGTGAGAACATACAGAGACATTCCGTTGGCAGTCTCATTAACAACGGTTGTGCCCTCGTAAATGCTGACTGTTGCCAGACCTGTAGTTGTCTTACGGTTACCAATAGCAGGACCTGCACCGGTGCTGACATAGGTACCGCCGAAGAAGTTCGCCTCAGTGGTCAGATCAACAACGCCGAAGCCCTTCTGTCCATAGGTGGCATCGCTGCTCATATAGCCCTCACCGGTAACAACGCCATCGCCCATCAGGTTCAGAACAGAACCGGCCTGCTCAGTGTAGAACACACGGCCTTTTGCCTTGATGTTGGTGATGTTCTGACCATTGAGGTTGACACAGGCCTGGCTGGTGTACTTCACTTTATTCTGTGTACCACCAAAGGAGTACAGGAAGTTGTTATTCGTGTAGTCAACATCCTCGCTCAGGTAGTAGTGACCGCTCTCAATGTGCATAGTCGCACCGGTGGTATTGGCAGGCAGGGGCATCCATTCCTTTTCTGCGTTACAGACAGGACATTCGGCAATAACCTTACCCTCACTATCCGCATCGGAGAAGTCCATAGCCTTTGCAGCTTCGTAAACTTCTTCAGGTCTTGTGCCGGGAACAACTGCCAAAGCAGCGCCATCCACAGCGACCTTGCCATAGTTCGTAGCGCTGAAGTAATTCTTCAGTGCAGCAGCATCCGCCAAATCCCGGGTGAATACACCATTGGCAACCACCGTGATGTTTGCACCGGGCTGCAGAATACCGATGTTCAGCAGCTTGCCTTCCGCTACCTCGATGTGGTTCACAACAGGAGCACGGGAAATGGAGATACCAGCACTTTCGACTTCAGCAACAGTACCATTGATTGTACCACCATTGATTGCCAGGCTGCCATTACCCACAACGTGCATTGCGTAGCCGCCGGCATTGTTGGTAATAGTAGTGCCGGCATAAATGCTTACCAAAGCACTGCCCGAACTGGTCTTGCGGTTGCTGATGACAGGACCTGTACCGGTGCTGATGTAAGTACCACCATAGAAGTTTGCTTCAGTGGTCAAGTCAAAGGCGCCGTTGCCCTTCTGTCCATAAGTATCATCGCTGACCATAGTTCCCTTACCGGTAACAGTACCATCGCCCATCACGTTCAGGACTGTGCCGGCCTTTTCTGTGTAGAAGGCACGGACGGAGCTGGTCAGCTTCTGGCCGTTCAGGTGCAGACACAGAGTCTCCTTAGCAGTGAAGTCATACCGACCGTTGTTCTTAGTGTAGTCAACAGACTCACTCAGGTAGTAGTGACCACCCTTTTCAATGGTATAGGTATTGCCGGTTGCGTTCGCAGGAAGAACGCTCCATTCCACGCCCTCACGGCAGACAGGGCACTGCGCAGTAACCTTGCCGTCGCTATCTGCGCCGGTAAAGTCCATAGCGTTTGCCAACTCGTAGATTTCGGGAGCCTTCAGCAAGAGTTCCTTATTCTTAGTGATCTCCAGCTCCTGCTCAGAATCGAATTCGGTGATGTAGCCTGCGGACAGGTATTGATCAACATTCTCAATGCTTTCGGTAATAAGGATTGTACCGCAGGAAGAGGAAACCTTAACGGAAGCGCCTTCCTGCATATCATTGACAGTAGCCTTGACGCTGCCATCCAGAGCAAGATTTGCAATCTTCGGTGCACCGGAAATCACAATTCCCAAAGGTGTCTTAACATCGAAGGTGTCATTAACTTCAGCACCCTCAATATTCAGAATAGCTTCATTTGCACCGGAGAACACCACATTGCCGCCGCTGATGCTACCACCGAGGAGGCTCATATGACCTGCACTGTAGATGTTATCAGCAGTCTTGGCCTGGCCGTTCTTGATCTCACCACCGGCAAGAACCAAGATGGGCAACAGAGGTGTTCCGACCTTTTCAGGGTCTTTATCAGGATCAACAGCCGTGCCATTCAGCAGGACATAATTCTTGCTCTGCACGTTGATGTTACCGCCTGTGGAGGTAGCAACACCATTTTCGATCACAGTGCCTTCACCAATATAGAAGACATTGGAATCGTACTTATTTCTGTACAGATTGACGTTACCGCCGGTAACCGCCTTACCATTGGCAATGCTGGTTCCGTAGAGGTAGTAAATACCACCCTGAGAGTAGATGTTACCACCGCTCTGCTGGGATTCACCATCCACGATCTTGGAATCCACGATGGTCCAGTTTGAACAGTTGGACATAATGTTACCACCAAACTGGCTTACAGTACCACCGGTAATGGTAGCATTATTCAGCACCACGTAGCCGCCCTGATCAGGACCTTCCGGATCATAGTTGGGATCTTCGACCTTTGCAGTACCACCAGCGGTTGCATAGGCGCAGAGGTTACCACCACGATGGGCATGACCGCCGGAAACAGTAGCATTTTCAATCGTCAGCGTTCCGCTCAGCTTCTGAGTGCTCACCTTATGGATGTTACCACCGTAGGACATATTGGGATACTTGACACCATCCGGTCCAATGAAGATCTCACGAACGGCCTCGCCGTCCTTAACAACACCGCCCAGGATGTTGACATTGGAAGACTCGGTCATATAGATATTACCGCCGTAAGAGTTAATCGCTGTATATTTAGGTTTACCAGTCGCGCTATCGACACCTTCGGACAACCGACCATAGGCCTTACCATTGCTGATCTCGCCATTGTATACATTCAGGGTAGCTCCACCACTAACGTAGAAGTTACCGCCACAGCCGCTATTCTTACCGGCTGCATAGGAAGCACCACCGGTAACAACACCGTTGTACAGGTTGAAGGTTGTGTCGGCACCTGCCAGATAAACATTGCCGCCCAGAGCAGCCTTGTAATCGCCCTGTACGTGCTCCAGCGTGCCGCCATACATATTGACAACTGCGCCGCCGCCCATCAGGAGCAGGCCGCCGTTATAGCCTTCGCCACTATAAGAAACGATCTTGCCGTTGCCAACGGAGTCCATAATGTTCAGAACCTCGCCCTCATCAACACGGAACATACGGCCGCCTGCTGCACGGGTCAGTACCTTGCCGTTCAGGTCAAGGCAGACAACTACATCCTTGGTCTTGCTTACAAAGCTGGACTGCACACCCGCAGTCAAATTGGCAGGAACATACCAGTGACCGCCGGAGGTGCTGATTGCTGTGGTGCCATCCATAGGCGTCCACTTGACCTCTTTCTTACAAGCCTCACAGTAACCTACTTCGCCCTTGACACGAGAAGCACGGGCCTTGATGTAGACATAGCAGTGACCGGACTTATCGGTATTCAGATAGGTACGAACGACGTCACCTACCTTCAAGGTAGATACCTCACCAAAGCTCTTGGCAAGGGGACTGACATCATAGATCTTGCAATCAGAGGACAGCTTCATTGTCTCAGTCTCGCCGGCAACCTCCACGGTGATGGTTCTACCATCGATGGCAAGAACGCTTGCAGTGGTATGACCGTTACCGCTGACGCCCTTCACGGAGTTGGTAGCAACGAAGCCGAAGATCTCGTCGCCTCTTACATTCAAGCCAAATGCGCCTGCGTAGGAGTCCATGGAGTTTGCGATCTTCTTATCCTTGGTCTTGAAGCGCTTGCACTCACCGTTAACTGCCAGATCATACCAGTAGTAGCCGTCAGCATCGGCTTCACGCTTGGTGACCTTGTTGGTGCTATCGTACAGGATCTCGGTCTTCCAGTACATATCATTTACGGTCTTGCTGCGGACATAGACCACCTTAGCCTCACCATAGATATCACAGAAGACAGTCAGCATTGCATCCTTAGGAATGCTGTAGATCTGCTCACCCTGGAACTTATCGAAGATGGGGCTAACGTTATAGATCACGCAATCCTCAGCCATCACAAACTCAGCAGTCTTCTGTTTATCGGAAGCGTAGGTGCAGAAATACTTGCCCTCATCGGTAACATACTGGAACTTGTAACCGGAAGCTACCTTGTTACCGCCGTAGGGGTAACCTGCATCGTAAACATTGTAAATCACGCCGCCGCTGACATCCAGTGCCACAGCGCCAATGGACAACATGTCGATCTTGTCAACGATCTCTTTGACCTTGGTCTTCAGCTCCACCTGCTTGCCCTGATAGGCCATAGTGAAGTGATACCAACCTTCCTCGTCGTGGGGACGGGTACTGGTCTGCTTGGTCTTATCCCACATAATCTCCAGATTCCAGTACATCTTCTCGCCACCGATGGTACGCTTGGTAACATAAGCCAGAAGAATCTCACCGGTAGGCTGCTTACAGCCGTAAACATGGTCACCGGGCTGGATTGTGGTCACTGCACCGTATTCACCGTAGCCGGAGACATTGTACACTCTGGCGTTGGGTGCCAGCACCAGGTTGGATTCCGTGCCACGCTTACCATAGGTCATCTTGGTAAAGATGCCACCGGTAACAGCAGTAACAACACCGCCTCGGGTAGCCACGGTGTAGCCGGTCACTGCCTCAGAGTCATAAGCGAACTCCACGATATTGCCGGGGAGTACCTTCAGACCAACGACCTTAGAGGTTATACTATCAATGTAGGACATGGTTTCCTTGTCCTTAACATAGTAGATTTCCTTCTTGTTAGCGCCTTCCTTCACCAGCTCGATCTCGTAGTAGCCGCTGGTGCCGATCTCACGGGTGGTCTCCTTGGTTGTGGAATTGTACTTACGGGTGGGAATCCAGTAAGCAGGGCTGTCCACAAGACGCTCAGCAACATAGACCAGAACCACCTGTCCGTTGGTATCGGTCCAGGTGGTGACACGGTCACCGAGCTGGAGGCTGTCGATCTTTCTGCCGCCCTCGCGCTCACGCTTTGCCTTAATACCAGCCTCGTAAATGGGAGTGCCGGCAGGGATTGTGCCGGTCCAGACAGAGCCGTCGTTGGTGACCAGACGCTGGATGGTAACCGTTTCACCATCGATCTCCACCACGTCCCAGCAGTCAGTGACCACAATGCCCTGAATACCGATAGCGGAAGCAAACTGCTCAATAATGTAACCTTCCTCATCGAAAGTAAGACCGAAGTGGCACTTCCAACGAGAAATGGAGTCGATCTTGGTAACGATGGCCTTATCCTTACACTTCAGCTCCACGACCTCGCCCTCGCAGAAGAAGGGAATGG
The DNA here is from genome assembly GCA_045651005.1 of Faecousia sp. Taxonomy (GTDB): domain Bacteria; phylum Bacillota; class Clostridia; order Oscillospirales; family Oscillospiraceae; genus Faecousia. The sequence continues at coordinate 43,801 of JAZRRS010000024.1, forward strand.
TGTATGCACCATTCTCATCGGGTACACGAGAGGTAGCCTTCTCAGTAGAGTTATAGAACTGATCGGCACGCCAATAGACCTTAGACTCCTTGGAGTGGCTGTTTACAAAAACGTGAGTCACCTGGTCCAGATCATTGGCATAGACCACCAACGTATCCATAGCCTTCAGCTCTGCAGTGGTGATCTTCTGACCGGGCACCTCAGCCTGAGGAGTCACGTCATAGATCTCAGTCACGCCTTCCTCCAGCTTAATGTTGATGTTCATACCGTTCATAGCCACGGAAGTGTTTGCCACGATCTTGCTTGCTGTGGCGCTCTTGACGTAAGCATTCTTATTGACTTCTTTTGCGATGTCCTTCGGGTCAATGACATCCACAACAACGCCGTCAGAATCCTTCACAAGGCCCATTGCATCCATAGTATCGATGTAGTTGATCAGCTGCTTGTCAGCAACCTCATACTCAACCAATTCACCATTGATGGCAAAACGGACTCTGAAACTTCCGTCCTCTCCAGCTTCACGAGTGGAAAGTCCGGATTCGGAATTTTCAGTATAGGCCCTTCTGTCAACGTTCCAGTAGATCTCAGAGCGACCGCCCTTAGGGCCGGTTTCCCCACCGCCGCCCAGCACCAGTGCCAACACGACACCTGCTACAGCCAGCAGTGCTACTGCACCAATGACAAGCCAGAGCCAAAGTTTACTTTTTTTCTTACCTGTTTCTTGCTTCATAGTAAATCCCCTTTCTTTGCGTTCAGATGGCCGTTTTCAAATACCCGAAAACAGAAGACACCTACCCTTATACATAGTCTACCATATTGTACTATATCAAGTGCTTTTTGACAACTAGTATTTTCCCCAAAATCAGAGAGAATTTTTTGACCATTTTGACCAATCCCCAAGCACAGATATTTATTTCAATTTTCAATTTGTCGAGCAGTTATCGTAGGGGCAGGACTGTGCCCCGCCCACCCGAAAACGCAAACATTTTCAGGATTTGCGAAGCAAATATGAGGAATATCGCCTTCAGCGATTAGGTCGAGGCACAGCCTCGACCCTACGAAGATCCCTTCAAAGCGAGCGATCAATCGGATTTTAAAGAATCTCCCTTAGTTTTCTTATGATATTTACATTTATCCTTATTTATGGTATACTACCTTCGTTTAAAGGAGGTTTGTGTATGCGTGAAAAAGCAAAGAATACCATACATATTATATATAGTATTGTTTTAAGCATTATGCTGGCGGTAGCCGGCATCTGTCTTATGGTTGCTTGTGTGGGCATTTACAATTCCGGCGACAGACCCTTTACTCCGGAATCCGTGGCAACCGCATTTTCCGGCATTGCCATTCCGGTGTATATTTGCCTTGCGCTGCTGTTTGGTGGTTTTCTGCTGGATATTGCTCTTCCCTTGCCTGCAAAAAAACGCACCGCCATTCGGCAGGATGCAGCACTTTTGAAAAAGCTGCACCACAAGTTCTCTATTGACAAAAGCAACCCCAGTTTTGATGCCATCGCCAAAGAGCAAGCCAAAAGAAGGCTGCACCGAATCATCGCTGCCGTTCTTTTAAGCGCAGGAAGTATAGTATTTCTGATCTACGGCACAAACCCTGCCAATTTCCATCAGACAGACATTACCGGCTCTATGAAAAGCGCAATGTACGTACTGCTCCCCTGTATGGCAATTCCTTTTGGCTACAGCATTTTTGCCGCTTACGCTTCCGCTGCATCCATTAAAAGAGAAACCAAGCTGCTGAAGCTTGCCGTTTCCGACGATGTCGTTCTCCCCGGAGAAGCACCTAAGTGCAAAGTGCATCTCCCCTGGCTGCGGTATGCACTGTTGGCATTTGCTGTGGCAATTATGGTTTACGGCTACTTTGCAGGTGGCACCAACGATGTGCTCACCAAAGCCATCAACATCTGCACAGAATGCGTAGGATTGGGGTGATCGCTATGAAAGAAACGATTAAAAAATGGTTGCCCTCCAAGCGCAAGCTGATGCAGCTGTACTTTGCGCTTCTGTTTAACGCAAATCTAAAGGGCTTTATCACCGGCAATATTTATCAAGGCACCACGAAAAAATTCTGTGCCCCCGGCATTAACTGCTACTCCTGCCCCGGTGCCATCGGTGCCTGTCCCCTGGGCTCTCTGCAAGGCGCTTTCAGTGCCGATCACAGCACACTCTACTATGTAGGCGGCATTCTCCTGCTGTACGCTCTGATGTTCGGCAGAATGATCTGCCGTTGGCTCTGTCCCTTCGGTCTTATTCAAGAGCTGTTTTACAAAGTCAAAACGCCTAAACTGAAGAAAAGCCCTGTCACAAGAATTCTTTCCTATTTGAAGTATGTGATCCTGGTATTTTTCGTTTTTATCGTGCCCATTATGTATGCGTTCCGGGATACACCGCTTCCCACATTTTGTAAGTACATCTGCCCCGCAGGTACACTGGAAGGCGGCATTGGACTTCTGTCCAACGCTGTGAATGAAAGCTACTTCTCCATGCTTGGCCCCCTGTTTACATGGAAATTCCTGCTTCTGGTAAGCATTATGGTAGGATGCGTCTTCATTTTTCGTCTCTTCTGCCGTTTCCTGTGTCCGTTGGGTGCATTATACGGACTGTTCAACAAACTTTCCTTCTTCGGCATCAAAGTGGACAACAGCAAATGCACCAACTGCGGTTTATGCCACGGTCATTGCAAAGTGGATATCAAACACCCCGGCGACCAGGAATGCATCAGCTGCGGCTCCTGCGTAAATGTATGTCCCACCAAGGCGATCTCCTGGAAAGGGCCGAAAGTACTTCTCCCCAATCAAGAAAGCACACCAAGCACAAGCAAGCGTCGGCTTGTAACTCGGATCATCACCACCGTTGTGATGCTTGCTGTGCTTATTGGTGCCATAGGCTACTACTGGTCACTGGAGGATGTGACCAATCCCAACCCCGGCATTATTGCCGCAGACCGTGGCAACCAGGAAGGCGATCTGTGTTACAATTACGACCTTCCTATTGTAAACGGGAACGGTGACACCGGTGAAGTTTTTGATCCCACCGCCACCGGCAAAATTATGATCATCAACTTCTGGGGCACTTGGTGCACTCCCTGTGTCAACGAACTGCCTTACTTTGATGCCATCGCCTCCCAGTACAGCGATACCGTTTCTGTAGTCGCCATCCACTCCAGTATTTCCAAAGAAACCGCCCCTGCCTACATTGCGGAGTATTATCCCCAAACGGATATGCTTTTCTCCTGGGATGGTGGCGAAGGCTTCACCGGAGAGTACTACACTGCTCTGGGCGGCAGAGGCACCTATCCCTTTACCGTGATTCTGGATGAAGATGGCATAATCCAAAAGATATTCTTCTCCTCCGTTACTTATGACGATCTGAAGGGTGTTGTGGATTCCATCCTAGCAAAATAACTCAGAGGGTGTGGCAAATGCCACACCCTCTAAGTATTTTTATTCATTTTCCGGACGCTGATTCCGGTTCATCAGTGCCATCACTTCGCTACGCGGATCCGCACCGCAATTGACAACGGCATTTACTGCTCTGACGATGGGCATCTCCACATCATACTTTTCCATCAGCCGCATTGCCGCAGCCAATGCGTGGATACCCTCCACGACCATCCCCACTTGCTTCACCGCTTCTTCCGGAGCAACACCCTGTCCCAGAAGCATTCCGCAACGGTTGTTCCGGCTGTGGACACTGGTCGCGGTAACGATCAGATCCCCAATGCCAGCCAAGCCGTAGAAGGTACGACTGTCGCAGCCCATAGCAGATCCCAGTCTTGTGATCTCTGCCATACCACGGGTGATCAGCGCCGCTTTTGTATTGTCGCCGTATCCCAGTCCCAATGCAATACCGGAGCCCAATGCCATAATATTTTTCATAGCACCGCAAAGCTCCACACCCAGCACATCCTCATTGGTATAGACACGCATACAGGTATTGGAGAACACTTCCTGCACCAGCTCTGCCGCATTCTTGTCCGCACAGGCAGACACAATGGTGGTGGGAAGATCCTTCGCCACTTCTTCTGCGTGGGTAGGGCCTGAAAGTGCTACCAGTTTTACTGTGGGATTCTTGATCTCATCTTCAATGATCTGAGTCATTGTAAACAAAGTATCGGCTTCAATACCCTTTGCCACATCCACGATTACCTGGCCGTCCCGAATATAGGGTGCGGCACTTCTGGCGGTACTGCGTACAAACACAGAGGGTACTGCAAACAAAAGCACATCCTGCTCCCGGCAGACCTCAGCAATGTTTTTGGTAAAAATGATTTCCTGTGGAATCTCCATTCCCGGCAAATTGGGATGACGACGGGTAGAAGAAAACGCTTCCACCTCTTTTTCAAGTGCTGACCAGACTGTAACATTGTGACCGCTGACGCAGAGCATTCTTGCCAATGCCATACCCCAAGTTCCGGCACCCAAAACACCAATTTTTCTCATAGCCAATTTTGACCTCCCTCCAGGATATACGCAGCAGTGATCTCTCCGTAATAAGCGATATGATAGTCTCCCTCATTCCGGGTACCCTTAGCATAATACTTAGCATCGTACTCCGGGAAGATCGCTGAAGGCTCCTGCTCCTGCTTGTAGATGACCTTGCATTCCAATGTCAAAGGCAGCTGACGGATGGCAGGAACAGAGACAGTCTCTCCCTCCTCCAACGTCAATCCCAACTCTGCGATCTTGTCTATATCTCTACCGGACTTTGTTCCGCAAACAGCGATCACATTTTTATCCACCGCTTCCAGAGATACATTGATCGTAAATTCACTGTTTTCCTCCAGCAGCTCCTTGGTATAACGGCTTTCCCGGACAAAGGCGATAAAAATCGGCTTTCCCCACTGGACACCGATCGTACCCCAGCCAATGGTCATAGTATCCACCTGGCCGTGGGCTTTGGTCGTCAGCAGGATACCGGCATCGATGCGCTCCATAATATGACCTGCATAGTCCCAGACATTGATTTCCTTTTTCATAAAAACTCCTTTATTGATAACGGATTGCCACACCAGTCTGCGGACTGGTTCGCAATGACGAAGGGTGCGAATAGGATTGCCACACCAGTCTGCGGACTGGTTCGCAATGACGAGGGCAAATGGGATTTACTGACCGAAGGTCAGCTTTGCCTCATAATCGCCCTGGTATTCCACAGCATCGCAATCCAGTGCCAGCTTATCCACAAACGCAAAGTATTCTTTCATAGAACCAAAGGCAGGCTTATAGTTTTCGATCACGCTCTTAGCACGCTCACCATTGTTGCGCAGTGCCATCACAAGGAACACCAGCTGCACAGCCGCAGACTTGACCACCGCAAGATCCGGGTTGGTAATATAGTACTCACTGCCGTGTGCATTGCCCACAGCGCCGCCAATATGTGGGTGCAATGCCGGCATAACTGCGCCCACATCGCCCATATCAGAACAACCTGTGCTCCAACCGGAAGGATTATAAGTGACCTTATCCTCCGGCAAGACCGCCTTCATTGCCTCTACAAACAGAAGACTGCCATCCTCCGGATGGATACGAGGCCAGTAACCGGGCACATCCTGCAGATGCACATTTGCACCCAAGGCAGCAGCAGAAGCTGCCAGTGCACGGTTGACCTTTTGATTAACCTCAACGATCTGCTCCATAGTAGCGCCACGGACATAGCTCTCGATCTTCACGGTATCCGGAATGGCGTTGACCGCATCACCACCGGCAGTAATAATAGGATGTACACGAATATGGGCACTGTCCTGGAAAGTCTCACGAAGTGCATTGATGGCATTCAGACCCAGGTTAGCAGCATACAGCGCATTCACGCCCTGGTGGGGTGCACCACCTGCGTGGGCAGCCACACCCTTAAAGCACACAGTCTTAGCGATACAGCCGTTGGAGCCCTTGGTGATGCCGGCGCCGTCGCCGCCACCGGTATGGATCATAATCGCCATATCCACGCCGTCCATCAAGCCTCTGCTCATAAATTCAGGCTTGCCGCCAAAGTAGCGGATGGTACCCGCCTTACGCAGCTGCTCACGGTATTCCACCTCAATAAGCTCCTCAGCAGGAACTGCCACCAGCAGGATCTTACCACACATTTCATCCAAAATGCCCGGCTCCTTCAGTGCCGCTGCCAGGCCCAACAATGCCGCAGCCTGTGCGCAGTGACCACAAGCGTGAACTGCACCGGTTTCGGGATCAGACTCGGGGTGTGCGTTGCAGATCAAGGAATCTAACTCACCAAACACTGCGATGGTAGGGCCGGGACGACCGGTATCCACCAATGCGGTAAAGCCGGGAATATCCCCTGCCAATGTCAGCTCATAACCCAGCTTGGCAAACGCCTCCTCCAGGTATGCGTGGGTCTTCCACTCCTTATAGCCGGTTTCCGGGTTCTTCCAAATATAATCCAGTGCGTCCAGCATCAGCTGGCGATGCTTTTCAGTTGCCTCAATATACTTTTTCAAAGTGTACGCCTCCTATTGTTTTTATATGCTTATTTTATTATATCCACCATACTTCAAATGTCAATATTTCCACACATTGACATTCCTGTATCTCTTTTATATAATTTTGTAATGAAGCACAGGGGGTGATACCATTGAAGCGTCAAGCGTTTCTTTCCGCCGTTCGTGACACCATACCGGTAATGACCGGCTATCTGTTTCTCGGCATTGGCTTCGGCATTTTACTTTATGAAAAAGGCTACGGTGTTATGTGGGCATTCTCCATGGCACTGTTTATGTATGCCGGCTCTGCCCAGTATCTTACTGTCAGCCTGCTGGCAAGCAACACTTCCCTTCTCAGTACTGCTCTGTCTGTTTTGTTTCTCAACGCACGGCATCTGTTCTACGGCATCACAATGCTGGAAAAATACCAAAACACAGGGATCAAAAAGCCCTACCTTATTTTCGCCCTTACAGACGAGACTTACTCCCTGGTAGCGAAAAACGATCCGCCCGAAGGGATGTCCAGACGCACTTATTGCTTTGTAGTATCCCTTCTTGACCATATTTACTGGATCATCGGTTGCACCGTGGGCGGTCTGCTGGGCAGGCAGCTGAACATTCCCCTTGAGGGCATTGAGTTCGTACTTACTGCGCTGTTCGTTACTATTTTTGTGGAACAGTGGCTCAGCACAAAGGAGCACCGCAGTGCCATCATTGGTGTGGCAGCCACAACACTGTGTCTCTTGATCTTTGGAAAAGAGATTTTCCTTGTGCCTTCTATGGCACTGATCGCACTGATCCTCACCCTTGCAGCAAAAACGGGAAGGAGGCGCGACAAGTGAATCTGCACAGTTTTTGGATCGTCCTGGTAGGCTGCCTTGTGACTGCCGCCACACGCTTTCTTCCCTTTTTGATCTTCCGAAACGGGAAAACACCCAAAATAATTACCTACTTGGGAAAGGTTCTTCCCCACGCCATTATGGGTATGCTGGTGGTCTATTGTCTGAAGGACACCCAGATTCTTTCCTATCCCTTCGGGATCCCGGAGTTTCTGGGATGCGGCGCAGTGGTGTTGCTGCATATCTGGAAACGAAACACCCTGCTTTCCATTGGCGGCGGTACCGTCGTGTATATGTTGCTGGTGCAACTGGTCTTCTGATGTTATCTTCCCCCCCGGCTATGCCGGGGGGAAAGGTTTTTCTGCGAGCGAATGACACTTGTGCGCATACAAAAGCCATTTTGTGAACTTTTTTCAATAGTATTGACATTTGATTTATTTACTGATATAATCCGCCGCGAAGAGGGAGTAGTCGGCGCCACAAGCGGGGTCGTGTCAACATACTGAGATCTTGGTCTCTGGCACGGTCTGAAATGACGAGACTTGGACCACCGTCGCAGTCGCCTTCTTTTTGAGCTTCTGCGTCAGTATCACGGATGCAGAGGTTTTTTTATGGGTTTTTTAGAACTTTTTCTACTGGCCATTGGTCTGAGTATGGATGCCTTTGCCGTTTCCATCTGCAAAGGTCTCTCAATGAAAAAAGCCACCTTGAAAGCAGGTGCCATCTGCGGTATCTGGTTTGGCGGTTTCCAGGCACTGATGCCTGTGATCGGCTTCTTTCTCGGCACTATGTTTGCTGATGCCATTCAAAGCTTTGACCACTGGATCGCTTTTGGTCTTCTTGCCATCATCGGCATCAATATGCTGAAGGAGGCCTTCTGCAAATGTTCTGAATGCGAAGAGCAAGATGCCGACCTATCACCCAAGTCTATGTTTGTGATGGCTATTGCCACCAGCATCGACGCTATGGCTGTGGGCATTTCTCTGGCTATGGCAGGCAATGTAAGCATTTGGCTTGCTGTTGCACTCATCGGCGTGGTCACTTTCTTAATGTCCGCTTTGGGCGTAAAAATCGGCAACATCTTCGGCAGCCGCTTTGAGAAAAAAGCACAACTGACCGGTGGTATTATTCTGATCCTGCTGGGTCTGAAGATTTTGCTGGAGCATTTAGGAGTTCTTTAAATGATCCGTTCTAAAAAGCGCATCACTCTTTGTGTGGTATTGCTGGTACTGAACCTTGTGTTTATCTGGGGCAATTCCCTGCTGCCCGGCGAAATCTCCGGCGCAATCAGCGATTTTGTCCGGGATGCACTTCGTGCTGTCCTGAACTTTCTTTTCGGTCACCGTCCGGGAACGCCCTCCGGTGGCGGCGGACTGCTCCGAAAACTGGCACATTTTACAGAGTTCACCTGTCTTGGTATGTGCCTTTGCTGGCTCTTCGCTATGCTTCGCAAAAAGAAAACCGAACAGCTTCTGCTCCCCTTTTTGACAGGCGCAACAGTCGCCTGCATCGACGAGACCATTCAGATCTTTGTTCCCCTTCGTGGTCCCGCCGTTAAGGATGTGGGTATCGATACCGCAGGCGTTGTCCTGGGCATCGTTTTTATAACCCTGATACACAACTACAAAAGAAAAAAATCAAAATATTTGGAGGAAAACAAATTATGAAAAAGCTGATTGCTATGCTGCTGGCTCTGGTCCTGGTTATGGGCCTGGTTGCTTGCGGCAACACCACCGCACCTGAGACCACCCCCGCAACCACCGAAGCTACCGAGGAAGCTACTGAAGAGCTCACCGAAGGCACTGACCCCGTGGAAGACACCATCCCCGTTGCTGCTGAGCCCAACGCTGCCACTGTAGTCTACAACACCATCTGGGAAAATGTTTCCGAAGACCAGCGCTTCCCTGTTATGGGTGGCGACTTCACCGCTCCTGTTGACGGTGCTCCCGGCAACTACCCCATTGACGGCGAAGGCTTGGCTTCCGACCTGTTCATCCCCGCTGAGGAAGTTGCTAAGGTAGACGCTATCTCCTGCCTGCGCCACGCAATGATGGCCAACAACTTCACCGGTGCTGTGTACCACATCACCAACGCTGACGATGTTGCAGGTTTTGCCGAGGCTATGTACAATGCCCTGAGCAATGCACAGTGGATCTGCGGTATGCCTGAGAAGATGATCATCACCGTGATCGACACCGAGTATGTGTTCGTTGCTTTCGGTCTGAATGACGCTCTTGCTCCCTTCGAGACTGCACTGACTGCTGCATATCCCGATGCTGAGAACAAGTACAGCGAAGCAATTGCTCGCTAACTCTCGAAAAAGCAAAAACAGCGGTAATTCTACCGCTGTTTTTTTTGCTATTCAAACCACACAAATTGTGGTATACTAAATGCATTCCTTATTACTTACTACTGTGGGGTGGTCTGATTGCTTTTTTCCAGCATTCCCTTTTTGTTTTATTTTTTACCGGCAGTGATGATCTTATATTTCCTTGTGCCGCGAAAGTGCAAAAATGCAGTGCTCCTTCTGTTCAGCCTTGTGTTCTACGCATGGGGCGAACCCAAGTACGTATTTTTGATGATCGGCACCATTGCCTTGTTCTACAGTTGCGGCATTGCCATCAGCAAATGTCAGCAATTGTTTTGGAAACGATTTTGGCTAACCGTTTCCGTTGTGGTCAGCCTCGCTCTACTGGCGATCTTTAAATATGCAGATTTTCTCATTGGCAGTGTAAATTCTGTTGCCGGTATCCAAATACCCCTTTTAAAGCTTGCACTTCCCATCGGCATCAGCTTCTACACCTTCCAGTGCCTCAGCTATACCGTGGACGTGTATCGCGGCAACGCCCAGGCACAGAAAAATATCATCAGCTTCGGTGCATATGTTTCTTTGTTTCCTCAGTTGATCGCAGGCCCTATTGTCCGTTATGTGGATGTAGCACGGGAACTGGACAGCCGCACCCATTCCTGGAATGATTTTTCCCTGGGTCTGCGCCGTTTTCTCATTGGTCTTGGCAAAAAGATCCTTCTGGCAAACCAGTTGGGACAACTGACAGAGATTTTCCGTGCCACCAGTGAAAAGAGCGTCCTGTTTTATTGGATGTACGCCATTGCTTTTGCGCTGCACATTTACTTTGACTTCTCCGGTTACAGCGATATGGCAATTGGTTTGGGACGGATCTTTGGTTTCAATTTTATTGAAAACTTCAACTACCCCTATATGTCCAAGTCCATTGCGGAATTCTGGCGCCGCTGGCATATGAGTCTGGGCAGCTGGTTCCGCGACTATGTCTACATTCCTTTGGGCGGTAACCGCGTAAAGCCTCTGCGTTGGATCTTTAACATTTTGGTGGTTTGGATGCTCACCGGACTTTGGCACGGTGCAGCCTGGAACTTCGTGTTGTGGGGCCTTTTATACGCCGTATTTTTGCTGCTGGAAAAAGCACTTCCCATTCAAAAGCTCCCCACAGTGCTACGTCGGATCTATGTGCTGCTGGTGGTGGTTATAGGCTTTGTTTTATTCAATGCCACATCCCTTTCTCAGGCGTTGTCTGATATTGGCGGTCTGTTCGGTTTCGCCGGTGTACCTCTGGTCAGTGCGGAAGCACTATACTATCTTCGCTCCTATGGTGTGATCTTCCTGCTGAGTTTCATTGGCTCTACCCCCGTTGTCCGCAACACTGCTTTAAAGATCCAGAATACCAAAATCGGTGCTGTTTTGGAAATTCTTCTGATGTTGGCACTTTTGCTGATCTGCACCGGTTATCTGGTAGACGGTTCTTTTAATCCGTTCCTTTATTTCCGTTTTTAAGGAGGCGCTTATGAACAAAAAAATACGCGCCGCCGGCATCGGCATTGTGATCTTATTCTGGCTGTGTTTGGTGCTTTTCGCCTGGTTTACCCCTTCCAAACAATTTTCCACCGCTGAGCGTCGTGAGCTTTTCCAGTTCCCGACCGTTACCGAGAAAACCATCCTGTCCGGCAAGTTTATGACCGACTTTGAAAAGTATACTCTGGATCAGTTTCCCGTCAGAGACACCTTTCGGAGCATCAAGGCAATGTTCCACAATTATATCCTTTTACAAAAGGACAACAACAGCATTTATTTTTCCAACGGCTATCTTGCCAAGCAGGATTACCCACTTTCAGAAAGCGAAGTTACCGCAGCCACAAACCGTATCAACCAGATCTATGACACCTATCTTAAGGATAGTGGCAGCAAGATATACTGTGCGGTAATTCCCGACAAAGGTTACTATCTGGCAGAAAGCTCCGGTCACCTTGCTATGGATTACGCTGACCTATCCTCCCATATGCAGGAAGCCCTTCCCTTTGCCCGGCATATCGACCTAACAGCAACGTTAGCCATTGAAAACTACTATTACACCGACACCCACTGGCGACAGGAGACCTTGATTCCCACTGCCGGTGCCATCTGCGACGCTCTGGATATGCCTGCTCCCCAAAAAGAAGATTACACCGCAACCGAAACCCCCATTGATTTCCACGGTGTCTACTATGGACAGGCTGCTCTCCCCATTGCACCGGAAACCCTTTACTTGATGGAAAGCCAGCGGCTAAGCCAGATGCAGGTCAGCATTCACAACGGATCGACCTTTGCCCCGGTCAGCTATTGCGGTGTTTATGATCTGGAAAAGCTCAGCACCAAAGAGCCTTACGATGTATTTCTGTCCGGACCTCAATCCATTATGCGCATTGAAAATCCCAATGCTGCCACAAATCGGGAGCTGATCATTTTCCGGGACTCCTTTGGCAGCTCCATTACACCCCTTCTGGTTTCAGAATACAAAACTGTCACGCTGGTGGACACACGGTATCTCAACAGCCAACTACTGGGAAGATTTTTAGAGTTCAACGGTCAAGATGTTCTGTTTATGTACAGCACGCTTGTACTGAACACCGGCAGTATGATCAAGTAAATCGCAATCTGACTACGCATATAACAAAAAGGGTCGCCCAAGGCGACCCTTTTCGCTATTAATAATTTTCGGCGTTGACTTCGAAATAGCTCTGGGGATGTGCACAAGTGGGGCAAAGCTCGGGTGCTTTGGTGCCGATCACCAGATGACCGCAGTTGCGGCACTCCCAAACCTTAACTTCGCTCTTCTCAAAAACCTGTGCGGTTTCCACGTTCTTCAGCAGTGCGCGATAACGCTCCTCGTGGTGCTTCTCGATAGCAGCCACCAGACGGAACTTGGCAGCCAGTTCAGGGAAGCCTTCCTTCTCAGCAGTCTCTGCGAAGCCTGCGTACATATCGGTCCACTCGTAGTTCTCACCCTGCGCTGCAGACAGCAGATTCTCAGCAGTAGAGCCGATGCCCTCCAGCTCCTTAAACCAAAGCTTGGCATGCTCCTTTTCGTTGTCTGCTGTCTTCTGGAACAGCGCTGCAATCTGCTCAAAGCCTTCTTTTTTTGCCTTAGAAGCAAAATAGGTGTACTTATTTCTTGCCTCGGATTCACCGGAAAAAGCTGCCATCAGATTTTTCTCGGTCTGTGTGCCTGCGTACTTATTCGCCATAGTTTTTGTTCCTCCTTAGTATAATTTTGCTGGATTTAATATAGCATAGCTCTGTTTGTTTTTCAACTATTTATTCAAGATATAAACGCCCAAATTCAGGTAACCGGCAAAGGTGACCCAAAGAAGATACGGCAGCAACAAATCACCTGCCAACTCATCTATATCCGAGAACGCCCGGGTCGTCAAGTAGATAAACACCCACATTGTCACAAGGATAAAAAATGCCACCAGATACCACTGCAACCCAAAGAAAACCGGTGACCACAAAAAGTTCAATGCCAGCTGGATACCATAAAGCGTCAGCGCTTTTCGGATCTTCTCCGTTTCCCCTCCGCTTTTGAGAATGCGGTAGCTGGCATAACCCATCAGCAGATACAGCACCGTCCAAACCACAGGAAATACCCAACCCGGTGGAGACAATGGTGGCTGCCTCAACTGCTGATAGGTATCCATTCCACCGCTGACCAGAGCCGACAATCCTCCTACCCCCAAAGGAACAGCAAGGCACAAAAGCAGCTTCTTCCAATCGATTTTCATTTTCATCCCCCCTGTAATAGTGTACGACTGTGATGCAATTTTATCCATATATTTATTTGTTGCCTAGAAGCCCGTCTTCGGTTATAATAGAAAAGAAAGGAAGTGTGGAATATGAGATCAAAGGTATTTTTCACAAAAGATATCACCCCAGAATCCGTACTAAAGCTTTATATGCTTTTGGGTGTCACCTTGGAAGGTAATGTTGCTATCAAAGTCCATTCCGGTGAGCCGGGAAATCAAAATTTCCTGACCCCCGACTTCTGGAAGCCGGTGATCGACCACGTAGGCGGCACGGTAGTAGAATGCAACACCGCTTATGCCGGCGGAAGAGATACCACTGAGCATCATATGCAAACCTTCCAAAAGCACGGTTGGCTGGATCATTTCCCTGTGGATCTTCTGGATGCCCAGGGACCGGATCTGGAACTGCCCATCCCCAACGGTCTGCGCATCCAAAAGAATTTCGTTGGCAAGGACATTAAAAACTACAACAGCTGCCTTGTGCTGTCTCATTTCAAGGGTCACCCTATGGGCGGCTTTGGCGGCAGTATCAAGCAGCTCTCCATCGGCTTCGCCTCTGCCTATGGCAAGAAGTATATCCACGGTGTTGGCGACACCGAAAATTTCTGGAACTCCGACCGGGACCACTTTAAGGATGCTATGGCAGACGCTGCCAGCTCTGTTGTGGATTTCTTTGGTGGGCGTATCGTCTATATCAATGTGATGAAGAAGATCAGCGTGGATTGCGACTGCTGTGCGGTTGCGGAAGATCCCTGTATTCAAGACATCGGCGTGCTGATCTCTACCGACCCTGTCGCCATTGATCAGGCGTGTCTGGATCTCGTTTACAATTCCAATGACCCCGGAAAAGATCATCTCATCAAGCGCATCGAAAGCCGAAACGGCATTCGCACAGTAGAAGCCGCTGCCAATCTGGGGATCGGCTCCCGGGAATACGAACTGATCACGGTGAACTAATATGGGCTGCAACGGAAACTGCGGCAGCTGCGGTGGCTGCGCAAAAGAACTGACTCTGACCCCTCAAGAAATACTTCTGCTACGCAAGCTGGGACAAATCCCCTTCCTTCCGGTGGCACGAAAAGCTGACGATATGATTCCCGTTTATTTAGAGGACGAGGACTGCACCCGGGAGGAATATAGCCTTGTTCTACAACTTTTGGAGCGAAAGGCATTGATCTCCATTGATTACCGCACTGCACTGAAAGGGATGGATATGTCTCAATACAAAGGACTTCCCGTTCACGGCAGCTTTGCCTTGACCGAAAGAGGACAAGCCGTTGTGGATATGCTGGAGATTCAGGGTATCACGAAGTAAATTTCACCTGTTGACTTTTTTCGCAAATATAGTATACTGTAGAAGTACAAATAAATACACCCTATGAAGTGTACCGGGAAAGTGGTCTATGCCCACCGAAGGATTAACAGTCTCAGGTATCCCCTTTTGAGGATAAGACCGGAACACTGAGGACTCTCTGGAGAACACATTCAGTTGTGTGCCGAAGGTGCAAGGCGAAAGCCGAATCTCTCAGGCAAACGGACAGAGATGCAGCGTATGATATTGCTATGTCTATCTATGCGGGCAGTCCTCAACTGAGACTGCCCGTTTTCTTTTTGGGTGTGTTAAATTCAAGAAAGAAGGAAATTTATTATGCTTGGAAAACCTATCGACTCAATTAACTTTGTTGCACAGTTCGACCCCGAACTGGCTGCTATGATGGATCGTGAATTCACCCGTCAAAAGGACGGTCTGGAACTGATCGCATCTGAAAACTTCGCCTCTCCTGCTGTTATTGCCGCTATGGGCTCTATTCTTACCAACAAGTATGCTGAGGGTCTGCCCGGCAAGCGCTACTACGGTGGCTGCCAGCACGTGGACGAGTTGGAAGCACTGTGTATCCAGCGTGCCAAGGATCTGTTCGGTGCGGAATTCGCCAACGTACAGCCTCACTCCGGTGCGCAGGCAAATATGGCTGTGCAGTTGGCACTGCTGGCTCCCGGCGACACCCTGATGGGTATGAGCCTTGCCAACGGTGGTCACCTGTCTCACGGCAGCCCTGCCAACATCTCCGGCAAGTACTACAATGTCGTCTCCTACGATGTAAACCACGACACCGGTCTCATCGACTACGATCAGATCCGGGATATGGCAAAGAAGAGCCAGCCTAAGCTGATCATCGCCGGTGCTTCCGCTTACCCCAGAGCCATCGACTTCAAGATCTTTGCAGACATCGCTCACGAAGTGGGTGCTGTGCTAATGGTGGATATGGCTCATATTGCCGGTCTCGTGGCAGGCGGTGCTCATATGAGCCCCGTTCCTTATGCCGACATCGTCACCACCACTACCCACAAGACCCTCCGTGGTCCCAGAGGCGGTCTGATCCTGGCAAAGGAAGAATTTGCCAAGAAGCTGAACTCCGCCGTGTTCCCCGGCACCCAGGGCGGTCCTTTGGAGCACGTGATCGCAGCGAAAGCCGTGTGCTTGAAGGAAGCTATGAGTGACGATTTCAAGACCTACGCCCACAATGTGGTGGCAAACGCCAAGGTGCTGGCAGAAGCACTGTTGGAAGAAGGCTTCGATCTGGTCACCGGCGGCACAGACAACCATTTGATGCTGGCCGATCTTCGTCCCATGAACATCACCGGTGCAGAGCTGCAGACCCGCTGCGATGCAAACCACATCACACTGAACAAGAACGCCATCCCCGGTGATCCTCAGAAGCCCTCCGTCACCAGCGGCGTGCGTATCGGTACTGCTGCTGTTACCACCCGTGGTCTGGGCGCAGAGGAAATGAAGCGCATTGCTCACTGCATTGCCCTTACCGCCAAGGATTTCGAAGGCACATCTCAGGAAGTTCACGACACCGTGGCAGACATCTGCAAGAAGTTCCCCATGTATATGTAATACAATTTAATAGCAAAACGGTTGCCGCAACACGATGTTGCGGCAACCGTTTTAATTATTTATAAGCTTATGAAGCACCTTTTCAAAACAAACACCAAGACGGCTGTCACGGTGTTCCTCAATGGTAGCACGGATAGCCTCTGCGGTAAATTCCGCAGCCATCGCAGCTGCCTTTTTCCAATCCTTACCT
This sequence comes from Faecousia sp., assembly GCA_045651005.1. Classification (GTDB taxonomy): domain Bacteria; phylum Bacillota; class Clostridia; order Oscillospirales; family Oscillospiraceae; genus Faecousia. The sequence goes on from JAZRRS010000024.1 coordinate 60,275, forward strand.
AACACAAGTGCAGCAGCACACACCGCAGAAAAAATATCTCCCGTTCCATGGAAACTTTGAGGAAGCTTTTCCTGGCTATAGACGTAAAACTCCCCGGTCCTCCCACATTTTCCCACAACACCAATTCGATCGCCGAGCGCTACGCCGGTGATGAGCACCGTACCGGAGCAAAGCTCACCCAGTTTATCCAGCAGTTTTTTCGCAAACGCCTCATCACAACTACCCACAGGATCACACCCTGCAAGGCAGCAAGCTTCGGTAACATTGGGCATCAGCACATCTGCCCGGCTGCAAAGCTTTTTCATTTTTTCCACGAAGCTGTCCGTGATTCGACTGTACAGCTTTCCGTTATCTCCCATCACAGGATCCACAATCAAAAAGCTTCCCAGTTTTTCCTGTATAGCAAGCACTGCATCCACTTGTGCCTCTGACCCAAGATATCCGGTACATATGCCATCAAAGCCGATCCCGTTGGTCATCCAGTGCTCCGCTATAGCATCCATATCCCCGGTGAGATCCCGGAATACAGGTGTAGGAAATGCCGTGTGCGTGGAAAGCACCGCTGTTGGCAGCACCGCAGCCTCCACACCCATAGCAGAGATCACCGGCAGTGCCACAGTCAAGGAACATTTCCCCACGCAGGAAATGTCCTGAATGCTCAAAAGTCTTTTCATTTTTATCTCACTCCAGCATTTTCAGGATGCCCTTAGGGAGATAGGCAGATACATCCTGACCATACATATGCAGTTCCTTTACCATAGACGAGGAAACCGCCACATTCTCTGCACGGAAGTATACATACTCCATATCGGGGTTGATCAGCTTGTTGACCTCCGCAATATTCTCCTCGTAATTATAGTCCATATTATTTCGGAGTCCACGGATCATATATTTGATCCCATTGGTCTTGGCATACTCTGCAATCAAGCCTTCATAAGCCGTCACATAGGCGTTAGTAATCCCCTCATCACGCAAAACGCTTTCAATGGCTGTGATCATTTTATCGCTGCCAAAGGTCCTGCGTTTTTGAGAGTTGATGCCCATCACAATATAGACCTCATCAAAAATAGCCGCCGACTTTTTGACAATATCAAGGTGACCATTGGTAAACGGGTCAAAAGAACCGGGATAGATCGCTTTTTTCAGCATTGCTGACCGCCTCCTCTTTTCTCTTTGCTTCACTATAGCACAACAATCTAAATTTTTCAATCTTCTGTTTCCATTCGGCCATAGCCGCTTTGGGGATTTTGATTCCCATCATTTATAAAAAACAACCACAGATGATACAAATCGTATCATCTGTGGTTACCTATTTGGCACCGGTGTCCTGTTGCGGTGCCCGATAAAATCTTCAAGCTTATGCTCATCCTCGATTTTATCGACCGCTGCCACCGGCAGTGCTTCCCTCGCTCCCCGGAATCTCACCTGCGGTTCGAGTCCGACCGGTACAAAGAATAAATCCCATAGTGAATGTATCATTCACTATGGGATTTATTGGTGCCGGTGGCCGGGCTCGAACCGGCACGATGTCGCCATCGGGGGGTTTTGAGTCCACTACGTCTACCAATTCCATCACACCGGCAGGTGTAACTATCTAAATATCAACCTTTTGCAGTCGTACTGCGGCACCTGTTGTGGTGCCCGGTGCTCTCCTTGCCGGCGGCGCGGCTACGTCGCTCACCGACCTCGGCCACTCGCTCTGGTCGCTTCTTCCGCCACAGGCGGCGCTCCCATCGCTCCCCAATTCCATCACACCGGCAGGTGCTAGAATAGTATACAACAGTTTTCTCAAAATAGCAAGAATTATTTTTGCATTTATTTACTGTAATTTTGTTTGCGTGTTATAGAGGTCAGCGTAGATGCCGCCTTTTTCCAGAAGCTCTGCATGACTTCCTTCTTCTGTGATCACGCCGTCAGCCACCGATATAATTCTATGGGCATTGCGGATGGTAGAAAGTCTGTGGGCAATGATCAAGGTTGTTCTTCCCTTTGCCAGTGCATCAAATGCGCGCTGGATCTTTGCTTCTGTGACGCTGTCCAGTGCAGAAGTCGCTTCATCCAAAATCAAAATAGAGGGATTTTTCAGAAATATCCGGGCAATGGCAATACGCTGCTTCTGACCACCGGACAGGAGCGTTCCCCGTTCACCCACATAGGTTTCAAAACCCTGAGGCATTGCCATAATATCCTCATAAATTTCTGCCTTTTTTGCAGCTGCCACCACCTCTTCCTCCGTGGCATTCGGTTTTCCGTAACGCATATTTTCCAGCACAGTATCCGCAAACAGGAACACATCTTGCTGCACAATACCAATATTTCTGCGCAGAGACTGCTGTGTAACACTGCGGATATCCTTGCCATCAATGGCAATCGAGCCGTCTGACACCTCATAAAACCGGGGGATCAACTGGCAAAGGGTGGTCTTGCCGCCACCGGAGGGACCTACCACCGCCACCGTCTCACCGGGTGCTACCTCAAGGCTCACATTCCTCAGCACTTCCATATCTCCATCATAAGCGAAGGAAACATTTTTGACACTGATACTTCCCTTCACGTTGGCAAGCTCTGTTGCGTCCTCGGCATCAGAAATAGACGGTTCTGTGCGCATCAGCTCCACGAACCGATTGAGTCCCGCAAAGCCGTTGGCGAGCAGCTCCGAGAAGTTTGTCAGCTTCCGCACAGGTGCGATAAACGAAGCGATATACAAAGTAAAGGTCAAAAGATCCTTATAATCCATCTGGTCTTGCATTACCAAATAGCCACCGTAACCGATGATCACCACATTCAGCGCACACAGCAGAAACTCCATAGAGGCGGAAAATCGTCCCATTGCCTTATGGAAGTTTCTTTTAGATCCCTTATATACATCATTTGCTGCGTTAAAACGCTCTGTTTCCAATTTTTCGTTGGCAAAAGCTTTTGCTGTCCGGATTCCGGAAAGACTGGATTCGATCTGGGCATTGATATGGCCTGTTTTCTCCTTCATGGAAACCGACGCATTGTTCATACTCTTGCGCATCAAAAAGACCACCAGCAAAAATGCAGGGATAGTCAGTCCCACCACCACTGCAAGCCGCCATTGGATCACACCCATAACCACCAACGCACCCACAATGGTCAAGCAGGAGGTCAGAAGATCCTCCGGTCCGTGGTGGGCAAGCTCTGTGAGTTCAAAGAGGTCAGAAGTGAGCCTACTCATCAGCTGGCCGGTACGATTGCGGTCATAATAATCAAAGTTCAGCTTTTGCATATGGGCGAACAGATCCGCACGAATGTCCGCCTCCACCCGGATACCGAAGGTATGACCAAAGTAACAGACAATATAAGTCAAAAACGCCCGCAGCAGATAGGCAACCACCATCGCCGCCATTACCGTAAAGAACACCCCGAACAGTTTCCCCGGCAGCATATCATACAGTGCCTTCCGGGTCACCAAGGGAAAAGCAAGATCCACGACCGCAATGAGCACTGCACAGGTAATATCAGCAAAAAACAAGCCTTTATGATTCTTAAAATAACTCAGAAAAATAACCAGCGGACTCCGCTGAAAGTCCTTCTTTTCCATAGCCACGCCTCCTGTTTTGGCTATTATACAACTTTTCTCAAGGGGTTGCAATGCCTTTCTTTGGCTTGTATAATAGTTGTAAGGATGTGATGAAATGGAAATGCTTTATTCTGACAGTGACATTGCTGTATGCGTCAAGCCTGTGGGGATGGATTCTGAACAGCAGCTGCCCGATCTTCTCCGGGAAACACTGGGCGGTGAAATTTTCACGCTGCATCGGTTGGATAAAAACGTAGGCGGTGTGATGGTGTATGCCCGAAACAAAAAAGCTGCAGCAGCACTATCCCGTGTGATTCAGGACGGACAGATGGTAAAAGAGTATGTTGCCTGTGTACATGGAACGCCGCCGGAAGCCGGTATCTGGGAGGATCTTCTTTTTAAAGACAGCCGCAAGAACAAAGTATTTGTGGTAAAAAGAGAGCGTTCCGGTGTCAAAAAAGCCAAACTGGAATTTACCCGACTAACAGCAGGCGAAGTATCGCAGGTGCGCATTCGCCTGCACACAGGCCGCAGTCACCAAATACGGGTGCAATTTTCCAGTCGTGGTTTTCCTTTGGTGGGCGATCATAAATACGGATCCCATGACAAAGAAACTGCCCCTATGCTGTTTTCTTGTTATCTTTCTTTCCCCCACAAAGGGAAGACTATAGAATTTTCCAAGCTCCCCCCTTGGTCTGAATAAACACTTTTATTTTTTCTGCATATTTTTTACCCCCTTGTCAAACAATACCTGCGTAGAAAAAACAAGGAGGAAAAAATATGCTTCGTATTCGTGTAATCTGCTTGATGCTGGTGCTGGCCTGTCTGATTCCTTTGGGTCTCAGCGTCACCGCTGCAGAGGTGGATTGCGATGCCACTTACTGCTTCAACGCTTCTGATTTTGATGCCGACGAAGGTCTTGCCGGTGTCTGCATCACAAAGCTCCCCGACCCTGCCCACGGCACAGTAATGCTGGGAAGTCGTGTGATCCGCTCCGGTGACATTCTCACTGCCGAGCAATTGTCTCAAATGACCTTCCGCCCTCTGCGAACAGAAACAGACGCGGATGCGTCTGTCACCTATCTGCCTATTTTTGACCAACGGGTAGAGCCTGCCGCTACTATGACCATTGCCATTCGTGGCAAGGAGGACAAAACCCCAGTGGCTGAGGACTCCTCTATAGAGACCTACAAGAATCTGCCCAATCAAGGCAAGCTGAAGGTCACCGACCCTGAAGGGGAAGCACTGATCTTCACCTTGGTACGGCAACCCAAGCGAGGACAAGTCACTCTGCTGGAGGACGGTAGCTTCACCTACTCCCCCAAGAAAAACAAAGTGGGTGTGGATTCCTTTACCTTTACAGCCGCAGATCCTGCAGGCAATGTATCCCGTGAAGCTACAGTGACCATTCAGATCCTGAAACCCACCGACGCAAAACAATATACCGATACTGTAGGCGAAAGCTGCCGCTTTGCCGCAGAATGGCTGCGCAACACCGGTCTGTTTGTTGGGGAAAGCATAAACTCCCAGAGTTGTTTCCTGCCGGAAAAGGCCGTAAGCAGAGGCGACTTTTTGGCCATGCTGGTAAAAACTCTGGATATCCCCGCTGAAGACAGCAGCTGCGTTATCACAGAAGATACCCCCGATTGGCTGAAACCCTACCTCACCGCGGCACTGCGCTCAGGTCTTATGGAGGGTCTGCCCGACACACAAACATGGGATCTGCAGCAGCCCATTTGTGGTGCGGAAGCAGCTGTGATGGTGCAA
>JAZRRS010000025.1:0-53713 GCA_045651005.1 Faecousia sp.
CATATGACGGTGGTGATTATCGTCTTAAATTTGCTGTTCTTGATCGCAGGACTTTCCCTGTATCAAAACATATTCAGCTTGTTTCCCATTGCGGGTGCTATTTTGCAAACCAGCGCATTCTGGATGACCAGCGAAAAAAGGATCCGGCAGGTTTCTTTCCTTGGCACTCCCTTTTGGCTTGCTTACAATATAGCCTGCCAGGCTTACGGCTCCGCAATCGGAAGCGTTTTGTGTATGATTTCCATCGGTTCGGCAATCTATCGCTACGATATATATTCCAAAAGAAAAAACTAATAGCAAACAAAAATGCTCTGCTGTAAAAGCAGAGCATTTTTATATATTGTGTTGTACACTATTGTAGCGCAATAAATCAACTCGCTGTATCTGCCACTTATCAGGCGCTCGCTGATTTATTCCCACTCGATGGCGGGTTTTTGGCTTTGTGGATATGTGGTGGTTACTGGTATATTAGCATTCGAGATGTAGTGCGATTATACCAGTTATTTTGATTTACCCGACTTTTGTTGGTCAAAAGTTGGTCACAGTTTTTAGGAGATACGGAGCAATTTTTACGTTGCAAAACACCGGTAACTTGACCACTTTTATGCTTCAATATCTACTGAACAGAAGCCATTTTTTATGAGGTTAGAGAATAGCTAAAATTGTTCCTTTAGGAATGATTTGGTCTGTTCTTTGGCAGTTGGTATTATTCCTTTGGAATCATCTTTATTGCAGCAGAAAATATGAACAATTTAAGGATGGTTATGTAACAGGTCAGAATAATATCGTATATTATAGTGTTTTGCCAAATACGGAAATTTAGATTAAGAAACCAACGGCAAAAAATCTGTTGTAGGTTAGATCTTAAACCTTTTTCTTTTCGACAAACCTGATATGTCTTTCTGCTTCTTTTGATTTCGAGATTACTGCGCCTTACCTCGACTGGTGTTCTCCCAGATATCAGTCACAGCTTCGCCTTCGAAGACCACCGTACTGCCAAAAAATGTTGGTGGTGCAACAGTGTCCAAGTACATAAGGCAACTTATCTCCCTCAAAGGTTGCTTTTTATCTGTAGATGCTTATCTTGATAACTCCGCCATAGCATGAAGCCAAACAATACAAGTCCTGCATAGCCGCTAAAAGGATAAATCGTATTTACCAGGACCTTAAAATCTGTCAATCCAAGGACCAGCCCTGAAGCGGAAAAGAGGATGGTTAAGAATACGGACTTCTTTGTCCCATCAGCAGCAAAGTGCCGCACGATCCCCCAGAGGGAGGGAACGATAGTAGTATAGATCCCGATGCAAATGATAATAGAAAACAGGGTCGCAACGAAGGAACTAATTTCACGCGCCAGCGTTAGAGTTGGCACAGAGGCATCCAAAACGGCAGGCAAATCAGAAAGAAGACTCAAATTCATAATAATGATTGCACCACCAAAGATAGCACCCCCTATAATGCCACCCCAAGTTGCTTCTTTTTCCGAAGCTGCTGTACTTCCGATACAGCAAGAAAGGAAAATCACAACGACTGCATTAAATGCCGGATACAATAAAGCAGACCATAACCATCCGCCATCCACTTTGGTCACCGATGCGGTTTCCAGTATTTCGTCGGCCATAGGAATCTGGTTTCCATGCCGGAAGATGGCGGTAATGCCGATTAAAATGGCGCTGATTACGATCACCGGTCCCAGACTTCCTAAAATGTCTGTAAATTTTTGTAAGCCAAGAATAACCGTGACCATGGCCAGGACACACATACCGATTCGGCCAATCATAGGAGATATGCCAAAATACTCTGACATTGTGGCACCGGCCCCCGCAATCATAATGCTGAGTACGCCAAACAGAAAAATTTGAAAGACAACTTCGATCACAGCGCCTGCCTTATTTCCAAAATAAAAAGTGGTACAATCCTTTGGCTTGGTTAAGTTATGTCTATAGCCATGTCGCATAAAGGTTGCACCGCACCAAGTAAATAGTATGGCGGTAACAATTGTGCCCCATATACCCTTTTGACCATATGCAGAAAAGAACTGCATAATTTCCTGTCCGGTTGCGAAGCCAGATCCAATGGCGCATGCCGCAAAGGCGCCAGCATACTTCAAAATTTGGATAACGCTAACTTTTTCGCTCTTCATAATCTTTTCTCCTTTGTTCCTGTCCTTAAGGCATATTCGTAAAAAATGACCGAAAAACGAATCGGTCACAGCAAGATTTATAGTGCTGCCAGCCGTATCGTTTGGCAACGCTACTTTTGCTATCAAACAATTATTTGTTTAAGGTATTTCAAGGTCTTCTCAATGGCCTTGGTACCTAACGCTTTCGTTGTCTTTGGTGCCGCTTCTATATACCATTCCGTATTGCGGTCACATCGATTATTTCAAATTGTGAGCTGCACTACATCATCGTTTTGCCACTTTCTAACGCAGGACACATTTATTATACTACTATGGGGTAATTTGTTAAAATATGTACAAAGTACGAAAGCGTGTCTGCAACTGAGGTCGCGAACCCAATGTTTTGTAGGCGCAGATCAAATAACTGCGCCTGCTTTTTGGGATGTTGCGCCGCTAATCCGAGGGCGCGGCATCGGAAAGAATTTACTTTCATTTTTATATTCCTTGTTAAATTACGCCTTTTTGCTCCAAAATTTTTAGAGCAGCTTCGTCCAGTTCCAGCAGCTCCTGCAAGACCTCACAAGTGTGCTGCCCCATTTCCGGGGCAGGAGTGAGAGGAATGTCCTGCATATCGGGTACTTTCAGCGGGATGTTTGTGACGGTAACGTTACCGGCTTTCGGCTGGTCATAGCTGGGGAACATATTACGGTGGTCACGAATATGGGAATCTGCAATTACCCCCGGAACATCCATTACCGGCCCGCAAGGCACGCCGGCATCCCGCAATATCTTCACAATTTCCGCCACAGTTTTATCCGCGGCCCAATCATCTATCGCCCCGTTGACCAGTTCCCGGTTTTGAATCCGGGAAGAGTGGGTTGCAAACCGGGGGTCTTCTGCCATATCCGGGCGCTGCAGCACATCAGCGGCAAGTCGCCGGAAATCAGCATCTCTGCCCACTGCCAAAACATAATAGCCATCCTTGGACTGGTACGCGCCAAAAGGACACCATTCCCGATAGTGGTTGCCGACCCGCGTGGGGGCAACACCGTCGAAGAGGCAGCGCACATATTCCATCATCAAAGCGCTGACAAGACCGTCCACAAGGTCGGTTTCTACCTGACAGCCGATGCCTGTCTTGTCTGCCTTGTGCAGGCCTGCCAGTACACCGATGGCCAGATTCAGCCCAGCGATTATGTCGCCCATAGATGTGCCGATTTTTACAGGGGGCATACCTTCCTCGCCATTGAGCAGCAGGACGCCGCTCATAGCCTGGGCAATAATGTCATAGGCAGGCAGATCCCGATAGGGTCCGTTGGCTCCAAAACCGGAAATGCTGCCGCAGACAATCTTCGGATTGACCTGCCGCAGATCTTCATAGGAAATTCCCAGCTTTTTTGTGGTGCCGGGTTTGAAATTATCCACCACCACATCTGCCTTCTCCACAAGGCGCAGGAACATCTCCCTGCCCTCAGGCAGGGAGAGGTCCAACCGCACACTGCGTTTATTATGGTTCGATGGAAGATTTTTGGCTTTGTAGATATGTAGTGGTTGCTGGTATATTAGCAGTGCAGATGTAGTGCTATTATACCAGTTATTTTCTTTTACCAGACTTTTGTTGGTCAAAAGTTGGTCACAGTTCTGGGGGAAATACAAATCAAATTTTGTGCTGCAACACAACGGAAATTTGACCGTTTTTATACTTGAATAACTGCCTAATTTATTTTACCAAATAACATATACATGTCAAGGGGCATATATGTGTTTTATTCGAACAACAATCATACGACAACAGTGCCGTTATTTACTTAAGTTGCTAAGTCTATAATAGCACAAAAGATTAGCTGTAGTCTAACGCACCTATGTTACGAAACGTTGAGTAGATGTGATTAGGAAATCCATTTGATAATATCCGTTAGCCGTTTTTCGTATTCCGTTGATATATCGTATTGCTGCCAATGCATTAACAAAAGGAAATTCTTCTTAAATTCGTAATAATGCTTTTTTAATACTTTCCTGAAGAACTTCCGGTCGCTGTTGAAATACGCTTGAATCATGTTGCGCTTGCCTGTCTTGCTACACAACGCATTTATAATATCAAGTCCACGGTTGTATGGATTATCCATCTCCTTCTCCCCTATGATATCCACAGTTATCATCTCTGTAATAGCTTCATTTATATCGGTGAAAATATCATTAGGGAAGTCAACGCCCTCAACCCAACGCCACGGAAAAACACTAATAATCAATCTTCGATTTCTGCTAAATCGATGAACAAGCTCATGTACCAGCAAATGGTCAGTTAATTCGGTTCCATGACGAATATAAATATAGCCATTCGACGGAATACAAACACCGCGAGCACAATGTTTTTTCAATTTTTTATAGACAGCATCGCCTTCGTATACGATGTAGATATGTTTTGGGATAAGCTCAACTTTCCTGTGAATGTATAGATGTATATATCCTTCTAAGGATTTTTTATAATTACCAAGAATACTATCAATCTCTTCCACAGATAATTGTTTTCTGTTTGTCACAAATCTTATGCTCCTTTCTATATTGAAAACTCTAAAATAGTTGTTTTTAAGTTTATCTTCAATATATTACAGCATCTTTTTTCAAAAATCAATTTTGTAAATTTGGATAAACACATTTCGGACAACTATGAATAGAACCTTATTCGAAAAAGAATGATCGGTATTAGATATAATAAAATCAACAACTGATGATAGGACTATATTAAAAATTTTTTTATGTTACAATGAGGGTGCATTTTGCGACTTGTTAATGAACAGGGTCATTATTCTTACAGAGAGGAGGGCAAACCATGACGGACGAAAAGATCATAGACTTGTTTTTTCAGCGGGATGAGCAAGCAATTCAAATGAGTATGGACACCTATGATACTTATTGTCGTACAGTGGCATCTGGAATTTTATCTAATCCTGCTGATATTGATGAGGCCGTAGCAGATACTTATTTGGCTGTGTGGGATGCCATTCCCCCTCACCGTCCCAAGTGTTTGCGTTTATTCTTTGGCCGAATTGCTCGAAACCGATCTGTTTCCATATTGCGGAAAAACACTGCAAATCGTCGGGGTGGCAAACAGGTGCAGGTGGCATTGGACGAGCTAAGCCAATGTATAAGTACCCTCGGCTCTCCTGAGCAAGAAATAGAGGCTAAGCAGCTTGGTGAGGCGATCAGCTGTTTTCTGAAGAAGCAGCCTCCACAGCAACGGCAGGTGTTTCTGCGCCGTTATTTTTACTTAGAAGATATTCCTGACATAGCTGGCCACTATGGACTGCGGGAAGCGAATGTGAGAATGATACTTTCCCGCACTCGGCAAAAACTGCAGAAATATCTAGCAAAGGAGGGGTATTTATGACAAAAGAATTGCTACTGGAAGCGATTGGCTATGTGGATGAGCAGCTTTTGATAGAAGCCAAAGAAACACCCCGTCGAGGGCACTACCGGATTGGTCGCGTGGTTCTGATAGCTGCCATTATAGCTCTCCTTACCGTATCCGTTATGGCAAGTACCGGCTTTTTCGCGGGACTTCTGAAAGCGGAAGAAAACGGCTCCTCTGTATCCAATCTTGCTACGGGTATGGGTAACTTCGTCTACACCGAAGATGGTATTTACTATGGCGAACCCGGTTTTATCTACAGGTGTGACTTTGAGGGCAATGTCCTTAAGAAATATCACTTAAGCGATAAGTTTGAAACACCGCACTATATGTTTGCAACACAAGATGCTATCGTCTATGTTAACAGCATGGGATTGGCCGTAGAATCAGAAGACCCCACAGCCCCCAACAGAGAAGACCACTGGGGACTCCGGGTACTTCCACTGGACGGTTCAGCTCCGTACAGCATTTGCCCGGGTGTGGAAGCAACTTTCGCCTATGCCGATGGCAATTTGCTTTATGCAAACGATGGTGGAAAAATGCTATGCCGGATCGATCTTGTAACCATGGAGAAGACTGACCTGTTAGAAAATGTCTCCGTATACTTTATCGATGATACCTACATCTATGCTGTGAAAGGAGACACCGAAAACCGGTTTTACCGCAGCGAAAAGGACACCATTTGCTTTGAACCGGTAGAGTTAAGCTTTGATCCTAACAAGGTAGTCGCTGATGGTGAGGACTTGTATATCTGTGAATATATGAGTAAAGCAGACCAAAGCAAAACAGGGCATTCGTATCGAGTGAATCTTGTCCGGGATGGAAAAACCATACCGCTGCCGATATATACCTGGTTCTACCAGGTTTTAGACGGTTGCATCCTATATAAGGAAGAGGAAACATATTCCCTCAAGTCCTACAATGTGAGCACTGGAGAAACAACGACACTGGCTGAAAATGTGTTTGAATTTTCTGTTCTGGAGGACCGCTATATCTGCATCGATACTTTCAATGACGATCCTGTTATCTATGATCGGCAGACCGGCAGTTACTCTTATATCAACATCAAAAAATAACAACCAATACGCAAAGCCTTTGTGTTCCAAAGAATGATCCCACAGAAACCAAGCACAGTTTCTGTGGGATCAATTCTATATTACTGTGTTTTGAGAATTTCGCAAGCTGTGTGACCTGCAAGCAAAAATTCCAACACAATCACTGCACCCAAGCCAATAGTAAGCGTGTTTGCCTGCAGGGGCAGGATGATTGTGGTGCTGCGAAGTATGCTCTGCCAGTCAACAATACCAAGCTGTTGGACAGACCGCAGATCCGTATTTTCCAAAGCCTTGCCTACAAAAAAGAGTAACACAATCAAAATTACCGCATAAACTACGCTATCTTTCACCGTTTGCTTCCACCGTGCTATCAACATACCGCAATGGCATAATACCAGCGTCCCAAAAAACTTACTGATGAAGGAAAGAAGTAATGCCGTACCCAATGTTGCGTTCATTTGCGCATAGCGAAAATGATGATAGCTCTGAACCGGACAGTCCCATATGTATGGATAGCGAAATACACCGCTATACCACAGATCGGTCAACTCATTTATGAACAGCAGCAGTAGGCTTGTGCCTGCCAGCAGAATGTGGGTTGCGATCGTATAGCGGTTGCCCTCTCTCATACTGGCTGTCAGCTTATAAATACCGGACTCATAGAATTCCCCCCAAAAGAAAGCTGTCAGCAATAAAACTACCAGCGGGATAATGTTTACCCTTTGCATTCCAAAGAAACAATCAAGGGGCTGCTCATTTATTACGCTGGGGGTGTCAAGTGTTTTATAAAAGTCCAATAGCTTTTCAAAATTATGGGGAATCTTTGCAGACAGGACACCTTCGCCTTTTTTGGCAAAACTAACCAGATTTTGTATAAACAGACGGTTTTCGTATGACTTTATAAGCGCAGAGAGATCATGCGATTCTTCCCTTTGCCTTTGCTTATCTGCGCCAATCTCGCCGGCCATATCTGCAACATAGTCCTTCAGAGCGTTATCGTCTAACCCATGACAGTCAGTGATCCAGGTATCCAGATGTTGGAATTCCGGATACTGTTTGTCAACCAAAAGTGCAGAGCCTACCTTAACAGCAAGAAACAGGGTGACGATAATAATCCACAAAAGAATCTTCTTTCGAAAAATGCGATCAAGTGCGATTTTCATCTACTGCACCTCCTCATTGTGGGCTTTGCCAGAAGGGCCAAAAGACTGGCTACGGCAATAATCAGTATGGGGAGAATGATAAAATACATTGCCGAATAGGAAATGGTAATATCATCAAACCTTGCCCAGCACAAGCCTTCCAGTAAAGAGCTTGCATTACCGATCAGCATATTGCCGAGCACCTCAGAATCACTTAACAGGATCAATCCGCCGCAGACACTTACACTGCCAAGTGCAGCCAGCGTATTATTCTTACAAAGCAGGGATATCAGCAAAATGCCAAAGGCTATCAGCAGACCAAATAAGCACTTCATTCCGCAAAGCAGCAATATATATTCCCACACCTTCAAATTAAGAATGATTTCAAAGCTGTCGAACACATCTCCAGCAATACACTGAATTGGCAGTTCCCACGCGATTTGGCTGGGTTGCCATTGGCAGCAGGCCAGTAATACACCTATGTGATATACCATAAACACTACCAATGCAATGATCAATGTTGTGGCAATTTGCATCAGCACATATTTGCGTTCACCCAACTTAGATACGGATATCTGCCAAGTAACTCTTTGCTGAGCAAGTGTTGAAAAGCTTCCAAAGAAGATCAGTGCAATGAGTGCTATGAGGCACCAATCGCCTTCCATATAGTCAAGAAAATTCTGCGTATATGCCGTATCCTGCACCTTGAAATCAAGTGGGATGCTATTGAGTTCCGCTTCTGCTAATTTGTACAGCGGTGCATTAACACCCCCACGACGCATACCTCTGGCCGCGATTTCCTGATGGTTGGTTATGATCATACTGAGGTTTCTTGAATAATTCAACCGGTCAGCTAAAGAGGTGAGCATATATTCATCTCCGCGAATGCTATCCGTATATTTTCCTGGCAGATCCAGCATGCGTTCCCGCCATATCACCATATCATAGTCCATATACATTGCACCGCTGGAAGCAATATCCAGTGGATTGACTACACCTTCCGGTATCTCTCCTTCGTAATCTGTAAACCATTCAATATCACTGACTGTATCTATGGCCTTATTGGTATCTTCGACCAATACGGCAAAAAAGGTATCCGAATCATTCAGGTCGAATTGCGACATATACTTTGCCCCATCCTGGTAATAGCGTCCATCCCTGGAAGATTCCCAGCTGGCATTTAGCTGGAGTGTCAGGATTGCACAAAATAATACTGTGAGGCCAACAGATCTGTATAATTGCCGTTTTAATAATCCTCTAAGCATAGGGCTTACCTCTTTTTAACGCAGCTGAAATACGCATCTGTCAGGTCCGGAATTTTCTGAATTGCTCCTGATATCGGCATCTCGTCGCTGCAGCAGAGCCGTTTTCCATTTGAGTAATATGTGGGTAACTGCACATCACGGTCTTCCGGCAATTCCCATATCTTTCCTTGCAGACTTTGAATGAGATCTTCCTGAGAGCCACTTGTATGAATTCGGCCATTAGAGAGAAGTACGATATCATCCGCTATATCCTCCACATCAGACACAATATGGGTAGAAACAATGATAATCCTATCTTTTTTGAGTTCGCATAGATACCGCTTTAATTCTTCTCGTTCGTATATGTCCAGGCCGGCACTGGGCTCGTCCAGCAGGATGATTTCCGGAGCGCCGAGAAATGTACCTGCCAGAGCAAGTCGCTGCCGCATACCGCCTGAAAACGCTGAGATGACTTTCTTTCCTGTGTCTGCAATACCAAACCGCTGCAAAAGCTCCTGGCCCTGCTTTTGTATTTCCTCCCGACCCAGTCCCTTCAGCGCACCGCAGAAGAACAGGTAATCCATAGCGGTATCGTTTTTGAACATCGGCTGATTCTGAAACTGAACGCTGACCTTGCTTAAATACTCCCTTTTTTGCTTTGTGATATCCACACCATTATAGTAGACTTTTCCGGTAGAAGGCTTACGCAGCGTACAGATGACATTCATAAGTGTGCTTTTGCCTGCCCCGTTTGGTCCAAGGAGCGCAGTGATCCCCGGCTTTAATTCATAGGAGACATGCCTTAAGGCTTTTACTTTTTTGAAGTTTACGCTGATATCCTCCAAAGTCATTTTTAGCATTTCTTTCTACCTCCCATTATGCCGACGGATAAATCTGCTTCAGCTCGTTCGTTTCAAAATCGAAGATCTTCCATACAGAACCTGTTTCAGTCCTGCACCAGAAAACAGCAAAGCCCTCTTCAAAAACGCCAAACTCAAAAACCCCTTCGCACAGAACCTGCTCGGCGCCGGTAACCAAATCATAGCTTTTTACGGTCCAGGAGCTGTTCTTGAAGGTCTTGTCATCGGAATATATGATTTTACCGTTCAGATACTGATACTTAATACTGTGGACCGGAAGTAGGGTTTCTTGACCCTCACAGTAACGCACGACTTGATGCGGTTTTTTCTGATTTATAAACAGTTCGTTATTCGCTGCAAGCACCTGTAATGGTTCAAAGGTAAGCGGTATTTCATAAAAATCATCTTCACTGCAAAGGCGTGCCTTAAGTACACATTTTTCGTCTACAATCTGTGTCACATAGAGGTGGCTGTCCGTCAAAGAATAAGAGTGCACTTTCTCAAGAAGCTTGGTTTCGACGTCTGTTTCCATATCTCTATGGAACAGGTCGCCGCCTATAGCACTCAAATAATAGGCTTCTTTTTCGTTAAGATATAAGCATCCGCAGCCAACGGACGGTTCGAATACTGTAGTTGTCTTTTTTCCGTCTTTTGTCACTGCTATAGCACATGTTTTGTAGTCTTCCTTTACTTTCACTGTCCCACCAAAAACAATGTGATTTTGCGTGATATGCAGATCACCTTGATCCAGTGTGTCTGTGGGAAAGAACACGGTTTTTCCGCTTTCTATGTCATACTCAAAAATGGTCATGGGATCTGAAAAATACAACAGCCCGTTTTGATAAGCAAAGCTTCCTCGACTCATGGCGATGTTGCCCATGGTTGTACCTGTGTCGTTGGTGATGATCAGCTCTTCCTCTTTTTGGCATCCGACCAGTCCGCAAACAAGCATGCATACACACATAAGCAGCAGAAAGCCTCTATATAGACAGTTTTTGGTTTTCATTTCTTTTCCCCCTATGTATTCTTGTTTTATGATTCTACGCATTATCCGTTTTCGACGGTTTTTGTTCCAAAATACTTTCCGCTTCTACCAACAATTCCAGATCGATAGATCCAATTGCCTCTAATAGTTCCATCTGGCTCATTGCCTTGCCTCCTTTCATAAGCACAGTCGCAAAATGCGGAGGAATTGTAACAATTATAATCGTGTGGAATACGCAAAAATGGACCCCATCGCTGCGCGATGAGGTCCTTGAGGCTGAATAGTTGCTATCGAATTAATCTTCGCATACTATGTTTTATGAATTCTAGATAGGTGCTTTCCGGTAACCGTGCTTTGCATATCGAATAACGAAAGAAGCATAAAGCACTGTTAGGAGTGAAATTAGACCATATTGCGTAAGCATAGTGAAAACAGGATTGCTGCTCGATATGATATGCGATCCAGTAAGCGGCAATAAAAAGCTGACTTTATCCAAAAAGTGAATATCAAGAAGATTCAACAGCACCGGCATTAGCAGGACACTAGCGGAAATGGATAATGTGATTAACTGGTTTTTTGTCCAAATTCCAAGCAGTAAAACGATTGCCGCTACACATATCGCTGCGACAAGGCGGAGTGTTTCAAACAGGACAAGTCCCTCCAATATGGATACCCCATCATTCCATCCAACGAATGCTTCTATGCTGCACAGCGGGGCGTTAAGATCAGGGAATCCGTAATTCTTTAGTACATACCAATAGTCCGGAATCTGTGCAATGAAATGAATAATAACTGTAATGCATATGCAAATAGCAAGTTTACAGCCTGCAGATGCGGTTTGACCTTTTTTACTGACATTTAAGATAGGTAGCATACCGGAACTGGTCTCGATCGGAAAGATGTTGGAAAAACACAGGATAATGCCTGCCACTACCAAGGCAGCTGCACCGGCCTTGCTGTGTTGTGCATTCAGACCGAACAGGTAGCTATAACCCGGTTCGTAAACAAAGTCTCCCTCTTTCCCTTCGTCTTTCATCTGTAAGATTCTTTCCATCTGTGGGTACACCCGGTTCAGCAGAATTTCTTCTGCCATCAGAGCACGCTCCAAAGGTGGAAGCAGTGTGTTAAGATCTGTTTCCGACAATTCTCCGGCAGCATAATCTTTACGCAGTTTTGAGATCTGCTGATGGATTCCTTCAAATCGCATAGCTTCGGATTCAAGATATGTTTGTTTTTCTTCGGTTAATGGACCGGACAGCCGCTCCATATAGTTTTTGTAATGTAATTCGTTGGTGTCATAAGAAATGGTGCGAGGCTCCTGGATATTAACCAGCAAAAGCAGGACCAAAACACCTATCGCCCCACACTCCACAAGAAGCTTCCACACTTCATGTCCAAAGAGCGATGTGTTTCTTCCCTGAAAAGGAATCCACCGAGGAATCCGAAGTTGAGGTTGTCGTATAGCAGAAACATTCCTACGGCAAAACAGCCAACACAGCAAAGTGATAGTCAGCACTAAGCTTATAAGAATCAAAACCCACGAGGCGATAAAAACCTCCATTGGATAACCAAAGATATCCAAATTACGGTACTGCGACAACCACTCTGTAGAAAATATCAAATTACTGATATTTACAAATTTTAGAATGTTCCAGGATGAAATGGGAGAGATCACTTGCAACAGAATGTATCCCACACCCAGGAAGCCGCCAACTGTCAACCATGTGGGCATCGATTCCTGCCAAAAAGCACCTGCCGCAAGGCAAAGAATGCCAACCAATGCGTACAGAACCCATTTTAAGAGAAAAAACAGCACAAGATATTCACCCACGGAAAGGGCCAGTGCGCACGTTGTAAAACCTGGCAAGGATTGTATAGGGCGAGCCAAATCACCTAATCCGAAAGAAATGGCGCAGCAACCTAAATTTGTTCCCCAAAGGGCACAGACTATTAAAAACGATAAAACAGCTGTAGAAACCAGCTTAGCGCTGACCAAAGGCAGCCTGCCTTTTCGTGTGGCTTTCAAAATCGGTAGTGTTCCGCTTTTTTGCTCTCCAATAGCCATTTCTGTACAAAACAGAAGAATAGAAACAAAGGCAATTAGATCTGTAACCGCAGAAGATTGAAAGTGCAACACGCCGGAGGACATATCATAATCCGGTGTTATGTACAAAAGATCCTCAAATCGATCTATTACCGCCAATTGATTGCGATAGGAGAAGCTGTCAGGCTCCGCAAAAATGGAAACGGAAGTTTTTGTCCTTGCCTCCTCAATGATTGATTTTATAGTCTGCGTGTGGTTGGCTGTTTGCTGTGCCTCCTGTAGCAAATCCCGGAAAAGGAAACGTTCTGAAAACAGATCTTCCGTATACTGCAAATACGTGCCGCTTGTGTAGATATCCCAATGGCTTCGCATATCTTCGCTGATTACCGGATCAGTTTCAGTCTCCCACTGGGTACAAGCATCCAGCAGTTGGGCTTTTTCCTGCAAATAGGATAGGCGCTGATCTTCCGGTATTGTCATCACATCCTGCTGTGCCGCAATATACGCCTCCTGTTCGTAGAAGGAATAGCTGTTTGTAAGGTTGTGGCGGAACAAAAAGAAATTTGCGCCAACAGCAATCAATAATACTGAGAAAAAGCGCAGTGTCAATATTTTTCTAAGCTCAGCAGTCAGGATCCTCACACAGATCCCTCCTTTGCGGTGCGCTCCTCAAAAGTATAAAGATAGACATCCTCCAACGCAGGCATTACCGGGTTGCAAAGGTACTGTTCCGGCTCAGCATCGCAGATCACTCGAACCCAGATTCGATTTTCTTCATCCCTGCGAATATTTCCTACAAGGAACTGTTGCTGCACAGTATCCAGTTCGTCTTCATTTATGCAGATTTCAAATACTTTCCCCATCATCTCTTTTAACAGTTCGGCGGGTCTTTGCTGGGCAACAAGGTGACCGTCCTTCAGCATTAGGATCTCTTTGGCAATAAACTCAATATCCGATACTACATGGGTAGCGAGAATCACGATCCGATCCATAGAGATTTGGGAAATCAAATTTCGGATACGGATGCGTTCTTTGGGGTCAAGTCCTGCGGTGGGTTCATCCAATATAAGAATCTTTGGTGATCCCAACACTGCCTGAGCAATCAAGATCCGCTGCTTCATACCGCCGGAATAGGTTCCAAGCCGTTTGTCCAGTACACCGGTCATATTGACCATAGCAGCCACCTGCTCGATTTCCTTTGTTGCCTGTTCCTTTGACATACCTTTCAGCGCAGCGATGTAATACAGAAAACGCCGGGCCGTGAAGTGAGGATACAACCCTTGCTGCTGGGGCATATAGCCAAGAAGCGCACGGTAGTCTGCACCCATTTTCCCAGAAGGAACGCCGTCAACAAGAATCCTTCCTTTGTCCGCAGAGAGGTTCTCTGTAAGGATTTTCATCATTGTACTTTTACCTGCGCCGTTTGGTCCTAAAAGGCCGTAGATACCGTCGGTAAGGGTTGCTGAAAAGTCTGATAGCGCGACCTTCTTGCCGTATGTCTTTGTAAAGTTTTCGATTCTTAACTCCATAAGCGTGTCCTCTTCGTTAATTCTCTACGGTAACACTCTGACTGTAAAAGTCCATCAAATCCTGTTCCTGCAACCCATCTGCCAAAGACGCATACTTAATATAGCTGTAAATCTGTTGATCGCCTGCGTTGTGATCCTCGACAGTGCGTTTTATAGCAACCCCTTCATTTGATATTGTCATCACAACGAAGCCTTCGTTGGTCAGCGCGTTGGGAAGTTCTTTCTTAGTGTTCAAATCATACAAACGCCATTGCTCCTTGTCAGTGTCCCATCTTAATGCGTACCCGTTTCCCATATGTCGCAAGCCGTCCAGTTGGACTGCGTCCAGCTTGTTGGTGTGCAGGTCGTATGTATATACACCTGCTGCGGATTCCAACGAGCTGGTGTAGTATAGCTTATCATTATCTACAATGTTGACCCCTGGGAATTCCTGAACAGTTTTTTCCAGCAAAGTGCGTATCTGCCCGTTTGTTCCATCCCAGTGTTGGAGTGTGGCGGGCATTTCCAGTCTTAACTGTCTGTAATCGGGATCATCGTAATCAGCATCGGGAATGCCTGCGGTATGAAACAATGCATCGTTTCCCTTTACCGCACAAAGGGTGATATACACATCACTCTTATCCAGCAGAATTTCTTCTTTACCGGTCTGCAGATCCAGTCGCCCAAGATAATTTGAGATCCACTGCACCATATTTCCGCCGTCTTCAGTACGGACAGAGCCATCCACATCTGCGGAGTAATACAAAAATCCGTCGGCCACGGCATAAGCATACACCGTCACATCCCGTTGATCTTCAATGTGCTTTTCACCCAATGTGGCAACTGTTTCCAAGTTGGCACCTGTGGCATTCCGGCGGTATAAATGGGACCCATATTGATCTCTCAGAATGTAGTATAGGTTATCGTTACAGAAAAACAGCGGTGTGATCATCGTTGAACCGATTAGCCTTGCCTCACAGCTTTCGCTTTTGCGGTGATCCGGTTCTTGGTCATGCAGGCAACCCGCTTTGGAGCATAAGCACACACTTACTCCGCTTGTGGTATCCACAAATCGCAAAAATCCGGATGCCAAGAAATAATACCCTTTGTCGCTGAAAGCACCCCGCTGATTATATGCCCAGACCCAATCTGAGCCAGTGTCTGTCTGCTTGCTGCAGGCCGACAGCCCACAGAGCAAGCAAAACAAAAGAAGACAAGTAAAGATCCGTTTAACAGTTTTCATATTCTTGCTCCTCTCTGCAGGTAGTAGGTGTGTTTTATTGCCGATCAGGATTTTCGGATAACCACTGATCCAGCTGTTTCTGCAGGGCTTCCACTATCTTTTGACTTCCGGCATCTTCCAGCTCCTTAAGCATTTGATTATACTGGGTTTCTGTCAGTTCGGTAAATTGGGGAAAATACTCTAGGCAAACCGTTTCGATTGCCTTCAGTTCATCTTCGAAACCGGAATAATCAAACACAACAGGATAGGACAAAACGCTTTCATCCAATAGTTCCTGATAGCTTTGGAGCAAGGTTTTGCCGTTGTACTGGACAAAATTCCAATTCTCGGTTCCGGGACTGCGCATATCCGCTGTCATTTTATCAGATGTCATACCACAGAAATAGGCCAAAGGAGAAATAAAGTCCAAGCTGTATGAAGTGCCGTCTTCCTGTGTCTGAAGGATGTAGTAGCCGTTTTCTATTGTATAGTCTCGTCCTTCCTTGCCGAAGAATAACTGCATGGCAACTTCGTTGTCCTCCGCGATCAGTTTCAGCAACGTAAGAGCACACTCCCTGTTTTTGGTGTTTGCAGAAATTCCACTCATATATCCATTGGCACTTGTTGCTTTGAAAACAGGGGTAGTCATCGGTATAACCGTTTCACCCTGACCGCGTGTGTAGGTATGTGCACCGGCTACAGATCCATAATGCACAACTGCCTTAGCAGCTTGATCCGTTATATATCCGGCTTCCATGTAGCGCGTCAATGCGTTTTGGATATTGCGAACTGTTTCGGTATCCAGTTTGTTTACAATCTTTGGGGACTGACCGCTATAATCAATGCCAAAAATCGCACCGGCATCAAAGTAAATATTATTTATTAAATCATAAATGGTAGAGGGGAAATAATCATCGATCGCTTTTGGATCAGAGGCTTCGGTGCTCAAGAATTTACCGTTGTTATTGTATAGAAACGGTTTGTTGCCATTTTGCGCATAGATCTTCTGAAAAACCTTGTCCATCTCCCAAAAGTTACCAGTAAAGTCGTCCGCAGAAAGGTCATAGGTATCAAATACCTCAGGCGCAATGACCCAACCATTTGCCCAACCCTGGGCCGGGATCGTGCGGATCCCATAAACCTCGCCCTCCACTGTACCGGACAGCCAATTCAACGAATGGGGAACGGCTTGCAGCAAGGAGGGTGCTGCATCTGCCTGTACATATTCCGTAATGGGCTGCAAGTAGTTTTGCATTTCCTCAGCTGTCATCATTCCATAGATGAGATCAGCATTCTTCAAGGCGTTCTGTGTTTCAGGTCGGGAAAACCAATCGGAATCGGTCAACCATACATCCATCGTAAACAGAACGAACTGTACCCGGAAAGGCATATTCTTATCCGCAAGCATCTGATTCAATTCTATAGCTGCTGTTTCATTCCATGTCCGAACGCCACCACCGTAAGGCCGTTCTGTCAGACAGACCCATTTCAAAACCGGCAGATTTTCCGGATTATCTACCTCTTGCGGCAAATACTGACAAGTAATGACGGGGTCTGGCTCAGTGGGTTCTGGCTCTGTAATCTCCGGAACGGAGATCGTAGTATCATCAGGTGTGCTTTCCTGTTGCGTAACATTTACGCAACCGCCCAGTATCAGCGCCAAGGATATCAAAAAACACAAATAGCACTTTATTCTTGTCATTATTGTCGCCTCCTTAGTTGTTCGCAGTTTCGCTTTGAATCTTTACATCTCCCACTTGGACATAATCAATTTCCTCTACAATAATCGGTGAAGATGCCAAATAGACAGCAAAAACATCACTTCCGGTTCCTTGGCCACTGCGTGACTGCATATCAATTATCGTTCCATCCAATAAAACCACTTTAACATCCTTAAAGTTTCCTGGCTTTCGTATGGTTTCATCTTCCGTAGCGTAATAGAACTCCATACTTAGTCCCTTTACCACGATAGAGTGAACGATGACGGATTGTTCAGAATCTTCCAGTTTTCTATAAGCAGTAAGCTTGATCGGTTCAGTCAGCATTTCTTTTTGAATTGTACAATCTGCATTATCGAAAAGAATCCTAAAGTTCCAGTTTCCTTCTGCAATCCGAATCTTTTCATAGGGGATGTCTGCATTGCGTACATATAGATTTTCCAGCAGTATATATCGATTGTATCCGTCAGCAAAAGAAAACATTGAACCTGGTGCTCCTGCAGAATCAATTTGAAGAACCATATCCTGCGTATTCTTGGCACCATCTTGATCATCTACGGTTCGCTGTTGCAGCCCAAAAGATCCAGCACCTAACGCAGAACTTGGATTTTCCCCTCTAATGATGCCGTTGGTGGCTATATCAAAATGCAAACCATATTGTGTCAGATCCATTTGTTCCGGTGCTTTGATGTTCAATAAAATATAGGCAGTAGTGCCGTCTGTAAGTGCAGACTGTACAGTTACCGAAACACCGTTGCACGTGGTTGTATCTCCCAAACCTACCATATTGCTCTGCACATAAGCCTGTTGTTTTTGGGTGACGATGCCAGGGAACACTTTACTGCATATTCCAAAGGTGTCTTCAATGATACCCAACCCAACTGCAAAAACATAGCATGTTCCAGTTGTAAATAAAAAGGCAATTGTAATTACGATAACAGAAAGAACCGATGTAACCTTGTGGATCTTTTCATATCGACGTCTCTTTTTAGCTTCATATTGATCACGTCGACGCAATACATTCTCTGTAATTTCTCTATAATCCTTCATAGGAGAATCCCTCCGTTTCCAGTTTGATTTTTAGAGATTGTTTCGCCCGATAAATAAGGCTTTCTACTTGCCGCTTGTTCTTGCGCATAATTCTTGCGATCTGTGCATTGCTGAAACCTTCGAAGAAGGCAAGGTATAAGACCTGTTCGTATTCAGGCTTTATTTTTTGTAAGGCTTTGTGCAGCTGGATTCTCTGCTCAGAACGAAGATATTGCAACTCAATGCTGTCCATAGTCGTCAGTTCTGATGATAATTCTTCCACTGATACCACACGCTGTCGGGCATTTTGGCGACACCAATCAAGTGCCAGATTCCGAGCTATGGCATAAAGCCAGGTTTTGAATGCAGAATCATTATGAAACACAGGCCGTTTTGTTGCTAACTTAACAAACGTGTCCTCCATCAAATCCTCTGCGATACTTAAATTGTGGATAAAGCTGTCTATGTATAGAATTAGTCCGTCTTTATAGTCTCTGACGATTGGAGCAAATGCATCATCATCGCCATTCAGGAAACGGAGGTAGCTACTTGCACCGTTATCCATGAATGCCCTCCCTTCTAAAGGATTTTTAACCCTTTCACTTATTTGACGTTTCAGAATAGAAAAACTCACACTTTTTTGAAAAGTTTTTTGAGAAGAAATTATTGCTGCTGTCAAAATAATTATATCACATCCATGCGAATAGTGAAAATCGCCCTTTACCCAAAAGAAATGAACCTCACCGCAACACGACGAGGTTCATAAGAGATAATCTTACACAAATAGATAGCGCACTATTCTTCACGCTTTTTATCGCGGAGATATGAATATTCCTCCCGCATTCGCACCAAAAGCGTAGGCGCCTTTTTATTGGCTAAAACAGGAGACATTACTCGATCTAAGGTCAACATATCGTTACTGTCAAACGACTGCTCGTTATAGCTAAAACTAACATCTTGGTAATACGGGTTCCCGAAAACGTCTGAGTAAGCAACTCTTAATATACCTTGTGCACTGTAATGTGGATATTTCTTGTCGCTCTTAATCCAAAACATATTTTGAATTTTTTCATCATTGACTAACCGATATTCTTGTGGAAAATAGCACTCGGTTTGCTTGGGAACGTCTTTGTGTTCAGTAGTAATACAGGAGTCAATATGTACATCAAACGCAGGGTTATCATATGCCAAAGCGATTTCGATTACCGGATAGTTATCTAACTCATTTTCGGGAAAACCGGTTGTAAAGAATTCATCGCCACTTAATGTAAAAATACCCTGACCATCAAAATTCTCCAAACAGCTTGTGCTTGTTTTGAATTTCAGGATAGGCATTTTCTCTAAGCGTTTACGATCTATATCTTCTGATTCTTGTTTTCTAATTGTAATTTGCACACCTAAAAGAGTGTAAGCACCGCCTAATATTGCACCGATCAAGCCGATCCACATTTCCCGACTTCCTGGCACATCAATCTCCAATTTTTCAAATAAGAAAACTAATGCCAACACTCCTAGTGTAACAAAAATAGCGCCTGTTAGGATGCACGCAGTATCCCATATGCGTTGCCAAATAGTGTTTTTCTGTTTCATCAAATCCTCCGCTACTATTTTGTTTCGCTTGTAATCCCATAAGATCAATAGGTTGGCAGTATTATTCGCAATCAGCTTTTCCGGACACTTTGTCGCGGTCCATTGTTTCTGTAAAAGCACGACGCATAAAGGCATTCAGAGATTCGCCCATGGCCTCTGCGTGTGCCGTTACAGCCTCTTTTTCGTCAGGAGTGACACGTGCCTGTAAATATTCATACTTTTGGTGGTACTTTTTGCTTGCACGGAGTTGTGCCTCTGTTTGAGCCATTGCAATCACCTCCCAATAAGTATAGCAGATGTATGCCTGAAAATAAAGATATGTGCATACACATAAAATGCACAATAATAGCGGCATAAATTTGTGAAAAACGCCATATTGATATGTGTATGCACATATAGTATAATACAGATAGAAAATAAAACAACGGCAGTGCAAGGGAGCGCCAACTCCCATGCACCTGCGCAGGTGGAATCAGCACCTACACAACGGGATTACCCCGCACCGCAGGGATATTATATCCGTTTTGCGACTATTTTGCAAGAGGGAAAGTATATCTTTGCAAGGTTACTCCCGGCTGTCATATTATGATCTGCACCGTGTAGAGCTATCAGTCCTGCACGGTGTTTTGTTTTCTCTATAACAAACTTAGGAGGAAACACTATGGAAAACAAAAGATTTTTGACAGCCAACGATGTGGCAGAGTACATGGGCATCTCAGTGCCTATGGCCTACAAGATCATTCGTCGCTTAAACGACGAACTGGTAGCGGCAGGCTATATCATCGTTTCCGGTCGCATCAGCCGTAGCTACTTTGAAAAGAAGATCTACGGCGGCATCGCGTAGGAGGTGAGCATATGCCTGCTTATAAGGAAAAGGACAGAAACACCTGGACGGTTAAAATCAAGCACAAAAACTGGAGCGGCCAAATCAAGTGGGTCACCAAAAGAGGTTTTGCAACCAAACGGGAAGCACTGCAGTATGAGCGTGACTTTCTGGCCCGTAAGAGCGGCAATCTGGATATGTCTTTTGCAGATTTTGTCCAGGTCTATCGAGAAGAACGTGGAGCCCGGATCAAAGAGAGCACCCTGTCAATGAAAGACAATATTATTGACACCAAACTGATACCTTACTTCGGCAAAAAATGTATGCGTGAAATTACCACCAAGGATATTATGCTTTGGCAAAATGAGCTGCTGACTTACCGCGATCCCAAAGATGGCAAACCCTACTCCAAATCGTATCTGAAAACTATTCATAACCAGTTGAGCGCGATCTTCAACCATGCGGTCCGTTACCACAAGCTTTCGGAAAACCCTGCCAGAACGGTTGGGAATATGGGCAGCGAAAAGGGCATCGAAATGAAATGCTGGACCCGTGAGGAATATCTGAAATTCTCAGAATATATGATGGATGATCCTGTGGGGTACTACTATTTTCAAATGCTCTACTGGTGCGGCTTGCGTGAGGGTGAGGCACTTGCCTTGACCATCGACGATTTTGATTTTGCAAAAAAGACGGTTTCCATCACAAAAACCTTTCAGCATCTGAAAGGAAAGGATGTAATTACCGAACCCAAAACCCCAAAGAGCAACCGAATCGTGGAAATGCCGGCATTCCTGGTGGAAGAGATACAGTACTACATTGAGAAACTGTATGATCCGCGACCGGATGACCGCCTGTTCCCTTTATCTAAGAGTTATCTCTATCGGAAGATGGAACAGGGCAGCAAGGAAATGGGCATTCAGCGCATTCGGGTGCATGATCTGCGGCACTCTCATGTATCTTTGCTCATTCATATGGGATACAGTGCGGTAGCGATTGCAGAGAGAATGGGGCATGAATCTATTGATATCACTTATCGGTATGCCCATCTGTTTCCCACGGTGCAACGGCAAATGGCTACGGATTTGAATGCTCTGCAGGAAGGTGGTGATAGAGATGTCAGCTAAGGCTCGTGACGGACAGGGACGCTGGCGTTGCAAGACGGTCGGTGTCCGTATATCTCCGGAAGAAAATGCCGCGCTCGATGCATTGGTAGCTTTGTCGGGCATGACCAAGCAGGACTATTGCATCAGTCGTATGTTGCAACGGGATGTTGTGGTCGTTGGAAATCCAAGAGTGCATAAGGCACTCAAAATCCAAATGGAACAGCTCTGCCGAGAGTTTAGCAAACTGTGCAGCGTAAATGATGTCAGCGCAGAGACGTTGCATATACTGGAATGTATTGCAAAAGTCTATGAAGGGTTAAAATGATACAAAAGCAAATATGAACTCAATTGTTATTCAAGCAACTATCATACACCAAAGAAAAATGCCTCATTGCTGAGGCATGGGACACGTCTAGATCGCGTGATGTTGTTGAAAAATATAAAAAACACTTGCAATTGTCCTTGACATAGTGTATAATAAATTCAATTTATATGCTGATGTTCCTTGGGCAACCCATATATGTTATCAGAAATGGACTGTGTTGTCAAGAAAAAAATGAAAAATCTTTTGAATTGTGCATATAATAGAGAAAACAATTGATGGGACTGGATTAAGTGTCAGTTAATAAAAATGAAAACCACCAGGCGATCGTCCTTGGCACTATTGACTTTGTGTATTTATTTGCTTCATTGATTCTCATAAACCCCGATCTCTATCGTGATAGTCAAAGCGGCATGTTCATTGGTGCTTACGGCACATCGGCAATCGTATACGCGTTCGGAGTTATTTTCCCCCTTTGGTCGAGATTGATTAAGGGCGATGTTCCGGAGAACAGACTTTTGCGAATTACCGACATTTTGGCATTGGTTTTTGCTATTCTTTCCTTCTGTGGTATTTTGATATATTATATTTTAAATGTAGGAAACTGGATGGTTTGGCTTTCCTACATAATGGCAGTACTCACAGCAGGTCCCTCTATCTTCTCCGTTATTCTCGCAACGCGAGAGTATATTAATAAATAATTATTTGTTGAATTTAAGGTGTGAAATTATGGTTGTCTTTATTTCTGCTGGCTGTGTTTTGGCGCTCTTGCTCATTGCAGCAATACTTGCTTTTCGCGTGCCCGTCAGTAGCGCTTCTGTAAACACTATTTCCAAAACAATCGTTAATACAGCTATAGCAGCTACAGTTACTGTGCTTGCTTTCCCTAAGGTTGCATTGCAAAAATACGCAGAGCGAATGGCAACTGCACAGCCGATTTTCAATGATCGTCTATTAGAGGGTGAGGGCAAAACGCATACGCTTAACGCTTTGGCTTCTGCTGTCTCGTCTGATGATTGTTCTGTTATTTCAGTATTGCAGCAGGTTGGGGATACTTTTTCATGAGCGGAAGTAATAAATTATACAAAGAGTTAAACGAGGATGAGCGCAATACCCACATGGAATTACTCCTCAAGGTATGGGATAATTTTTGGCAAAAAAACGATCCTTCCTTACTGCCTGAGAATATTTTTGTCAATGAATATAATCTCATTGAGTGTGTGGAGCGTGTAAGCAAACGCAAGTTCTATTTTAAGGTTTTTCATGGTATTGAACATCTTGCAGAGTTTAAGGAAGTCGCATTGCTGTGTTTTTGGATTTGCAAGTTGAAGCCGTTTGTTGTAATGAAGCCGGAATCTTCGTTGTGCGCTTCGGTAAATGAATTATTCTGTGTACATTTGGTTTATTGTATGTTAGATGCTTGCAAAGAACATGCTGACGATTTTCACTATCCAGATAGTATCACAGTCAAAAATCTAATATATGCACTCAAATATCAGGACTTATCCAAAGAGGCACTGATTCAATATATGGAGTGCCTAGCATTATCATGCGGAATTAAAATCCATCACAATATGGATGTAAACTTTGTTAAAAATGAGTAATCCATTCCAGAATCTCCTCTGTTTGTGTAAACAGAGGAGATTTTAGCAGAAACAAGCTGAATTTAAGTAACTATTATGAACATTTTGCGAACTTTTGCGCGAATATATTGACAATAGAATTACTGACCATTATACTAAACTTAAATAAATATAAATGTGGAGCCGGGATATTATGGTGTGTGTTTCTAATATACCCGGGATGTGACGGACCTGGATCACTCCTTTATAGGAGCAGGGAGATCCAGTTGGAGATGATGGTTTTGATTGATGCAGTTGTCCGGATTATCTTACTCCGTGCAACTGCATTTTTTGTTTTATAATTAATTCTGAAAGGATGATTTTATATGATTGTAGAAGCGATTAATAAGAGAACTGGAAAATCTGTAAAAATTGAGGAGGCGCATTCCGGTCAACGCCTTACATGCTCGTACTGCGGTGTAGATGTGCACCCTGTGCTGGAGGTTACTACGCCATTCTTCCGTTGTTATGAAGGCGGAAAGCACAGCAATTACCTATGCGAGCAACTGGAAAGAACGAATAGAGCATATGATCCTCAATTAACGGACATTGCACAACTGTTTGACAATCTGTTTAACCCCTCTCCTGAAAAGGAGGATTCGTCTTGGGAACCGGAAGATAACGAGGATTCTGATGTGTTTGATTCGGAGGATGAGACATTGGATGAAGAGGAGCTCACACAGATGCCCAGAGGCGGTACGGGTGACGGTGACGGTGACGATGATGAAAACAAAACTGCCTCCGGTCCTGCAATCCTTCCCTGCAGAACACTTAGTCAGCTCTGGAAGGCCAGCATATACAAGCTTGGGTCATCTGAACGCATTGGCTCTTCTTTGAGATCGGACATTTTCCTGTGGTATAAGGATTTTGACAGGTTCTTTGCCCGTCATAAGGACTTGGGAGAGCGTGTGCTTGCGGTGCGTCCGCTGTGGCCCGTCAACAGAGCCAATGCCATTCTGTTTGCGTCCTTTAGCAGCATTCGCGGAAGCAAAGAGTATAAAAAGAAGTATTTCGTGCTTGAGTTCCATGAACGCAAAGAATACAATAAGGCTTGCAAAAAGCTGTTTGTCCGCAATACGGAAAGCAGCGGCACAAGTCGCACCACCTCCAAGTATGATATGGTGTTGGTGGCCGGTGACTGGGCGGAGCTGGACGAAGAGGAATATGCAATATTTGTAAAACCCGGTGAGAATGTTTACGGCGTGCAGAGTTCTCCCTTCTATTCCAAGAATCAGATTTATCCGATTCCGCAGCACAAAAAGAAAGCATAACGGTTTTACAACGCAGGCAGCCGAGTGATTTGCACTCGGCTGCCTTTTCTTGTTATGGGTGATGTGTGCATAGTAGGCTGACTTTGATATTAAAGCTAAAGTTCCTTATGGTTAATGTGATTGATGAAATGAGCGATGTATTGCATTTTTCAGAAAAGAACGGTATAATATAAAAAACTACTATTTGGAGATGTGTTATGAAAAATCCTCCCTTTGCGATTACCAATACCATAATTGATCTGGTGGCAGAAATTGCAGAACTTGTGGGGAAATTGACATCAATTCACCAGTTGTCAGCAAGCCCTACTCTTCGGCGTGCCAATCGAATTCGCACGATCCATGGCTCCCTTGCTATTGAGCAGAACACTTTGTCCTTAGAGCAGGTAACTGCGGTCATAAATGGCAAGCATGTCTTGGCACCGCCCAAGGATATTGCGGAAGTGAAGAATGCATACGAAATATATGAGCGGTTGGATGAGCTGGATCCCTACAATATGGATGATCTATTAGCTGCCCACGGTATTATGACCCGGGGACTGGTAGAGGAATCCGGTTATTTCCGCAGTCGTCCGGTGGCAGTTGTTGACCAACAGGGTAATATTTTGCACTTTGGCACGCTACCTGATTACGTTCCTGGTCTGACCAAGGATCTGCTGGAATGGACGATGAACAGCGAATTGCATATGCTGATCCGCAGTTGTGTGTTCCACTATGAACTGGAACAAATCCATCCCTTTGCGGACGGCAACGGTCGTATCGGTCGTTTGTGGCACACGCTGCTGCTGAGCAAGTGGAATCCTGTCTTTGCCTGGTTGCCGGTGGAGTCAATGATCCATGCTAATCAGCAAGCCTATTATGATGCCATCAACGCATCCAATGCCGCTGGTAGTTCAACAGTTTTCATCGAGTTTATGCTTTCCATTATCAAGGCATCCCTCATTGATGTTATCAAAACGAGTGATGCGATGAGCGATGACGCAAGGGATAAGGCAACCCTTCGTTGGCAGCGGATCGAAAAATTTTTGGAAACACACGAGTTTATTATGAATGCAGATGTTCGTTCTCTTTGCAATGTATCTGCTGCAACGGCAAATCGAATCCTTGCGGATTTGGTGACACAAGGGAAATTGACAAAATGCCGCATCGGCGGTCATTGGGCGTATAGATTATTCCTAGAATGCATGCAGTAACTGCGCTGAATATAAAGCAGTCAAAGAGATTTGCTGAAAAGAAAACAATAATGTGCATAGAAAAACTAGAGACAATGCGGAAAAGAGATGGGATGAATGGCAAACAAAAGTAGGGATGATTTTAGTTCGGCCACTATTGAAACGATGGCAAAGCGAGTCACATATATGTGTTCCAACCCAGAATGCGAAAAAATGACTGTTGGCCCCAATTCAAATAAGAATAAATCAACTAGTATTGGAGTTGCTGCACATATTAAGGCTGCAGCTCCTGGTGGGAAAAGATATGACCCCAATATGACAAGTGCAGAGCGAAGCGACATCTCGAATGGTATATGGCTGTGCCAGTCTTGTTCAAAGCTTATTGATACTGACGAAGAAAAGTACACAGTTGAATTACTTCGTTCATGGAAGGAAGTTGCTGAAAAGAAATCTGAGAAAGGTATCACGTCCGAAGGAAAGGTAAGTTTTGATATTTTTGAGATTGCTGTAGAAGATGAGTTGAGTGGCGAACTCGAAATAAATGTAGATTCCGAATCAACTGTCCTAACTAGGAAAATGAAGTCAGGAGAGTTTGATAATGTATCTATCATTAATGCAAAGAGTGCAAAAATATATGCCTTAAGAGTTATCAAGACACTAAAAACTACTGCCGCAGGTCGTATTTTCCTGAACCAATTATATGAAGAAATTAAAACGGTAATATTGAGCAAATACTATATGAATAAAAATGAAGGTGATTTACTAAAATTTGATTTACCCGAAATTAATCAGGAAATGCAAAGTATTGTGGAGCGACATCGAGATAAACAGTGTGTGGATATTAGATTCGTAATGGGGTTGTTGTACATAGCAACGTCGAATTGTGCAATGAGATGGAAATACGGGGAAGAGGTAGAAGATGAAGCTGATAGTTAATAGAACCGATGAATGGTTTAATACTGAATTTCCGGAATATGACCACTATTATATTTGCATGAAGTTGCTAGAAAAAGCCAGCCGCAATCAGATACGCGGTTTGACCTATGATAAGATTAAGTTGGTAAAGCTAATCTCCCCAAGTAGTAATCAAGAAATGATTGAAGCTCTCGACAGAGCGGTGGTTTATCTTCTGTCTCGTGGATTGATTGAGAGAAGAAAAATCAACGATTTTAGATACGATATTTTTATTACTCAGCTTGGACTTGAGACTTATGCAAAGTTTGAGGAGGTAAAACATGAAGCTAATAAGTCTTAATGTAAAGGGCGAATACGGATGCCATTACGACTTTACTGAAAGAAATGTTATATTGGGTGACAATAACTCGGGTAAGTCAACGTTTTTAAAATTGATTCTCTATTGTTTGGGAGCACCAATCAAGACATT
Source organism: Faecousia sp. (assembly GCA_045651005.1). Classification (GTDB taxonomy): domain Bacteria; phylum Bacillota; class Clostridia; order Oscillospirales; family Oscillospiraceae; genus Faecousia. Next base: position 27,626 of record JAZRRS010000025.1, read on the forward strand.
CATCGATGAGATAAACAAAATGAACTGGTGCGATAGTGTGTCACTTGATGTTGAGTTTAAAAGTGGGAAAAAGGTACGAATTCTTCGCAAATTGCCTTCTTCTGATGCCATTGTCATCACTCCGATTAAGGAAAATGAGGATCTCGTCAACGATGAGATCAATGCATTGTCTGTGCAAGAGTTTTCTGACTATTTACTAGATAACGAAGGGTATACATGTGATAAAATTACATATTCAAAAGACAAAACTGCAACTTTTCGATTCTATTTTCTCTTAAGAGCAGTTTATGTAGATCAAGATACGCAGGCACAGAGTGTTCTTTCTGATCTGGATATGGGGAGAGACTATTTCACAAGCCAGCCGATTATAAAGAAAACAATCATTGAGAAGCTGCTGGGCAAGGATAATTCTGAACTGCAAAGAATTAGATTAGAAATCCAGACTTTAACTAGATCGCAAACAGAAATGTCTGATAGAATTTCTTTTCTTACGGAAGAACAAAGCGAAATTCAGAGTGAACACGAAATCAATCCTAGAAAAGTACGACAAGAATTAGATGATATTTCCGCAGAGAAGAAAACTTTATCGCAGCAAGAATACAAAAAGATTGCTGCAGTTAAAGCTGTCAATGACACACAAAGCACGGAATTGCGCATAAGTCTACAGCATAAATTAAATGGTCTCTATGATCAGTTACGGGTTCTTACCCTGGAGATTAAAGATATTGATGAGGTTATTGAATCTCTTAACAATGATTTGGTATTGCTCAAATACAAGGTGGCAGCAAAGGATATCCTTGAAGAGATGCCCATACTGTTCTGCCCTAATTGCTTGTCCCCACTGTCTGAAGAGGTAGTAAATAGGGGGCTGTGTGAAAATTGCCATAAGAAAACTATTGAGGAACAAATTATTAATAGCGCAACACTTAAGAAAACAATTGCAGATTCAATTCTAGAGGCTCAAGAGATCAAGCAGGTAAAACATAATGAGATAGCTGCTGTAAAAGGAAAAATTGACAATATTCAACGTGAAATAAGAGAAGCCCAAATTCAGGAGTTTGAAAAAAGAGAAGAAGAAAACGATCTCGTCTATCAAGCAATTGCGGAGATTAAAAAACGATTGGAGTACCTACTCCAAAGGGAACATGTTCTGAAGAGATATCTGTCTGTGTCGAAAGAGCTGGAGAAACTTAAATCACAACGAAAAGATAACAGCGCAAAATTGACAGCATTAAGAGATGAGCTTTTAAAGGCTGATACTCAAGCTGCTCTCTCAATGCAACACTATTCACAGTTTATCAAGAATTTCAGAAAGTATCTAAATGCTATGTTTGATGAAGTGGTTAGCTGCGAATTAGATGAAAACTATATGCCTATAATTGATAATACTAAGATAAGTTCTGTTTCTTCTGCTAGTTTAAAAGTAGCTATTCGTCTTGCATATGTGCTCGCGCTATTGAATGAATCGATAGATTCCAAAATAGAAAGCAGTCATTTGGGAATCCTTTTGTTGGATTCTCCTAAAGACAAAGATTTGGACAATTATCGATTTGATAAATATTTGCAGACGATAGACAATGAATGCTGTGGACAGATTATAATCACTGGCAGCTTAAGCGATGAAGACCTATATAAAAGCAATTTGAAAAAAGCAACATATTTTGAGGCGCTACGTACGACATCAAAATTGTTGAAGAAAATGTAACATGTTTTCTTGATCCATGATTGCGTTGCTGTGGGTGATAAATGACTGCTATAATGATCCTCTTTGAATATTTACATTAACCGTGTTGCTACCTCTAAAGAGTACAATGCCCGAAAGCTACCGCAAGGCAACTTTCGGGCATTCTTTATGCTAATATGTTGCAATTTGAAAAGGTTTGCACCGACTCAATCGGATTAAGACCTCGATATTCGACACTCGCTGCTCAATTCACTAACGCAATACACCTTGCGGTATTGCTGCTGCGTATCCACAGAGCGATCGTACTCAGTTTCCTTCACCTTGTAACGGCGGCAATTTAAGTTGATGCGCATATTTTGTGGACGGACAGAAAGGGAGACACGAATATTGTCTGTAGGTTCGTTAGCGATAATGTGCATCTCAGTTTCTGCGGAATCCACCGGTATTTGCACACAGGCGGTATGCTGCAGCTGCAGCCGCACTCCCGCATCGATGCGTTCAATCTCAGAAAGATCACTGTTGACCAAAGGTCTGCGGTCCATTTTCTGCTTAATGGCAAACAGCTTCTCTTCGTTCACAAATTCGTTCCGGGTTTCGTAAGGGTCATCAATATCGTGACCGATCACATATTCAATTTCCGGTTCGCTCAAACCGAGAATGTGTAAATGCGTACCAAAATTACGGCGAAACAGATATGCCGTGGGATCTTTCCGATCCTCAAAAGGCAAGCCGTCTTTATTGGATATGGGGTCCTCTTGAAGATCCTCATTGATGGATGCCATCTGAATAGCCTTAATTTTGATGCTTTGGAACAGGACGCGGGCAGCATTCGTTAATTCACGGGCAGAGCACCGAACATCCCATCGGTCATTGTTGCACACAATGGGATAATCGTTGATCGACTTGTTGTGCTGCGACTCTATATGCTGACGCCGCTCATCGATCAGCGCAGCAACTTTATCAGGCACCGGGATAATGCGATCTGCATTCCTGGTTTTTCCGCCCAGCTTACCGGCACTGGTGTCATAACCAGTGGTTTTGTAGATCCATATTACCGGGCAATCAGGATGGGTTTGCATTGGCTTGATATCGCCGTAATCCACCGCGCAGGCTTCTGCATTGCGCAGACCCAGGGAATACATCAAGAGCAAACCCATGTTCTGACCGGACTGCAGTGAATCGGAAAGAAGTGCTTTGGCCACTGCCTGCTCTTGCGGGATGGTCAGTGATTTACTGAGCAGCGCCTGATTGGCTTTTGTTTCCTCACTTCCCGTTGTGGCTTCGGGGTTTAGGTCGCTTTCCCAAAGAACATTATCACATTCGCCGTGTCTGGCAGCTGTTTCCACAACGTAGTATATCAAACGACGAAAATCCTGCAGAGTGCTTTCCTTATAGGGCATATATTGTTTGCCCTTTGTATCCTGTCCCCGCTTGATTAAAGCTCGGATGACCGCATCGTAATCTTCCTGGGTATAGGCGCTTATTGGGGTTTCATCGTGCCGGTGAAGCAGTGGGATGATTTGGTTGCAATACCGCAGGTGGTTGCTTCTTTGGGTGGAATCTGCCTTCCAGTGCTCCTCGAAATCCTCATAGTAATCGTGATAGATTCCGTAAAAGGTGTGTTCTTCACCAACGAAACATTTCCACTCTGTCATAAGACATCCTCCTTTCCAACCGTGCCATATACGGTAATGCTGCCGGTTACGCCGTGATCGCATTCGACCAAAACATCAATATAGCTTCCGGGCACCTCCTGGGTTGAGGAGAGGGTGATTGAAACAGCATTATAATGATTCTTTTTACGATCTGAATGAACGGTGGTATTGCGGGTAAACGTTGAAATCTCGGATGTGCTTTGTGCGGCATTACGCGCACCGGTCTCGTGCATATGCGTCCACCGGTTCAGCTTTTGCACCATCCCGTACTGGACCAAATCGTTTGTGTAGTCACAGTAATGCTGAGAAAAGGTATCCGGAGCCTTGTTGCCCACAACATAGGACAATTCTCCCCGGTTAAAGGAGCAGGTGTGGTTAGCCCGGTGCTTAAAATTGCTGTAGAAAATATCGCCCTGATACTTGTTCATGTCTACAACGAGCGCCTCTCCGTCACCGGGCAAGACAAGCTCCTGTGTGGGAATATTTGCCTTTTCAATCAAAGAGCGACAAACCCGAATGGCCACATCATACTTGCAAAAGGATGGCTTGGAAAGCGCCGCAAGAGTCTTTTTGTTGTCGGGCATTATGACCGGCAAATGCTGCAGTTCTGCTTCCGTAAAGCCGCACACAGCCTGCAGATAGGTTCTTCGGCTATTCAGCATATCTGCCAGAAGCGGTGCTACCGGGACTTTTCTGCAGGCAGTGCCGTCTGCGTGATAGGTCACTGTGCCTTCGTCCGAAAGGAACTTGTACACCAAAAAGCGGTATACCTTCAATCCGGGAATGGTCTCAAAATCATCCCAGGTCAGTGCACAGGCTTCCCGGGTGCTCATGCCGGTAAACAGCTGAATCGGACCAAGCAGCAATGTGCTGTCTTCCTCGAACCGCAAGGCCTTTCTTGGGCCAAAATCCGATTTGCCTTCTTCGCGAACATAGGCAAGGATGCGGGTCTCCTCCTCAAAGGTGAAGGTCTTTTTCGTCAGCATATTTCGCAAATTGCGCAGCTCTTTGGATGCCCGATTGCTGATTTCCGGCAGGAGCGCAGGAATCGGATTCGTGGGGATAAAACCACATTCCTCAGCAGTCTTCATAATGATGTTTAACTGCTGCCAGTACTTAACAACCGCGAGGCTGTCTTCCGGGATGACGGATTGCATTGCGTTGCGGTAATCGTCATCGTTGGCACCCACTGGGCAAAGCGCAGACAGCGGGTTGTTGCCGGAACAAAACAGGACATTCCGGGCAATTTCGTCACGGTAATCCCGCCGTGCCAGCAAGCGGCTGCGGCAGCAAAACCAGATGGTCTTGAGAGAACACGCGCCGATGTGCTCACCGTAATGATCCAGCATATCTCCTACGACGTACGGGCAAATGGCATCCGAATAGGTTATGGTCTCCATCTTATCAATTACGGATTCCGGATCCTTACAGCGCAGACCCTTCTGTGTTGTGGGAGAATTCCAGATTCGTCCATCCTTCTTATTTTGGGATGCCGTTTTCCCTCTGTAGTAGGCCTCGCCAACATAAACGCCATACCTGTCCCGGTGCACAGTATAGTACAGCGAGATCTCGTTGGAGAAATGATAGACAGATGGACGCTTACGGTGCTTAACAGAGTCCGGATCAGTTTTTGCTTTTTCAAATGCTTCCCGAAGTTTCACGAGAGTTGTTGGCTTTTTTAGCTGTTGCTGGGTTGCCTGGATATATTCTTTTTCAACGATAAGTTTGGTCCCGTCCTTGTCGCACTGGGTAAAGAACACAGGGATCGGTGTATTGGGATCGATGCTGCGACCTGCGAACAAAAGCATTTTCTTTCTGGGCTGGGTGACCGTGGCATTGGATGCAATTGCAATGATCTTTCCGGGGAGAAAACCCTGATCCCGTAGGAGCGTACAAATGTTATTATCAGATGCAGATATAAAGGTCTGAGGAAGCAATGCAATGAAATTTGCCTGATCGTTTCCGGCAGAAAGCATTGTGCCAATGTTGAATTCTTCCTCTGTGAATGGAGATACGATGGCGATCAGATCAAACCTTTTTACATGTTTTGCAACATCAGAAAAAATACAGAATTGAAGACCCTTGAATTCCATTCGATAGGCGGAAGCTACATAGATATTCGGCACAGCAACGTAGCATTTACATCTATACTTCTCAATCTTTTCAGACCACGCAAGAAGAAAGTCGGGTCCCGGATTCACAATTAGAATCTGAGACGCATTCCGGGCCAATAGCTCAAACTGCCGCAGGAAAAAGGAGCATTCGAATCTGCCATCGTATTTGCTTCTGACATTAAAATCAGATCTCTTTCCAAATAGTTTCGGGAAGGGGTAGAGCGCTGCGCGGATCACATCGCTGGGTCTCTCGTTCTTGATGTTTTCAATTCGGTCGAATGCTGTTTCGGTAATGCCGATGCCGCCCACAGAATTCTGCTTTCCTTTAACCGCTAGCTGGAATTCCAGCCAGGGGTTAAACGCTTCATCGAGCAGTGTTCTATGCTGGTTAAATTGGCAGTAGTTCGCAAGGAGCTTAAGACCGGAAACCTTGTGCTGGCGGTAGAACCGAATGGTATTCACCAAATTGGAACTTACGGTTCCTTGCAGAGCAGGCATAAGGACGTGATACACTGCTTGCCAGCACTCGGTGAAAGTTTCCTTGGAGATTTCAAAGGAATTATAGAGCTCCTTGTTTTCCTCATAGAAGCTTTCCATCGTAGATTTATCAATTTCTGCAACTGGCAGCTGAGACGCTTTTGTGGACTTAAGGATCAGATAAAGAGCATAGGCTAATCTTTCGTGATGTCCTTTGGGGAATATAGACACAAGCCGATCCCAGTCAGCAACCAGGAATGGTGCGAAGCCTTCAAAAAACAGCCGGCAATCCTTATCCATACCTGCCGAGACAAACTCACTGCAAAGTGCGAAAAAAGCGGCACTGTCATAGTAGGGTTTCCCATCAGGGGGCAGCAGCTGATACCGGGAAACCTCTGCGCCAAATTCTGCCGAATGAATCCCATCTGTGTAATCAGGCTTTCTGGAGTGCTCTATATTGAGCTTCGCCAGAGCATAACAGCGGACAATATCCTCGTAATGATAGATATCTATATTGAGTGCGGTGAGCTTTTCCAGGATAGAATGACAGATATTGCTCATTATAAAACACCTCCATAAATAAAGTTATGAGCCGATGGGTTTTGCAGAAAATGTATCTTCACAACAATATTACCACTTAAAATAAATCTTTGCAAGTATATATAGAAAAACCTAAGTGGGAAACTGTTGGTCAAAAGTTGGTCAAATTCAAAATGACAGTTTTTGAATTGTGTAAAACAATAACAAAAAAACACCGTATTTTGCGTTTTTACTCGCAAAATACGGTGTTTTTTCTAACTATTCAAAGAACCACACAGCCACTTAGGCTCATTCCCACTCGATGGTGCCGACGGGCATTATAATGGTTTTCTGCCGCAAAAATATAACCGCGCTTTCAATATGCTATTGAATCTCATTATTCCACCGACTGGTATTATTCATAATTCTTTGTCATAAAACCCTTACGCACGATATTTAGGGAAATACTCTGTTTCAGGTAAATCTCGTCTTAGGGCAAGTAATTCATTATACCGTTCCGGAATCAGTATCTTCTTTCCAATATAAAATCTACGTAAGTCCTCTCCGCGGTAAAATGCACGCTTAAACTTAAACAAGCTATCTTCTCCGCTTCCCACTCCGCCACCTAAGTACAGCGTTTTGTAATTGTTGGCACAACCCCAAAGGGCTGCATGGTATAAAAGCAGGTTTGTCGGTGCCAAATTCGCATATTCTCGCAAAGAGCCAGACAAATGATAATTCATTTTTCCGTTTGCAGCAAGCATAATGGACGCGGCAATAATCTCTCCGTTATATTCTGCGTAAAAAATCTGTGCATTGTGCGGAAGGTCGTTTAAAATGCTCTCGTAAAATTCCTCTCCGAAATAATAATAACTGTCGGCATTATCCTTATCCATCGTCCCGTTATATATTTTACGGAACACCTCGTAAATACCACGATTGCGACCATTATATATACGGATACCGTTTTTTTCTGCCTTTCGAATCATATTTCTGTTTTTACTTGTAAGGTTTGCCCATATTATTTCAGGAGAAGAAATGTCCATTGTAATGGTATGTCCAAGCGGAATAACGTTGAAGGCAGACTCCGAGAAGCGGTGATTCTTTAATTCCGGATGAAATCTGACAAATTCGGAAACAACATTATGCTCCAAGCACCAATTCTCATATGTTGCAAAAAGTGCGTCTGTTTTTTCACCCTCAACCAACCAGCCGCCATAACCATACGGCGTTGCAAAATCAAAACAAGTATTTTCAGGAAGCAGCCCGTCAAAATACTTACACTTTGCAACATCACGCTTCATAACAACGTTGATGCCCCTCACTTCTCCGTTATCAAAATGAAAAAGCATCGGCGTCCCGTCCCCATGTATTTCAAACGCCTTCACATAGCCACTGAGCCAATATGTGTCATAATCAACAAAAGACCGGACTATCGCATCCCATTTTTCTGATTGTTCAAGAGTGTAAACAGATAACATAGCTATTTCCTTTCAGAACGAGCGAATCACATCCACGATTCGTTCCATATCCAGCTCGTTGTACCGCTGGTCACAGATAAGGCTTAATTCATTCTCGTATATATGCGCAGTTTGGTTATCCAATTTATGTAGATTCGTACACGGCCAATGCACCGGACAATAAATCTTTTTTTGAATCAAATAGCTTCGCAGTTCGTTTCGTTTTCCTTCCGGCACCATAATCGGCACAAACAATGGGCAATCTTTTTCGTTTAGCGCAGGAAAAATTGTCCAATCTGAAAATGCGTCCATCAGTATGGCAGCATTTTTTCTCCGTTGGTCTCGTATAAATGACACATTCATATGTTGTGCCGAGCTTATATCTTCCGGTGCTGCACCAGCTGGAGCACAGCATTCCAGTCGCTCCTCTGCCATACGAAAAAGGTTTAAATAATCCTTGTTGTCCGAAAAGCCGTTAATATAGGAACGCTTAGCGAGCATAGCGGATCTGCGCAAGTAAACATAGGCATCATCAGACGATAACTTTTCTTCTGAGCCACCAATCGCGAAGCCGCCAGTATAAAATCCAGCCCATTTGCGCAGGCTTCCAAAATAATAGTCAGCATCACAGTGCACGCCGGAGAAAACCGAGTGTGTCAAATCGCGGATAACCACAGTATTTGATTTGCATATGTTTTCTTCCGTATGATACCCAAAGTAATCCATCAGAAACAAAATTTCTTCTTCTCTGATATCCCCAACATTCTGCCTTAATGACCCATTTTCTATATAGACAGGATAAAACCGCACCTCCATCCCCGCTTTGAGGAAAGGATGAATCATGCTGTCACAGCACCAAGACGGCATATAAACAGAGGATACTTTGTGTTTTGTTTGTATATCTTTAATGATAGAGGTAAGCGCAAATCTTCCGGAAAGAAACCACTGCGTGGATTCCGGGAATATTCCGTTGCATTCTTCTGCTTGAGGCACATCCCAGAATTCACTGCCGATTTCTCTCATCATACAAATAATATCCTCTCAATTACACACGCACTAAGCGACTGGTGTCTAATCTGTACATACACATATCTTGCCCGTCTTCATCTTTAATCACAAGATTAGATCTAATAAAATCGATAGTGTCAAGAATCTCTTGATAATCAGAAGCGGTAAACTTTATCATTCCGGATTTGTGAGCATTTGTTCCGGTTGAAAGTACCGTATCTCCTTCTTTTCTCCAAATAGAGATATCCTCCATTTTTTTGTGTTCATATAACTTGCCATAATTCACAGTTCCCACAGTGCCGGGCTTTAAGTGCACGACGTAAGTACAGTAATACTCACTAAAAGCGGCATTATCCTTTTCGATGGAATCTCCCATATCGCCTGTTAAGCTGTACGAAATCAACATCTTCATAAAATTGATATTGTTATATTTTTCTGCAACCTTATAGTCGTTGTTTCCGTTTATACGATATCCCATCTCAAAAGCAGTAATGCCATCTGCAGCCGCTATAAACTGGAAATTAGCCACACCATTCTTTGCGCCGATTCGCCTTAAAAGCGTTTTAACGCTAGCGTCAACTTCTTTCAAGTATTTTTCATAGTATTTCGAAGGTGTTACTACAAAATCGCACAGCTGCGCCATTTCGCTACCGTCTTGCGAAACATATTTGTCATTAAGGCAGGATAGACTAATATTACCGTCTGAAATTGTATATACGGCGCACAATTCACTGCCAATCAAATATTCTTCAACAACAACCTCCCCGGTTAAAGAATATTCTTCGGCAATTCGAATTGCCTCAAGCAATTCCGTTTTAGAATTGCAAACTGATATACCTTTTCGACCGCCATTGTCTGCGGGTTTTACAATAACAGGATATTTTACAGCTGTAAGCTCTTCTTCAGACATAGGAATACTAACACAGAAGTCCTGAGGAACTTTTAAGCCGCAACGTACACATTCCTTCTTAAATAGTTTTTTGTTACGAGTAAATTGAATTTGTTCTTCCGTAGCATAAAAAGGAGAGCCTATCGCCTTTGAAATTCTGCAGGCCGCTAAAACTCTGTCTTCGCCGTAACCTGCTATAACCCCATCAATTTTCTCGCTGAGACATTTTTCAACAACGGCTTCGGTCTTTGAATAATCAAGATCCCATGCATCGTCCGCAAAGAATTTCGAGGGACTCTTGTTCCAATCGGTATATCGATCACAGCAAACAACATACACCCCCATCTCTTTGGCGGCTTTAATAAATTCCAAATCGCTACTGTCACTACTGACAACCAACAACTTCTTATCTCGCAAAGTTTTCATTTTACACCTCTTGATAGTAATTATCCGTTTTTTCTTTTTGGTGTTCAATCATATGCGCTCTTACAACATATAAACTAGCCGTTTCCTGATCATCCTGTATAATATCAGAACGTTTGAAAACTTTATATACAGTCAAAAACAAGGTCTTTATGTCTAACATAATAGAGAGATTGTTTACATAATATGTATCCAGTTCGAATTTTTGCTCCCACGAAACAGCATTACGACCGTTAACCTGAGCCCATCCAGTAAGTCCCGGTCTTACTGAATGTCTAATGCGTTCGTGCTCATAATAATACGGTTGATATTTCATAAGTAAGGGTCTTGGACCCACAATACTCATATCACCCTTCAAAATATTGATGATGGATGGGATTTCATCCAAGGAGGTACTCCTCAACAACCTGCCAAATTTAGTAAGTCTCTGTGGTCCCGGTAGAAGAACTCCGTTTTCATCCGTGTCATTAGTCATAGAACGGAATTTATAAACATAAATCGGTTTTTCGTCTTTTCCCATTCGCTCAGACTTAAAAAGGATAGGACTACCCATTTTAATTCTTACGATTAGAGCCAATATTGCAAAAACCCACCAAAAAACCACCAAAGCAGTTAATGTAAGAACAATATCCAAAAATCTCTTAAAAAATTTTGCGTACATCTTTTATGCCTCACAAAGAATTATTTATTGCATTGATATTTTCATCATTTTACTTTTCGATTTTAATGCTTTTTATTTTCGTATATACCACCCTTGGCTGTGTTTAAACAGTCCGATTACCATTACCTGCCGACCAAGAATACTACTCAATCGCATAATTTGCATCATATGGAAATCATAGCGTTTTACACTTGTTTATTATAGTCTATAAACCGTTAAAAAGCAAGCAAAATTCTGTTTAAAGTGGTGTTTGGAGCGAAAACACCGTCACCTGGATTACATCCAGGGTCACGAGCTGGAAACCTGCCGCAACTGTTTAAATCGAAAGCAAGCAACAGTTGGGAAGAAAATGGAGTCCAATATACTCAGGCTTGCTACTCGTAAAGAAAAAAGAGAAAAAGAAAAGCCAACCGAAGAATAAAACAAAAAGAGCTAACAGACTTTGTAACAAAAATCTGTTAGCTCTTTATTTATGAATAATCTGAAATTGTTGTCAAAACGTTGTCACGAGGCTTTTTATCCTCAAAAACCCAGTGTTTATGCGGGTTTTCAGCGTTTTTGGTATTATTCCCACTCGATGAGATGTTTTTGGTTTCGTGGATATGTAGTGGTTGCTGATATAATAGCATTCAAAATGTAGTACTATTATACCGGTTATTTTGTTTTACTTAAGGTTTGTTGGTCAAAAGTTGGTCACAGTTTCGTGAAATTACAGTTCAAATTTTACGTGCTTTATCTTAGGATGATTTCTTTTTCAAAAAGAACACTACAGTGCCTAGACCACCGACAACAACAAGGATAGTTGCAACCCATATCCACACGGAACTACTGCGCTGCAAACCCTCTTTTGCTGCTTTTGGGGGCACGGTTTCCTCTGGTTCTATTTCAGCAGGCTTCGTTTCTTCTGGCTTCGTTTCGGACGGTTCTGTTTCCTTCGGCTGGATCTCAGCAGGTCCTGTTTCTACGGGGTTGGTTTCCTTCGGTTTTGTCTCAGCAGGTCTTGTTTCTGCAGGATTGGTTTTGTTAGGTTCAATTTCCGGCCCCGCAGCACCCTGATCCGGATACCCACATACCGTACAACGCTCCCCATTAAAATATGCAGAATTGTACACATGTTTGAAGATCAAGGCAAATCCGCAGATACCGCAAAGCTCACTATGCCCGAGGTTAGATCCTGCTTTGCCATCCCACGCATAAAGTTGATGAGGTTCCGACGTTTTTGCACCGCAGGAACAGACCAAAAAATGGTCCCATAAATAATTCGATTTGTTTCCGTCCCATTTCCACTGATGCTCATGGGGACGAGAATTGCCACAAACCGTACATTTTCCGTCATTTCCGTAAATGTGATCTTCGATACTGGTTGCCGCACATTGTGTACAGTGCAGACCGTGGTTGTAGTCGTAGTTTTTTCCTTGCGTATACTGCCAAATGTGTTCATGGGGTGTATGTCCGCAGATTGTACAGACTCCTGCGCTGTCTTTACTATGGGTTACAGTTTTCTTTTCTTGACAACCACTACAGACCATACAGTGAAATTGGTCGTCAGACCACGCACGCTGCCAGATATGGATATGATAAGAACAAACGGTGCAGTTTCCCGAGCTGTCAACAGTATGATCTTCGGACTTGTATTGACCACAACCGTCACATCTAAAGCTATGGCCTCGCGGACCGCCTCCCTGGAGCACCCAGTTATGGACATGTTCCTGTTCTGTGGCCAATACTCCGGTTGCCATGCTCAAAATGATGGCAAAAGCCAGCACCATGGTAAACAACGTTTTGATATGCTTTTGCATTTTGTCCCCTCCTTTGTAGAATTGCCCGGAATCCCTAATTCCAAGAGTTTTCAGGCATTGTACGCCAGTGGTTATTCTATAGTGATTTTACCATTTAAAGTATAAGAATGTCAAGAATAATAAAACAAGAGGGAAACTGTTAGTCAAAAGTTGGTTAAACGAAAAACGGCTAAAATTAATACTGTAAATTTAGCAGCAAAAAACACCGCAAATCGCAATAAAATTCGCAATTTGCGGTGTTTTGCTAACTATTTTAAGAACCTAACAGCCACACGGGGTTATTCCCACTCGATGGTGCCGACAGGCTTAGGTGTCAAGTCCATCAGAACACGGTTGATGCCTTCCACCTCGGCAGTGATACGGTTTACGATGGTATGCAGCACAGGGTAAGGAATCTCTTCCACAGTAGCAGTCATAGCATCGGTGGTATTCACAGCACGGATAATGGCAGGCCAGCCTTCGTAACGAGCTTCATTGCGGACGCCCACGCTCTTAATATCAGGGATCGCCACAAAGTACTGCCAAACCTTTTCAGCAAGACCGCACTTGTCAAACTCCTCACGGAGGATGGCATCTGCTTCACGCAATGCGTGGAGGCGGTCACGGGTGATGGCACCCAGGCAACGGACACCCAGACCGGGGCCGGGGAACGGCTGGCGGTAGACCATAGCGTGGGGCAGACCCAAAGCTTCGCCAACCACACGAACCTCGTCCTTGAACAGCAGCTTCACAGGCTCAACCAGCTCCATAGCCATCTCATCAGGCAGACCGCCCACATTGTGGTGGGATTTCACAGGCTTGCCGCTTTCCTTTGCCTTGATGGATTCCAAAATGTCGGGGTAAATCGTACCCTGTGCCAGGAAGGAGATGCCCTCCAGCTTTGCTGCCTCTTCATCAAATACCTTGATGAACTCACCGCCGATGATCTTACGCTTCTTTTCCGGATCGGCGACACCTGCCAGCAGATCCAGGAAACGATCGGTAGCATCCACATAGATAAGATTGGCATCCAGGCCTTCCTTGAAGACCTTAATTACGTCCTCGCTCTCGCCCTTACGCATCAAGCCGTGATTCACGTGGACACACACCAGCTGCTTGCCAATGGCCTTGATCAAAAGCGCAGCCACCACAGAGGAGTCCACACCGCCGGACAATGCCAGCAAAACCTTCTTGTCGCCCACCTGGGCGCGAACTGCGGCAACCTGCTCTTCAATAAACGCATTTGCCAGTTCGAAATTAGTAATTCTCTCCATAGATTCGGGACGAACATCATAGGACATATAAATTCCCTCCGTTTTTCTTAAAATATAGCATCATTATACATACATTTTTTTCGCAGTGCAAGAAAAAAATACAGGAACTGACACACAAATCTGTAAAAAATATTGATTGGAACAGTCCGCTATTTTGTGAAATCTGCTTTCCGGTCAGATTCAGTATACCGCAAGGATCAGGCAATAATAGATTTGATGGAAAAGCGACTTCTTTTTCAATGCATTTCTGCTTTCTGTGACAGCCTCTTCCAACACTTTCAATTCCTCCTCCGTTATGGTGTGGGAACTAAACTTTGCCTTTTCCGCAATGGGATACAATTCTTTGCTTGGCATCTGCTTCAGAAGCCGTGACAAACAGACCAATTCTTTCCAACACGCCAGTGTCCGAGTGTTGGTATCCCCTGCGGCAAGCCGTTTTCTGCGCATTGACAACCGCAGCGTCCGCCAGGTTACAACCAATCCGGTCAGTCCTGCCAGTATCAAAAGGATACACACAAGGGAACCTGTTTTATTTGCTTTTTGGTTTTTTTCTACATTATTCGGCTCTGTGGGCACAAACGACTCCGGCTCGGTGGCAGCCTCTGTCATTTCCTGCGTATTGCCTTCCGTAGACACCACGATCTCCTCCGGTGCCTCCTCTGCCGCGGTGGCCTCCAACACCGTCCAACCATATCCCGGCAACCAATATTCTGCCCAAGCATGGGCATCCTTCGCCCGCACAGTCAACGGATAAGCAGCCCTAGCCACCACAGAATAACCTGTGACGTATCGGGCAGGAATTCCTGCTGCCTGCAGCAGTACCGTTGCGGCACTGGCATAATGGACGCAATAGCCAGTATCACTATCCTCCAAAAACCACCGCACAAAATCTTTACTGCCCGAAGGCATTCTATAGGTGTTTGTGCTGTATCTGGCACTGGCCCGTACATAATCGGCAATCGCCTGCGCTTTACCATAAATGGTGGTCTGCCCTTTGGTGATTTCCTTTGCCATAGGCTCTGCCCATTTCCGGACACTGTCACTCAAATGCAGATACGGTGTAAAGTCGTACTCCTCCCCGGTCTGTCCGTTTTCCTCGGCTTTCCCTGCGGCACAGTGGAAGGTATACTGAGTCAATTTCTTTTCATTTTCAATGCCTCTTGCCAGCTTGCTTATATCCATACTCTGTACATAGTAGGGCATATAAAGCATTCTGTGGGCATAGCGGGTAGTGATCATCAGTTCACCACCGTCCAACAGCGTATCCTCATCCGGCCAGTACAACGCCTCCGGCACTGTGCCGCTGTCTGCCCACTGGGTACCGTCATAGCTGTCAAGTGCCCTGCCTCGCAGGTAGAGCGTATCGCTGTAATCCGTCAACACCTGCATGATCTCCGCCTGGGATTCCAGTCGCACGCCCACTGTTTTTAAATTCACAGAACTGCTGTCCACACTGGAGCCGGTGGTTCCCATCTCAGAAGCTTTTCCGAAAAACGCCGCCACGGCTTCATTTTTCATCAGCATATCCACAAGCTTTCTGGGTGGCTCTGTGCCTTGGTAATTTCCGGAAGGAATGGCTGCAAACATCACAAGCAGCATCAGCGCCACCGGTGCAAACAGCACCGCACACAGGCGATTGCCCTGTGCTTCATCCTGCCGCCGCACCAAGCCTGTGACCAGCACCAGAATCGTTCCCAACAAAAACAGGTATAGCAACGGCATCTTTGGAATGGTATCCGTCACCACAAAGCAGGTACACAACAAAATTCCGGCAGGAATCAATCCCAAGGCAGCGGTTTTTTTACGGCACACCGACCAGGAGATGCACATCGCGATCAATACGCCCAACACGCCTAACACCAGCCACAACTGCAGCTCCATATCGTCTGCTGTAAGGTAATTCAGTTTTATGATGCCCCAATTGTAAGCGCGGTCATACTGACGACTCAATCGATACAGAAGGGATTCCCAACTGACACGCAGCATTCCCTGCGCCCACAGGAAGCCGCTGATCAACGCCATTGTGGAAACCGGCAGCAGTCCCAAAGGCAGGCTGTAGCAAACGCTGCAAAGCACAGCACCGAAGCCGCACCAAAGTGCCAATGTACCCAAGCTGACTTCCATTTGGAACGCTGTTACCAGACACGCCACCGCACCAAAGCTTACCGCAAAAGAAAATACTGCCGCCCACAGGCAGGTAAACAGCTTATGCTTCATTGCTGTCACCTCCCATATGGCACTGCCAAAGCGCATCCTCTGCCGCTACCATCGCACCGGTTTCTGCCTGTGGACCGCACAAAAGGCTGTGCAGGCACAGCTCCAAGGAAGCTTCGTCCGCCACTTCGTATAGCAAAAGTCCTTTTCCTGTCATTGCCCGAACCGTATGCGTCAAACCTTTTTCTAACAGTGCATAACTGGTCCAGAGAAGCTTGCCCAGCTTATTATTCAGTTCCACCGGTGTTCCGTTCAGGACAATGTTCAGCACATAGCCCTTCTGCACCGGCTCCATAGGCTCACGGTAGATTAGTTTCCCCACCTTTGCCGACATTTTCCAATGGATCTGATGCAGTTCATCACCCGGTCGGTACAACCGCAGATCGTGGATCTCAGAAAATCCGCCACCCGGTTTTGGCTTCAGCAAGCTGACGCCACTACCCTCAAGCCGCAGGGGCGTAGTATCCGCTACCGGTTTCGGTGTGATATAGATACTGCAGCTCTCTTCTTTTTTCAGCTGTTTGCGGAACAATCCCAAATAGTCATACACATACAAGCGGGGATAAGAGATGGTAATGCAGCCGCAATGCTCCGTAGGGATCCGCTCCCCGGGCGCACCCAGAAAACGCTCCCCTGTCAGCGCATTGGTTACACGCAGCTGACACCGTACAGGTGGCGTAGGCATCATTTTACAGTCCAGCTGCAAAGCCGTACGCACCGGCATATCCTGCCGTGCCTTTTCCGGACAACGCAAAGTAGCCTTCACCGACAACATAGCAGGAAGGCTGAGTATCAAAGAAAATAGCGGCAGCAGCCACAGAATCACCATAAAGAACCAAGAAAACCATTCCCGGTAGAAGCAGTAAAACACTGCGCTTCCCAAGAGAAAGCACAGATATGCAACACGCCGCCCCCACATATCAAATCAATTTGGGGGCGCGGATCTCACGCAAAATGGATTGGGTCACCTGCTGGATGTCCATATCCTGTGCCTCTGCCTTGGGAGAGAGCTGCAAGCGGTGCGCAACCGTCACAAAAAAGACCTCCTGCACATCCTTTGGCACAACATAATCTCTGCCACGCAGACAAGCAACCGCCTTTGCCATAGCCGTCACCGCAAGGGTGGCACGGGGACTGCCGCCCCGAAGCAGCAGCTCACTACGGCGTGTGGCATCCACAAGCTCCACCACATACTGCGCCACCTCTTCACACAGGTGGGTTTCAGCAACTATATTTTGCATTGCCAACAGAGTTTCTTTGCTGATCACAGGACACACCTCTGCCATAGGGTCACCGCCCTGCCTCTGCAAAAGCATACACACCTCGTCCTTAGGACTGGGATAGCCCAAAGACAGGCGGACGGTAAAACGGTCCATCTGGCTGTCCGGCAGCAGCTGTGTACCGGCTGCGCCTGCCGGATTTTGGGTAGCAATGACAGTGAAGGGGCTGGGAAGCTTGTGGCTGACGCCATCCACCGTGACCTGACCTTCCTCCATTGCTTCCAAAAGGGCAGACTGGGTACGGGAGGTTGCACGGTTTAACTCATCTGCCAAAAACAAATTGCAAAGCACCGCACCTTCCCGATAAGCCATCTCACCGGTGGCTTGATTTAAAACGCAATAACCGGTGACATCGGAAGGCAGCACATCCGGTGTAAACTGCACACGGTTATATCCCAGACCCAGCGCACGGGAAAAAGCCACTGCCATCGTGGTCTTACCCACACCGGGAATATCCTCCAGCAAAATATGACCTCTGGCAAAAATAGCAGCCAGCACCCAAAGCAGCACCTGGTCTTTACCCACCACCGCTTTGCGCACTTCCGTCAATATTTCCTGCGCTTTTTCCATAACAGGGGATGTTTTCTCCTGCATATGCTTCCTCCAATCTACTACTTCAGAAGATAGTTCACCATATCCACCTTTTTGCCGTTCAAATAGTAGATACGGCTGACACGGTGGCTCAAATCACACACTTGCTCGTAGTTAAAGCTGTTTGCTGCTGCGGCAATGCACTCAGCAGAAATGGTCTCGCTGCCACTGGTGCCCAAAAGCACCACTTCATCACCGGCAGTCACTTCAGGGATGTCTGTAACATCCACCATCATTTGATCCATACAGACTCTACCCAAAATCGGTGCTTTTTTACCCCGGATCAGCACATAAAACTTTCCGGACAGGCTCCTTCGATAGCCATCCGCATAACCGGCTGGCACCGTTGCCACACGGATGGGCTTGTCCACCTTAAAGGTGCCGCCATAGCTGATCTCACGGCCCGGTTCCAGAACCTTGACGTAACTGACACGGCTGTGCCAGCTCATTGCCGGCTTCAGCTTCAGAAGCGTCGGGTCCACCTCACCGCTGGGATAAAGACCGTAAAGAACGATACCGGCACGAACCATTTCATAGTGGCAACGGAAATTCATAATGCCTGCAGAATTATCCAAATGGCGAATAGAAATGTGTATATTTCTATCCTTCAACATTTTGTCAAAGGCTTCAAAAAGCTCTGCTTGCCGGTTGGTTTTGGAAAGATCTGTTTCATCCGCAGTGGCAAAATGGCTGAAAAGCCCCTCTGCCTTCAAAGCAGGAAGGGCAACGATCTTCGCACACAGGTCTGCGGATTCTGCTGTTGCCTGAAAACCAATGCGGCTCATACCCGTGTCCACCGCAAAATGGAAACGAGCTGTCTTATCCTGCTTCAATGCCTCAGCAGAGAGCGCACAGGCATCCTCATAATTAAAAATCGGGATGCGAATATCGTGGAGCACCACTGCCGGATAGGTGGTCGGGTGCACGTGACCCAAAATCAACACAGGCTTCACAATACCCGCCTGCCGCAGTTCTACTGCCTCCGCAACGGAGGAGACACAAAAAAAGGCGCAATCCGGCTCCAGTGCTCGTGCCACACGAACAGCCCCGTGACCGTAGGCATCCGCTTTCACAACAGCCATAACAGGCGCATTTGCCCGTTGCCGGATCTGAGCAAAATTTTCCCGGATGGCATCCAGATTGATCTTTGCATAAGTATTGGAAAACTCCATAATATTCATCCCCTAAGGTTTCGATGTTTAAACGTTATTATAACAAACTTTCGCCTTTCTGTAAATATTATAAACAAAAAAAGCCGCTGTCTCATTCAAGTGAGACAGCGGCATAGGTGGTTTTACGCACAACGACAGCAACCAGCGTCGGCTATCACCGTCGTAACATATTTGTCTTTACCCTTATTTCTTTACAGTTCCATCCGGATTGAACAGTGGCAGTTCTTCCAGATAAATAATATCTTCTCTTGCCACAGCATCGCCCTCGGCCAAAATTGCCATACGACCGGCAATGATACCGCCAGCCTTTTCCACCAAGGCTTCCAGGGCTTTCAAGCTCTCACCGGTGGAGATCACATCATCCACAACCAGAATGCGCTTTCCCTTCATCAGCTCCGCATCGGCAGTATCCAGATAAAGCCGCTGCTCCTTGGCTGTGGTAATGGACTTTACCGCAGATTCAAACACACCGGACATATAGAGCTTCGGGCCTTTTCTAGCCAGAAAATACTTCTGCGCACCGGTCTGTCGAGCCATTTCGTGAGCAAGGGGGATTCCCTTTGCCTCAGCGGTGATAATATAGTCATACTCCGGTGCACGCTTCAAAAGCTCCCGGGCGCAGGCGACCGTCAGTTCCTGGTCGCCAAAGATCACGAAGCCTGCAATATACAAAGAATCCGTAACCTTACAAATGGGAAGTGCCCGTTCCAATCCGGCCACATTCATTTTATAAAACATAATCTTCCCCCTTATTCCAGTTCAAACGCACCGGTATACAGTCGGTAGTAAGTACCCTTTTGTGCTACCAGATCCTCGTGGGTACCACGTTCAATGATCCGACCTTGATCCAACACCATAATGCAATCAGAATTGCGCACCGTAGAAAGACGATGTGCGATCACAAACGTCGTTCTGCCGTGCATCAAGGCATCCATACCCTTTTGCACAAGCGCTTCTGTACGGGTGTCAATGGAAGAGGTAGCCTCATCCAAAATCATTACCGGAGGATCCGCCACCGCTGCCCGGGCAATAGCGATCAGCTGCCGCTGACCTTGAGAAAGTCTTGCACCGTTACCGGTGAGCATCGTATCGTAGCCTTCCGGCAGACGGGTGATAAAGTCGTGGGCATTTGCCAGCTTTGCTGCCTGGATACACTCTTCGTCGGTAGCATCCAGCTTGCCGTAACGAATGTTGTCCATTACCGTGCCGGTGAACAAGTTTGTGTCCTGCAAAACCACACCCAGAGAACGGCGCAGATCCGGCTTTTTGATCTTATTGATATTGATATTGTCATAACGGATCTTTCCGTCAGCAATGTCGTAAAAGCGATTGATCAAGTTGGTAATGGTGGTCTTGCCTGCACCGGTAGCACCTACAAAGGCGATCTTCTGACCGGGACGGGCATACAAAGTTACATCGTGAAGCACCGTTTTCTCCGGCACATAGCCAAAGTCTACGCTCTCCATGGTGATGTCGCCCTTCAATTCCGTATAGGTCAGAGTGCCGTCACTGTGGGGATGCTTCCACGCCCAATAACCCGTACGCTCTGTTGTCTCTGTCACATTGCCATTTTCGTCAATTTTTGCATTCACCAGACTGACATAGCCGTTATCCTGCTCTGTCTCCTGATCCATCAGTTCAAAAATGCGCTCTGCGCCTGCCAATGCCATAACAATGGCATTGATCTGATTGCTCACCTGTCCGATGGGCTGGTTAAAAGTTCGGGAGAGCAGCAGGAAGGAGACCAGATTACCGGTGGTCAACAAGGTCTCTCCGCTGGATATGACCAGCGCTGCGCCGATGATTGCCAAAATGGAGTACTGAATATAGGAAAGGTTATTGTTCACCGGGCCCATCATATTGGTAAACGCTCCGGCTTTAAAAGCATTGCCCCGAAGCTCGTCGTTAAGAGCATCAAATTCCTTTTTGCAGGTATCCTCGTGGGTAAAAACCTTTACCACACGCTGACCGTTTACCATTTCCTCCACATAGCCATTGACCGCACCCAGTGCCTTTTGCTGGTTGATGAAAAACTTTGCGGAGTTGCCTGCCACCGTCTTGGTAATATACAGAATGCCTGCTATCGTAACCACTACCACAGCCGTCAGGATGGGGGATGTAAACAGCATCGTAACAAACACCACCACAATGGTAATGGCAGAGGTAATGCACTGAGGAATCGCCTGAGAAATCATCTGCCGCAGGGTATCGATGTCGCTGGTGTAGCGGCTCATTACATCGCCCACCGGATGGGTATCAAAATAACGAATAGGAAGCCGCTGCATATGGGTAAACATTTTGTCGCGGATGGTCTTCTGAATTCCCTGTCCCACAGGCACCATTAAACGCTGCTGGAGGAAGTTTGCCACCAGACCTATCAGATAAATGGCTGCCATAATGCAAAGGAAACCAATCAATGGGCCAAAATCCGGACTTTCTGTTCCCAGCATTGGGGTAATGATCTTGTCAATGAGAATGCTCAAAGATTTGTTGCTGGCAACACTGGCTACGGTGGCAAGGACAATACACACCACCATACCGATCAATCTTCCCCGGTAGGGTTTCATATAGCCAAGAAGTCTGCCCAGCGTCTTTTTGGGATCTTTTGCCTTACGGCCGTCACCCTTCATATGAATTGGAGGCATTATTCCTCACCTCCCTTGACTTGAGATTCGTAAACCTCGCGGTAAATATCGGACGTCTGCAACAATTCTTCGTGGGTTCCCTGGGCAACCACCTTGCCACCGTCCAACACCAGGATCAGATCTGCCTCCTGCACGGAAGCCACACGCTGTGCAATGATCAGCTTGGTCGTTCCGGGGATCTCCTTGGCAAAAGCCTCCCGGATCAAAGCATCTGTACGGGTGTCCACCGCAGAGGTGGAGTCATCCAAAATCAAGATCTTGGGCTTTTTCAAAAGTGCACGGGCAATACAAAGTCGCTGCTTCTGTCCACCGGATACATTCTTACCGCCCTGCTCAATATGGGTATCATAACCATCGGGGAAGGAGGTAATGAAATCGTGTGCACAGGCAAGACGGCAGGCACGCTCCATCTCTTCATCTGTAGCATTGGGATTTCCCCAACGCAGATTTTCACGAATCGTGCCGGAGAACAGCACATTTTTTTGCAGCACCATTGCCACCTGGTCACGAAGTGCCTTAATGTCATAGTCGCGGACATCCATACCGCCAACCTTCACACTTCCCTCGGTCACATCATACAAACGGGGAATCAGCTGCACCAGCGTGGATTTGGATGTGCCTGTGCCACCCAAAATACCCACAGTCATACCAGACTGAATGTGCAGCTCCACATTTTCCAACACATTTTTACCCGCTGTGCCGGAGTAACGGAAGGACACACCCTCAAAATCGATGCTGCCATCTGCCACTTCCATTACAGGATTTTCAGGGTTGTGGAGCTGAGGCTCTTCTGTAAGCAGTTCACAGCAGCGCTGCATAGGAGCACGGCTCATAGTCAGCATTACAAACACCATTGACAGCATCATCAGACCCGACAGGATCTGGGTGGTATATGTAAACATAGATGTCAAGTTACCGGTGGTAAACGTAGTATTGCCGGAGTTTACGATCATAGTAGCACCCAAATAGGAGATGGCAATAATCGCTGTATACACTGCCAACTGCATCAAGGGACTGTTGAAGGCCATAATCCTCTCTGCTTTTACAAAATCATTGTAGATCTTTCCGGAGGTTTTCGTAAATTTCTCTGTCTCCTTATCCTCCCGGACAAAGGACTTTACCACACGCATACCGTGGAGATTTTCCTGCACCACATTGTTCAGTCCATCATAGGTCTTGAACACACGCTCAAAGATGGGATGGACCAATCTGATCAGCACAAAAAGACCCACTGCCAAAAGGGGCAGCGTAATAACATACACCAGGCAGAGCTTGGGGCTGAGACGGAACACCCGGATGCTGGCAAGCACCACCATCATAGGACAGCGCACTGCCATACGGATCATCATTTGGAAGCACATCTGAATATTCGCCACATCCGATGTAAGACGGGTGATGATGGAGGATGTGGAAAATTTATCAATGTTTCCAAAATCGAAATTCTGTACACGGTAGTACATATCGTGGCGCAGATTCCGGGAAAAACCGGTGGCAGCACCGGCAGCAAACACAGCCGAGCCAACACCGAACAACAAGCTGCACAAAGCGGTCAGCACCAGCATCAATCCCTGTTGCCAGATCACGGACATATTACCCGGGGTAATGCCCTGATCCACAATGGTAGCGATGATGGTAGGAATGCGAACCTCCATATACACCTCGCCCACCATACACAAGGGACTCAGCAGTGCCGCCCAAACATTTTCCCGCACACTGCGTGCAAGCGTTCTGATCATAACCAAGCGGCCTCCTTTTACTTTCTTGATATTTTATTGTATATGGAAAAGGCTCGAATTGCAAGGGTATTGCAGAAAGTTTACAATTTTCTCACAGGATAGGCATAAGCAAAGCCGGATTCGAGAATTCCCGAATCCGGCTTTTTGTTTAGAACCAGTTTGCGATGTTGTGGGTTGCGCAGAAGCTTTGGAAGACTTCCGGATTCTGATCCTTCAGAATCCGCAAAATGTCGTACAGGCTATACGCCACTTGGTTTTCGCTGACCAGCACCGTGCCGTCGGACAGCTTTACGTAGCTGACGGCATAGATATCCATAATAGCACGGTCAGCGTCCTCGCTGTCACCTGTCAAAATGTTTTCCACCATAACGCCGGTAGTACCCACGGTGTAAAGGGTATCCTCGTCGGTTTCAAAATCTGTGCCGGGTAGGTCAACCAAGCTGACCGCCACACCGGTCTCCAACGCTTCCAGCAGCACCTCGTCTGCAAGGAAGGTCGCCGTGTAGTAAATGCCGGCATTGGAAGGACGAAGCGATACCGAGCTGATGTACTGACCGCCAAACTTATGGAAGCCGTTTTCTGCTACAATGTAGCCTTCCTTGGCAACCACGTTACCGGTGGATGTGAGCTTACCATAGCCTGCATCATCCGCTACGGTGTAATCATCGGTTTGGCTATCCCAAGCAGTCAATGTTGCACCATCTGCCACATTGACAATGGCGTCATAACCGTTCAGATCCAGATTAAAGCTCTTGGTAGTTGCCACCGCTGTGTTCTGGTCACAACCCAGAATTACAGTAGCATCCTCACGGCAGACGAAGGTATCGATCACATCGCTCAGCTTGCCTTGCTTCAGGATCAGCGTACAAGGCAGGTACTGTGTCACGCTGTTGCTGGTAGCAGAACGGCCACGAATCGCCACCTTGGTCAAATCCACGCCGTCAGCGATCACAGTGAAGGACTTGCCCATCGTGCTGTTGGAGCCACAGGCGTAGACATTGGTCTTGCTGATATTCTCTCCCAAACGCACAGTCATATCTCCGTAGTTCTTGCCGTTGTTGCTGGAGCCGCCGTAGATGCTGCCGGTGCCGGTGATGTTCTGCAAGTCCATATACACATCGCCGTTGATGGCGGCATTTTTATAGGAGCTGCGAATGGTGCCGGAGAAGTAAGCACCGTCAATCTTCAGATGGGCATCGCCCTTGATAGTACCGGAAGCAAAGTTACCGAGATTCAGCGCTGCCCAAGAGCCGGAGAGAACCGTCACGTCTGTAGAATCGTAGGTGCTGTTATAACCACCGCCGCAAATGCTGAAATAAGCATTCTTGCTGTTTGCTACACAAGTAACGCCTCTGCCGATTACCAGCTTATGACCGTTTCCGCCCAGGAAATTATTGCTTTGACTGCCCTGAAGGGTCAGGGTCATATTGGAAAATGTGGTATCGCCGCCGATCAAAACAACGCTGGTGTTTTCCGCCGAGCCGCCGGGATAAACCAGGCCGTAGCTTGCCGACTTTGCCGTGATCTCCACGGGATAGCTATGGGCAGGAAGCACCACCTTTTCTGCAGGCAGTGTGTAGTTATTCAGCAGAACGATCGTGCCCAGAATGCCCTCCGGGGTTACTGCCAGCTTAGCTTCCATAACAGCGTACGCCTGCTCCAAGGTTTTCACTGCAGTTGCCTCGGTGAAGCCGTCGTTGGTGTCTGCGCCGGCTGTGCTGTCCAGATAAACGGTGACCTCCGCAGGCATAACCTCTACGATCTCATAGTCTACAAAATCATTTTCGTTCAGGTCGTGGATATAGCGGTAAATGGGGAACACACCGTTTGTGGGGGTAATAATGCCCTGCTGTGCAAGCGTGCCCTTATCGGTAGCCGTATCGTTTACATCCGGCTCCATCATATACGCCAGGATATATTTATCCAGCTGATTCATCGTAAATACGTATGCGCCGTTGGGGAAATAGGTCAGCTTCTCTTCCGTCAGGTCTGCCAATTCTACCGTGCCGGTGTACCGCTGCAGCAGCAAAGCGGAGTTGGCGGAAATGAATTCGTAGGCAATGCCCTGCTTATCGGCCAGCGCCAGCACAGTATCCGTAAAGGCTGCACCGGCAGGGATCACATAAGCGGTGGGAGCAGGACGGGAGCGCTTGACCACATCGGGTACATAGGCAGGATATACTTCATCCGTCAAAGTGCCGTTATACAGGTTGACATTTTTACCCTGGATGTTCAGCTCTTTGTGATCGGAGGTGGTGGCATCCAGAATGATAACATCATCCTCGCTGTAGGTCTTGCCGGCCTCTACCAGCGCTGCACGGTCAGTATGGACAATGTTCTTAATTTCGGAAGCGTTGGCATCCAGATAAGCATACATACCGGTGGTGGCGGAGACATGGGTAGCCACACGGCGCTCATACTGCAAAAGTCCCTGATAAATACCGCTGGTCTCCATCAAAATGTGCAAAGAACTGCGGAATGCGGTGTTGGAGCTGCCGGTATTGGCAC
>JAZRRS010000026.1:0-9325 GCA_045651005.1 Faecousia sp.
CCCCTTCGATAATGCGTGCTGTCATTCTGAGGAGCCGCAGGCGACGAAGAATCCCCTGCATAATAGGATGGAGATCCTTCGCTGCGCTCAGGATGACACACCTTTCTGTCATTCTGAGGAGCCGCAGGCGACGAAGAATCCCCTTCGATAATGCGTGCTGTCATTCTGAGGAGCCGCAGGCGACGAAGAATCCCCTGCATAATAGGATGGAGATCCTTCGCTGCGCTCAGGATGACAGCCAGATAAATATACAGAGGTTTTTTGGTATGAAGATAACCACAAAGAAACTGGACTATGAAAAAGTCATGGCAAAAAAGAGACCGGAGCGAAAAAAGCCCCTGCGCCCCAACTTTCTTTTGGGTCTGGTGATCCGGATACTTGCTGTTTTCGACCTGCTCCCCACCTCCTTTTCCTATACCCAAAAGGGGATGGAAAAGCTGGGGAAGAAAGAACCCTGTCTGATTCTGATGAATCATTCCAGCTTTATTGATCTGAAGATTGTTTCCCATATCTTTTTTCCCCGGCGGTATGGCATTGTCTGTACCTCCGACGGCTTCGTGGGCTTTGGAATGGGTCTTTTGATGCGGCTCATCGGCTGTATTCCCACTCAGAAGTTTGTTACGGATGTGGGTCTTGTGAAGGATATGCAGTACCTGCTGAAAAAGAAAAATTGCAGTCTTTTGATGTATCCGGAGGCAAGCTACTCCTTTGACGGCACCGCAACGCCCCTGCCGAGAAAAATGGGCGTTCTGCTGAAAAAGCTGGATGTTCCGGTGGTAACGGTGATCACAGAGGGTGCTTTTGCAAGAGATCCGTTGTATAACTGTTTGCAAAAGCGCAAGGTCAAGGTCAGTGCCCGGGTAGAGCTGCTTGCAACCCGTGAGGAACTGAAGACGCTGACAGTGGCAGAGCTGGATGAACGACTGGATCGGGCGTTTTCCTTTGACAATTTCCGCCATCAGCAGGAAAACGGCATAAAAATATCAGAGCCCTTCCGTGCGGACGGGCTGCACCGCATATTGTACCGGTGTCCCCACTGCGAGGAGGAGGGACATACAGAGGGCAAGGGCATCACCCTTACCTGCCACAATTGCGGCAAACGCTACACCTTGACAGAGCTTGGCTTTTTGGAGGCGGAGGACGGAAGACCTGTCTTTACCCACATTCCCGACTGGTATCGCTGGCAGCGTCAGCAGGTGAAGCGGGAACTGGAGGAGGGTACATACCGGCTGGATACGGAAGTGGACATTGGTATGATGGTGGACTACAATGCCATCTATATGGTAGGTACAGGCCGCCTTGTACACGATGAAAACGGCTTCCGGCTCACCGGCTGTGGCGGAAAGCTGGAGTATACCCAGCCGCCGCTGGCTTGCTACAGTGCCTATGCGGATTACTATTGGTACGAGCTGGGGGATATGGTCTGTATCGGCAACCAGGATGCGCTGTATTACTGCTTCCCTAAGGATAAAAATGTGTCGGTGGCCAAGGTGCGCCTTGCGGTGGAGGAGCTTTATAAGCTGAAAAAAAGAAGAAAAACGCAATCCCTTTTATAGGGTGGAGTCATGGTCCCACCCTACAAAAACGAATGTAAACGCTGCATCAGGGAGAAAACTATGATTTGGTGTGTTGAAGATGATGCCGGTATCCGTGACATCGAAGTATATGCCCTCTGTTCCACAGGGTTTGAAGCCCGTGGTTTTGAGGACGGAAACGCCTTTTGGGAGGCGTTGAAAACGCAGCAGCCGGAGCTGGTGGTGCTGGATGTGATGCTTCCCGGGGTGGACGGTGTAGAGCTTCTGCGGCGGATGAAGACAGACAGCCGCCTGTGCCGGATCCCTGTGATTATGGCAACAGCCAAGGGTGCGGAATTTGATAAGATCCAGTCTTTGGATATGGGTGCGGATGATTATTTGGTGAAGCCCTTTGGTATGATGGAAATGGTATCCCGGATCAAGGCGGTGCTGCGTCGCTGCAATCCGCCTGCCCAAAATTTGCAGCTGCAAGGACTTGTGCTGGACACCCAGGCACACAGTGTCACCGCAAACGGGCAGCGGATCACCTTGACCTTCAAGGAGTTTGAACTGCTGCGGCTGCTGATGTCCCATCCCAACAAGGCCTTTACCCGGGAAGAGCTGCTGATGCAGGTTTGGGAAACGGATTTTGTAGGGGAATCCCGGACGGTGGATATGCATATCCGCACCCTGCGGCAAAAGCTGGGTGACTACGGCAACTGCATCGAAACCGTGCGCGGCGTTGGTTACTTGATGGGTGACAAGCGATGAAAGAAAAAATATTCAAAGCCATAGCCTGGCTGACCGGTATCACCGTGGCAGCCTGTGCAGCGGCAGGCTGCTTGTTTGCAAAAACCTCCCAGCTGCCGGCATATCTGACGGTGGTGCTTGGGGTGGGTGTTTGCGTTCTGATCACCGGCTGGTTCGTGGCCGGCTGGATGGCAAAAAAGATCGCAGAGCCGTTGAATCGGCTGGATCTGGAAAATCCTCTGAACAATGAAGCCTGCCCGGAGCTTGCACCGCTGATGGGCAGGCTCAATCAGCAGTATATTGAGGTCTCCTCCCACCTGCGGATGCTGCGGAGAAAAACCGGTCAGTTTGAGCAGATCATCCGCCATATGAAGGAGGGGCTTGTGCTGTTGGACAGCGAGACTACGGTGCTGAGCATCAATCCTGCTGCCAAAGCCATATTTGAAGCCGACGGCGTGTGCATCGGAAAAAGCTTTCTTGCGCTGGAGAAAAGTCAGCAGATGCGGGATGCCGTCAACGAAGCGTTGGACAAAGGGCACGGAACGGTGCGTCTGGAGCGAAGGGGACGGGAATACCTGTTTGACCTGAGCCGCATTGAATCTGACCGTAGTATGGCAGGCGTTGTGGTGCTTGCCATTGATGTGACCGACGAGGTAAACGCAGAGCGTAACCGTCGGGAATTTTCCGCCAACGTATCCCACGAGCTGAAAACGCCGCTTCAATCCATTATCGGCAGTGCGGAGCTTTTGGAAAACGGACTGGTGCGGCAGGAGGATACGCCCCGTTTTGTGGGTCGCATCCGAAA
The DNA here is from genome assembly GCA_045651005.1 of Faecousia sp. Lineage (GTDB taxonomy): Bacteria > Bacillota > Clostridia > Oscillospirales > Oscillospiraceae > Faecousia. Next base: position 3,070 of record JAZRRS010000026.1, read on the forward strand.
AGAGGCTGCCCGGCTGGTGGCGCTGGTGGAGGATATTATCCGCTTATCCCAGCTGGATGAAGGTGCGCCGCTGCCCAAAGAGGATGTGGAGCTTTTGAGCGTTTGCCGGGAAGTGGCGGAGACTTTGGCAGATACCGCAAAGCAGCGTCAGGTAACGGTAACAGTGACCGGTGAGGAGGTCTCCATCCCCGGTGTTCGCAGACTTCTTTACGAGATCTTTTTTAATTTGTGCGAAAATGCCATTAAATACAATGTGCCGGATGGCAGCGTCACCCTATCCGTCACCGGTGGTAAACATCCGGTGGTAACGGTAAAGGATACGGGAATCGGCATCCCGCCGGAGCACCAGAGTCGTGTGTTTGAGCGGTTCTACCGGGTGGATAAAAGCCATTCCAGACAGTCCGGCGGCACCGGATTGGGCCTTTCCATCGTCAAGCACGCAGTCGCCTACCACAACGCCAAGCTGGGACTGCAAAGTGCTCCCGGGGAGGGAACTGTGGTCACGGTCACATTTTTTGCTTGATTTTTGTGAATTATCTTTGAAACCACAAGGGGTTTTCTCTTGCTTTTTGTAAAGAATTCCATTATAATACATTGGAATGGAGGCGATGTATGTGGGTGAACTGATCGCAGTGCTGTCCGGCAAGGGCGGTACAGGTAAGACCTCGGTTTGTGCCGGTGTTGCCACTGCCTTGGCGCAGCTGGGCGAGAAAGTCCTGTGCATCGACTGTGATGTGGGTCTTCGGAATTTGGATATTGCTTTGGGACTCAGCGAACTGGGTGCCTTGTCTTTTACGGAGATTTGCAGCGGTGGCTACAGCCTGTCTCAGGCGGCTGTCCATCCCGTGTATCCCAACCTGTCATTTCTCACAGCACCTGTGAACTGCACTGCCGCATCTGTGGATGTGGACGCTTTTGCAAAAATGCTGGAGGAAGCGCAGGCGCGGTTTTCCTATGTGTTTCTGGATGCCCCTGCAGGCATCGAGGCAGGCTTTTCTCTGGCAGCAAAATTTGCAGGCCGTATCCTTTTGGTCACAGGGGCAGATCCTGCGGCTGTCCGGGATGCCGGTCGGGCAGGAGAGCTGCTGGAGCTGATGGGAAAAACCAACATTCGACTTATTGTCAACCGAATCAACAAAAGAACCGCCGAAGCCATGGGCGTGACGGTGGATGATATTATGGATCAGGCAGGCTTGCCGCTTCTGGGCATCGTACCGGAGGATCCGGATGTGGTGCTTTCGGCTGCATTCCGTCAGCCGCTTTTGGGCTACAGCCGCAAGGGTGCTGCTGCGGCCTGCCGCAGGATCGCAAAGCGGATCGCAGGTATCCCTACTCCGATCCCTATGAAATGATATAAGGGCATCACGAAAAGAAAAGGAGAGAGTGCAGTGAACATTGCGTTTTTGGCACATGACAAGAAAAAAGAATTGATGGTCCAGTTCTGTACCGCATATAAGAGCATTTTGGTAAAGCACGACCTGTACGCAACTGCGACCACAGGCCGGCTGATCGCAGACAATACAGGACTGCCCGTAACGCTGTTGCTTTCTCATAAGCAGGGCGGTCATCAGCAGATCAACGCTCGCATTGCTTATAACGAGATCGACCTGGTGCTGATGTTCACAGACCCCAACACGTTGGATCCTGTGGACGATGCTCAGATGGTGGAGACCATTCGTTGCTGCGATAAGCAGAATGTGGTGGTTGCCACCAACATTGCCGCAGCGGAGATTGCCATTATGGGTCTGCAGCGTGGAGACCTTGACTGGCGTGAGGTTATGCGCAACAAGCGTCATTAAAAACAGCAAGCCGCCCGTCCGTTCCGGCAGGCGGCTTTGTGTGGTTTTAAATCACCTTCGTCACTGGCTCAGAAAGACAGAAAATCGTGTCATCCTGAGCGCAGCGAAGGATCTCCATCTTAATAAGGAGATTCTTCGTCGCAAAGCTCCTCAGAATGACAGAAAATCGTGTCATCCTGAGCGCAGCGAAGGATCTCCATCTTAATAAGGAGATTCTTCGTCCCGCATTCCCCCAATGAAAGGAAATATAACTATGGAAAGAATCAAACCCCGTACCCTCTGCGGCTTTATGGAGCTTCTGCCCCAGAAGCAGCAGAAAATGGAAAAAATGATGGAGATCCTCCGCAACACCTACAGCCTTTACGGTTTTTCTCCTTTGGATACCCCTGCCATCGAGGACGCACAGATCCTTCTTGCCAAGGGTGGCGGTGAGACGGAGAAGCAGATCTACCGTTTTATGAAGGGCGACAGCGACCTGGCATTGCGCTTTGACCTGACTGTGCCCCTTGCCAAGTATGTGGCGCTGCACTATAACGACCTTGCCTTCCCCTTCCGCCGTTATCAGATCAGCAAGGTCTACCGTGGTGAGCGTGCCCAGCGTGGACGTTTCCGTGAGTTCTATCAGGCAGACATCGACATCATCGGTGACGGCAAGCTGGACATTCTCAACGAGGCGGAGATCCCTGCCATTATCTACAGAGTGTTCCGGGGCTTTGGTCTGACCCGATTCCAGATCCGGGTAAATAACCGTAAGATCCTCAATGGCTTCTATGCTATGGAAGGCTTGTCTGAAAAGAGTGGCGACATTATGCGCACCGTGGACAAGCTGGACAAGATCGGTGCAGAAAAGGTCCATGCCATTTTGGTGGAGGACTGCGCACTCACTGCACAGCAGGCGGATGAGATCTTGAAGTTTATCGCCATCACCGGCAGCAACGCACAGGTGCTGGAAGCGCTGGAAGGCTACGCAGGCAGAAACGAGATGTTTGATGCCGGTCTGAAGGAGCTGCGTGCGGTCACAGAGAATTTGGGTGCATTCGGTGTGCCGGAAGCCAACTTTGCGGTGGATCTGACCATTGCAAGAGGTCTGGACTACTATACCGGCACGGTGTATGAGACTACGCTTCTGGATCATCCGGAGATCGGCTCTGTGTGCTCCGGTGGCCGTTATGATGACCTGGCAGGCTACTATACCGACAAGGCGCTGCCCGGCGTGGGCATCTCTATCGGTCTGACCCGTCTGTTCTATGTACTGGATGAGCAGGGGCTTCTGAATCCGGAGCTGCCCAGTGCGCCTGCCGATGCCTTGGTGCTGCCTATGACCGAGAGCCCTGCCGCAGCCATTTCTTTGGCAGAGACGCTTCGTTCTCAGGGTATCCGGGTGCAGCTGTACGGCGAGCAGAAGAAGTTCAAGCAGAAAATGAGCTATGCAGACCGTTTGGGCGTGCCTTATGCGGTGCTGCTGGGCGAGGATGAGATCGCTGAGGGTGTTTGCTCTGTGAAGGATATGCGTTCCGGTGAGCAGGTAAAGCTGACCCCGGAAGCTGCCGCAGAGCACATCAAGGCAGGTCTTGCCTCCGCCGGCCCCATCATATTGGAAAAGTAAGCAGCTATGGAAGAAAAATTTCTGGAAGCGTTGGAAGCGGCTCGTCTGCAAGCGGAAAAGCTGGGTGTGCGCATTCGTCCTGTGAAGGATATGGCTGCTGCCCACCGCTGCCTTTCCGGTCACCGGGAGAGTGACGGCTTCTGGCAGCTGGCAGACAAGAAACAGCTGCAGCTGACGCTGGAAGCCTTGGCGGTGAAAAAGCAATATACGGCACTGTTTTCCGATGAAGAGGCCAATACTGCGCTGGAACGGTTGATGACAGCCGGTTATATGTTTTGATAAGCAGCGGTGTGCGTTTTTGCCACCGCTGCCTGTTTTAAAAAGAGGAAAACGGCAAAAGACATCTTTGTTAAGGGATAATAAAACAGAGGAGGAACTGCAATGAAACGACTTTTTGCTGTCGTGATTGTGTTGATGCTGCTTCTTTGCGGCTGCGGCGGCTACGGAGCAAAGAAGGTGATAACACCGTTGCAGCAAGCGCATATTGATGCCATTCCCGTGGCAACAGCGGATATGACAGAGGAGGAGCTTCGGCAGATCGTGCTGGACTTTTTTCGCTTGCAACTGACCTTCCAGTGGAAGCCGAAAGAGAGCTTTGCCTACTCCATCACCACCTATAAGGAGCCCCGTAGATTTGACAAGAATACAGTCTATGCCGGACTTCCTTATCAGGGGCAGTCGAAAGCAGGAAATCTTTACTGGGCGATGGAGTACTACGACCCGAAAACCGGAATTCTGGACAATTCAGATATGACCGGACAGGAATTTTCCGAATTGCTGGGCAACCATTGCACCTCCAGCCCCTACTGGGCGTGGGCAAGGGTGGTAAATTCCACTCCCCAGTACGGCAATGTGCGTATGACAAAGCACTATGGCTTCCTGCCTGTGGGCGACTATGAGTACAATACGATCATGTGGACGGAAATAGATTCCACAAAAAAGGTCTGTAAGGAAAACGGTGAACAGCGGATGTACGAAGCCTATGGGCAGCTAAAGCCTGCTGACGGCATTTTTCTTTTTTATTCCTTAGGTGGAAACTCTCACTGCCGAATGATTTCCTCTTACCCGGTGGTGGTGCGAAACGCAGACGGTACGATCAATGGCGAGGAAAGCTACCTGCTCTATATGGATCAAGGCTCGAAGCTGAAGGACTATACCGCTGCCGACGGCAGTACCGTGCAGCTGCAGGGAAAGATAGACGAAAAAGCCACCTTTGCGGAGTTGTTTAAAAGCTCTTATATTACCTTTACCTTTGGGGAGCTTACCGGCGCAGATCCGGTAGAGAAGGCGGAGGTGACAGCCAACCTTCCCCCGGAAGCGACGGTGAAGGATGCGGTGAATTGTGCCATTACCGCAAATTACCCCATTGCCTATGTCCAGATCACGCTGACAGATACAACGGGGAAGCCGGTCTATGAGAAAAAGACCCATAGCAGCAATATGAATGTTTACGAAATGTTTTTTGCCAGAAGCGTATCTATTTCTGAGATCGAAGCGCTTTTGGAAAACGGCAAAGTGAATTTGACGGTGCAGGCAAAAGTTTCCACTGGAGAACTAATCACCGCATATGAAGGAGTGTTGCAATAATGGAACAGAAACCGATTCGGCTTGGCGTGATTGGCTACGGTGGAATGGGCAGTTGGCATACCAAAAAAGTCAGCAAGCTGCCGGAGGTGGAGCTGGCAGGTGTGTACGACATCAAGCCGGAAAGACAGGCACTGGCGCAGGAAAACGGCATTTATGCCTATCCATCTATGGAGGCACTTTTGGCGGACGAAAGCATTTCTTTGGTAACGGTGGCAGTTCCCAACCATCTGCACAGGGATATCTGCATAGCCGCAATGGATGCGGGAAAAAATGTGATCTGTGAAAAGCCTGTGGCAATGAACACCGCTGAATTGCAGGCGATGATCGACGGGGCAAACCGCAACGGCGTGTTGTTCACAGTCCATCAGAACCGTCGGTGGGATGAGGACTTCCGCATCGTCCGGAAGCTCTATGAGGAAAACACCCTGGGCAGGATCTTCCGTATTGAATCCCGTACTCACGGCAGCCGCGGCATCCCCGGAGATTGGCGGAATCAGAAGCAGTACGGCGGCGGTATGCTTATGGATTGGGGCGTACATCTGCTGGATCAGCTGCTGTGGATGCTGCCGGGAAAAATTTTGTCTGTCTATGCGCAAATGAGCTATGTCACCAACGAGGATTGCGATGACGGCTTTACCGCACAGCTGCAATTTGAAAACGATGTGGTGGTAGAGGTGCAGGTGGCAACCAGCAATTTTATTGGCTTGCCCCGGTGGTATGTCCTGGGTGAAAACGGAACGGCATCCATTGAGCGCTGGACACTGGAGGGAAAGATCGTGAAGGTCTCCGACTGGGAAAACCGGGAGGCAGTACCGGTGGTCACCGCCGCCGGCATTACCAAGACCATGGCACCCAGAACCAATGATACCATCAAAGAATACCCCCTCCCCAGGATCCAATGCGATGTCCGGGATTTCTATAGAAATGTAGTAAAAGCCATCCGTGGGGAAGAGACTCAGATCGTTACCCACGCACAGGTGATGCGGGTGATGCGCTTGATGGAGGCCATCCGCCTGTCTGCGCAGACCAATACGGTCATTAAGGATTTTGATCAATAAATTCAAATTTATCGGGCAGTTATGGATGGTGCTCCGCACCATAGCTTCCCCCGGGGGGAAGCTGTCACGGCAAAGCCGTGACTGAAGAGGAATGCGGGCAATTATCTTAGATATTGCTTGCAGTTGCAGGCTTTTTGTTAAGTTTCCGTGCACGCCATTCCTCTCCCGTCAGCTTCGCTGACACCCTCTCCCCGGGAGAGGGTATT
>JAZRRS010000027.1:0-21077 GCA_045651005.1 Faecousia sp.
TCCGGAGGTGGTGATCTGCTTTTCGGTAACTGCCAAAGCTGCTGCCTCTGTGACGACCTTTGCGCCATAGCTATCCTTAATGACGCAGCGGTACTGGTAGCCGTCACGCTTTGCTGTTACAACGACGTTAAGGGTTGCAGTATCGTAGCCTTCCATAGAAGTCGCATACCAATTTGTGCCGTTCTTGGTGTACTGCCACTGGTAGGTCAGGCCTTCGCCGGTGGCTTCCACGGTGAACTGTGCGATGTTGCCGGCAACTGCTGTCTGTGCAGTGGGCTGAGATACGATCTTCAGCTCTTCCACAGGTGCTACATTGACCGTAAGGGTTGCTGCCTCAGAAACAACTTCGTTGCCGTAGGCATCGGTGACGATGCAGCGGTACTGGTAGCCGTCACGATTTGCGGTTGCAGGAACGGTCAAAGCTTCGCTGTTGCAGCCATCCATATAGGTGTTATACCATGCGCTGCCGTTGCGGCTGTACTGCCACTTGTAGCGCAAGCCGTCGCCGGAAGCTTCCACGGTGAACTGTGCATTTGCATTTTCCTCTACAGTCACATCTGCAGGCTGGGTAACGATAGCACCCTTGGCGGTGACGGTGTATGTGCCGTCGCCATTGTCCTTGGGACACAGGCCTTCTGCGCAGTACGCTGCTTCCACAGGCTTGGAGTAAGTGCCGCCGTAAACGGTCAGACCACTCTTTGCCAACAGGTCAGCGGATTCGTACTCACCGGTGTAGTCGGTAGCTGCAGTGGTGTAAGTGCCGCCGTAGATCTTGGTGACGCCTGCGAAGTTGTTGACACAGTTGTATACGCCTTCGAAAGTGCCGTTGTTGATCACGGTAACGCCATAGTTGCCAACGATGTAGTCATTGTATGCGCCGGCAATATAGGTGCCGTTTTCGATGGTCAGATAACCGGTGGCGGCAACGCCGATACCGTAAGTGCCGGAAGCAATGATGGTACCATTGCCCACGATCTTCAGATCGCCGGATACGATCAGTGCATAAGCATCCGCAGTATTTGCCAGAGTCAAGGTCTTACCGTTCAGATCCAGAATGGTGGTGCCGGTGACCTTCAGAGCTTCTGTCATAACCACATCTGCTTCCAGAGTTACGATGTCGTCAGCGATCACGTCTGCCAGCTTCACCACCTCACCGGTAGTGATGTAAGCATAGTTGGGTGCCACATATTCGCTCTCCAGCCGGGTGAACTGGCCGCCGGTAACAGTGGTGTTGATGCCCAGAATTGCAACGGATTCATATTCACCGGTGCAGTCGGTTTCGTCGGTCATAAACTGACCGCCGGTAATAACGCTGGTGCCATTACCCTCTGCAAAGGTGTTCAGAACATTGTAGATGCCCCAGAAGAAGCCGTCATTGATGACCACTTCGCCCCAGTTGCCGATCAGGTAATCATTGACCTGATCACCGAAGAAGTTGCCGCCATTGATGGTCAGCTTGCCGGTGGCGGAAACGCCGATACCATACGCACCGGGAGCAACGATGGTACCATTGCCGGTGATGGTCAGATCGCCCTTGACGATCAGTGCATAGTTGCCGTTAACAGCTGCCAGAGTCAGCACATTGCCACCCAGATCCAGGGTAGTAGCAGTGGCTACGGTCAGCTTCTCAGCTGCGGTAATATCCGTCAGCAGAATCACTTCGCCACCTGCGGTGAGTGCTTCCTGCAAGGTCTCATAGGGAACGCCGTCAGCGGTAGCCACTGCCACCAGCTTCGTGCCTTCCTCGGTTTCCACATAGCTGTGGCCACAGACGGTACAAGTGTAAGTAGTGAATGCGTCAGCCTCGAAAGTAGCTTCGGTCTTAACGCTTTCGTAGCTATGGCCGGTGGCTGCTACCTTGTCGGCTACGTAGCTGTCGCCGCAAGCGGTACAGGTGTAAGTGGTGTAACCCTCTGCGGTGCAGGTGGGGTCAGTTACAACGGTGCTGTAGGTGTGGCCGGCAGCATCTACCTTGTCTGCCACATAGGTGTCGCCACAGGTAGCACAAGTGTAGGTTGTGTAGCCCTCTGCGGTACAGGTGGGGTCAGTTACAACGGGTTTGTAGTTATGGCCCAGAGAGGAAACCGCCTCGGTCTTGGTTGCGCCGCAAGCGGAGCAAGTGAAGGTCTTGGTGCCCTCGTCGTTACAAGTAGGATTGGGATCGATCACACCCTCATTCCAGGCGTGCTCAATGACCGGTACCTTATCGGCTACGTAGCTGTCGCCGCAAACGGTACAGGTGTAAGTAGTGTAACCCTCTGCGGTGCAGGTGGGATCCGTCACAACAGTGCTGTAGCTGTGACCGGCAGCATCTACCTTGTCTGCAATATAGCTGTCGCCGCAAGCGGTACAGGTGTAGGTAGTGTAACCCTCTGCGGTACAGGTGGGGTCGACGACAACCGCCTTATGGTCATGGCCAGTTGCCGCTACGGTGTAGCTATAGCTGCCGCCGTAGGTATTGCTGCCCACAGTAAGCACACAGTCCGCACAGGTCACATTGATCTTGCCGGCTGTTGTACAGGTGGCTGCCACATCGTTTTCCGTGCCATCTGTATTCTTGTGGGTGATCACATAGTAGCCATCCACCTTTGTTGTGGTAGACTCAGAGCAGGCAGCCACACACTTGCTGTGGTTGCCGCCGGTTTTACCGGTATGCAGCTTTACCGTGGCCGCATTGTTATAAGACAGAGCTGCCAATTCGCCACCATACATATGCAGTGCATCGAGGTCACCGGCAGCATTTACTACTGTGGCACTATAGGTCTGCAGACCGGTAGAGCCGCCGCTGGTGGTGGTTGCCAGCTTCTTAGAGGTGCCGGCGCCGATCTTGCCACCATTGAGAATGAAGCGACCCTTAAGCAGAGCGACCGCCGCACCGTAGATCTCCTTGACACCTTCCACGTGACCGCCGGTGATCTCGCCACCGTTCATGACGGTAACCGGATAGGTATTACCGTTGTTTGTCATATACAGATTGCCACCGTGAGCAGAATACACAGTGGAAACCGCCTGACCACCATAGATCTTACCGCCGTTGATATTCACAGTGGCACCAATGCTATAAATGTTACCAGCATAAACAGATTTGCTGGATCCACCGGTTCCTTTTGCAACACCGCCATAGATCTCGCCGTCATTGAGGGTAAGGGTACCCAAGGAGATGTAAACATTGCCGCCCATTACATTATTGGTGCCGGTAGTAGTGCCATCATAGATCTTACCGCCGCCGTTGATGGTAACAGAACCGGAGATAGCATAAATATTGCCGCCTCCAGAAGTCCAGCCGGTATAGGACTGCGCCAGACCGCCGTAGATCTCGCCGCCGGTCATATACAGCTGGGCCTTTGCATTGTTCAGGTGGATATTGCCACCGTAAGTATTCTTGATATTGGCGTCGGAGACAGCCTTTGCCGTTCCGTTGTAGATCTTACCGCCGGTCATATGCAGCTGACCGGCATTGATGCGGAGGTTGCCGCCGTAACCACTCTCTACAATACCGCCGTAGATCTCACCACCATTGAGGTAAATACGGGAATTCTCATTGCCATTGTAGAAGTTGCCGCCACCGTGGGAGGCACTCTTACTGGTCTTACCGTTAAAAACAGCGGAATCCTTATCAATGTGCACCTCGGCACTGCCGGACATACAAAAGTTGCCGCCGTAGTGCATAGCGTAGCCGCCGGAAACGGAGCTGTTCTCCAGATACATTTTAGGGGTGCCGCTATAATTGGTCATAGTAACAGCGCCACCATAGAGGGCATCATAAGTATCATCCCGATCGACCACCAAATGGCTGTCTTTGAGTTTAACAGTGGACAGGCTGCGCAGATAAAGAACACCACCGCTGGCAACAACGTTAGTGGTCTGCACCTTCTTGACTGTCACATCGGTTAAATTCATATCCGCCTTGTAAACAAGCAGAATACCGCCGCAGCCTTCAAACTCCCAATCCTTACTATCACCCTCAGTTTTGGGAGCAGTGGGCTGGTTGATACCGGGCATTTCGATGGTACCATTTTTGAGATTCAATGTGCCTTCGTGCAGGTTGAATGCACGAATGGCATCTGTGGAAGTCAGCTTGTGACCGTCCATATCCACGGTCACATTGTGCTTAATACCATAGGGAATCTTCAGTTCCTTGGTTGCCACAATGTCGTCTGTGAACTTGATGCTGACAGTCATTGCCGTAGTTGCAGATGCAAGTGCATCGATCTGAGCATTCCACTCTTCCGTGGTGCCGACCAATACAGTCTCTTCTGCTGCGGAAACTGCCGGGATCATAGAAAGAACCATAATCACAGCAATCGCCAATGAAAGTAATTTTTTCAGTGCTTTTGCCATTTATTTTTCCTCCTTAATTTTTAGGGAAATGTTACAGGAAAAGTATAGCACCATTGCCGAAAAAAGACAATGATGCTTATTTTTTTCGTTGGAAAATACAATTTTCAAGCGGGAATTTTGTGCATTCTGACAAGGTGATATGGTATGCTCTTGCCCCCCACAGAACATATCGCAAATTCCCCAAGGAATTTATATCGCTGAATCTATTGTTTGCACAGGCAAACAATAGATTCTACATGAGCGCACCTTGGGAACAAGTCCGCTGCCATTGCGTTTTGGACACGGTAGCCTTTTTCTTTCAGAAGCGCCACATCTCTGCCCAAGGTGGCAGGATCACAGGAGACATAGACGATCCTCCGGGGGCGCATTTGGTGGAGCGCTTCTATGGTATCGTCGTTCAGTCCCTTACGGGGCGGATCAACCACCACCACATCGGGAATAATTCCCTGTTCCTTTAAGGAAAGTGCGGCTTTGCCGGCATCACCGCAGAAAAATTCTGCATTTTCAATGCCGTTTCGCTTGGCATTTTCCCGTGCATCCTCTACCGCCTGCTCCACCACTTCCACACCGATCACCTTGCCGGCAGCCTTTGCCATAGTCAATGTGATCGTACCCACACCGCAATACAGATCCAGCACCAGATCCTCCTTGGTGATGCCGGTCTGAGAGATGGCCGCTTCGTAAAGCCTTTGCGCCTGATGGTGATTTACCTGATAAAAGCTGCGGGCAGACAGACGGAAAGTAAGGCCGCACATTGTATCCTCAATATAACCCGGTCCATAGAGGGTGATAAATTGGTCACCCAGTACGGTATTTCCTGCCTTGGTGTTCACAGACAACACCAACGTGGCAAAGCCGGGAACGGTTTTTAAAGCATCCACCAGCTGCTCTGCACGGGGAAGCTTCTTGCCGTTGACCACAAGACATACCAAAAGCTGTCCGGATACCGCCCCCCGGCGCACATAGATATGGCGCAAAAGACCCTTGCCGGTTTTTTCGTCGTAGGCGGTAATACGATTTTGGTTTACATAATCTAAAACCAGATCCTTGACTTGTTCTGTCTCCTCCGGTAGGATCAGACAACCCTTATTTTCTACCACTTCATGCGTACCTGCCCGGTAGAACCCAGCCACCACCTTACCCTTTCGGGTGGTCACAGGATACTGCGCCTTGTTCCGGTAGCCACGGCAGGTAGGTGCGGCAAGCAGCTCCACCTTCTCCAGATTTTCACCGCCCAAGTGATTCAGTGCCTGCCGAACACGCTCCGCTTTCAGACGGCACTCCTCCTCATAGTCCATATGCCAAAAGTCGCAGCCGCCACAGGATGCAGAGATGGGGCACTCCCGCTGGACACGGTGGGGCGATTTTTCTATGATCTGGGTGATCTGTCCCAATGCCCAGGTTTTTTTTGCTTGTTCCAAGCGCACAAGACATTTTTCTCCGGCAATGGCATTGGGTACAAACACCACACAGCCATCCACCTTGGCAACGCCCTGTCCCTGGGCAGTATAGTCCCCGATCTGCGCATCGTAGATCTTGTTCTTTTCCAGCATCCCGCATCCTCCAGCGTTTTTCTTTATCATAGCACATAAGGACAAAAAGAGCAACCTGCGCGCTTTTTGACGCTATGAAAAATGCACTACCCGAGGCAGTTAAGCGTGTCATCCTGAGCGTAGCGAAGGATCTCCTTCGTATTAGCAGGGGATTCTTCGTCGCTGCGCTCCTCAGAAGGACAGAAAGGCGTGTCATCCTGAGCGCAGCGAAGGATCTCCGGTATTTTGAAGGGGATTCTTCGTCGCTGCGCTCCTCAGAATGACACTAACTAGGTAACATTGTCCCTAAGGGGATTCTTCGTCGCTGCGCTCCTCAGAAGGACAGAAGGGCGTGTCATCCTGAGCGCAGCGAAGGATCTCTTTCGTATTAGCAGGGGAATCTTCGTCGCTGCGCTCCTCAGAAGGACAGAAAGGCGTGTCATCCTGAGCGTAGCGAAGGATCTCCTTCGTATTAGCAGGAGATTCTTCGTCGCCTGCGGCTCCTCAGAATGACACTAACTAGGTAACATTGTCCCTAAGGGGATTCTTCGTCGCGTTGCTTCTCAGGTGGTGTCACAGGGCATAACCGCCTACAAATTCACTTTTTTCCAGATTGATTTGGTCGCGCACTTATGTATTATTCCTAAAAAGCAATAAAAGCAAGCAACATCTTTATTCAATTTTGTGTCCTCTCTTGTGCACGTTTGCAAATAAATACCGGGAGACTGCCCCATAGGGCAAAGCTCCCGGCAATTTACTTTTTACTTCAGCAATTTGGAATAGCCTTTTCCGTACTGAACACATTGGGAAACACGACTCAAAGTGGCAGAGGACATATCCGTGCGGCTCATTACCTGATTATAGGTATTGCCCTCCATCAACAGCTTGGCGGCAAACACACGCTCCGCCATTTTTTCCAGCTCCTTACGGGTGCACAGGTCTTCGAACAAAGCCCTGCAGTCCTCCATATTGTCAAGGCTAAGGATCAACGCGTACAGAGATTCCAGTTTCTCATTTATCTGTTCCATATGCTACCTCAAAATTTCTCATGAGCGCCCCGGAGGAACGCCTTTGTCTTCTCACTTTGGGGATTGCCAAACACCTGCTCGGGTGTGCCCATCTCCTCGATGACACCGTCTGCCATATACATCACCACATCCGCCACACTGCGGGCGAATTCCATTTCGTGGGTCACCACGATCATAGTGCTGTCTTCGCTTTTCAGTCCCCGGATGACCCGGAGAACTTCTCCGGTGAGCTCGGGATCCAGCGCAGAGGTAGGCTCGTCAAAGCATAAAACCTCGGGAGAAAGTGCCAGCGCACGGGCAATTGCCACACGCTGCTGCTGTCCACCGGAGAGCTGATAGGGGTAGCTTTCCAGCTTGTCAGACAGTCCCACCTGTTCCAGCAGTGCCTTTGCCTGCTGCTCCAGATCCGCATTCTTGCCTTTCTTCAACAGTTGGGGCGCAAGCATCACGTTTTTCAGCACACTGTACTGGGGAAACAGGTTAAAATTCTGAAACACAAGACCAAAGTGCAGACGATTTTCCCGGATCTGTTGCTCAGAAAGTCTTTGACTTCCCTCTCTCAGCAGCTTGCCGTTTACAATGATCTCACCCTCATCCGGTGTCTCCAAAAAATTCAGACACCGAAGCAGTGTGGTCTTACCGCTTCCGGAAGATCCAATGATCGCCAGTACCTGTCCCTTTTCCAAAGAAAAGCTGACACCCTTCAGCACACGGGTCTTACCAAAATCTTTTTTGATGTTTTTTACTTCCAATACTGCCATGGCTTAAGCCCGTCCTTTCGCTTGTTTTTTTGTTTATCTTCCTTGCTTTCAACCTCTGAAATAGGAAAGCTTCTTCTCCAGACGGGCAAACAAAATCGTCAGCAGTCCGTTGAAGATCAGATAAAACGCACCGGTGTAGAAAAGCGGCCAGATCAGACCCTTTTTAATAAAGGATTCACCTGCCCAGATGATCTCATACACGCTGATAATACGGGCAAGGGAGGTGTCCTTTACCAAGGTAATGATCTCATTGCTCATAGGCGCCATAATGCGCTTGATCACCTGCAGCAACACCACCTTGAAGAAGATCTGCGTCTTGGTCATACCCAGCACCTGACCGGCTTCATACTGTCCCTTGGCGATGGATTCAATGCCGCCACGGTATATCTCAGAGAAATAGCAGGCGTAATTCAAGGCAAACGCCACAATGGTAGCGGTAAAACGGGGCAGCAGGGGCAGATCAAACATCAGACCCGGGCCATAGAAGATCACGATCAGCTGCAACATCAAAGGCGTACCCCGGACGATCCACACCAGACCCCGGCAAAGCCACTGGATCGGCTTGAAACGCTCCCAAAAACTGTCCTTTGATCTGGACAAAAATTCCAGGGGCGCCCACCTGCTCATAGAGCCGAAGCAGATCAAAAGGCCAAGCGGAATGGAAAACAGAAGGGTCAAGCCAAAGACCTTCAGGGATTCCCCAAAGCCCTCCAACAGTGCGTTGGTTACTTGTACGAACATAGGTTACCTCTCGTTACTATATGTGATATGCAAATTGGTTTGTGGGTGAGATCTGATTCCCACCCTACGCAAAACTGTGGGGCTGTCTCGTGGGTTTTGAGACAGCCCCAACGTTTACTTTTACTCAGCCAAAGTCAGCTCGTACTTCTCAGCCAGCTCCTGCAGCTTACCGCTTTCCTTCAAGGTCTCCAGGAATGCGTTAAGCTTGGCAGTCAGATCAGAGCCCTTACGGAAGGCAACACCGTACTCCTCGCTGGACAGGCTTGCGCCCACTGCCAGATCGGCATAGTCAGTGCCTTCACCGGTCATAGCCTTTGCCATAGTGATGTCAATAACACAAGCATCAGCTGCGCCTGCTGCAACTTCCATCAGAGCACCTGCCTGGTCCTGCTTGGAAACGGTCTTCAGACCGGCTTCCTCTGCAACGGACTGACCGGCAGAACCTTCCTCAACAGCGAAGGTCAGATCCTTCATACTTTCAGCATCGGGATAGTTCTCAACCTTGTCTGCCTTCATCACAACCACCTGTGCGTTGATGACATAAGGATCAGAAACGCTGGCATTTGCCAGAGCCTCGTCGGTGATGGTCATACCGTTCCAAACAACGTCAATGCTCTTGGTGTCCAGTTCCATAAACTTCTTGCCCCAGTCGGCAATGACAAAGAACTCGCACTCAACGCCCAGCTCTTCAGCAAACAGACGGGCAACCTCAGCATCAAAGCCGGTCCACTCACCGTTCTCATCCTTGTAGTCCATGGGCTCGTACTCGGTGATACCTACAACGATCTTGCCGTTCTCGGTAACGAATGCGATGTCTTCCACAGCTTCTTCTGCCTCAGTACCCTCGGTGGCTTCTTCAGTTTCACCGGTGGGTGCGGGTGCGTCCTTGGTGGGGTCAGCCTGGTCAGCGGTAGGTGCGCCGGAGCAAGCAACCATAGTCAGCGCCATAACCAGCGCAAGCAGCAAAGCAATCAGTTTTTTCATAATAATCATTTCCTTTCACGTCTCCCGGTGTGCCGGGGTGTTGTTGATGGACTCATTATACTTCATCGAACTAAAGTTGTAAAGTACTTTTTTCATTTTCAGCGATTTACACAAGGTCTCGGACGCTTTTTCTCTTTAGTTTGGTGAAGTGTCACTATAGACCCACCCCCGGGAAGGCAGAAAATTCCGGTTTATCGCTCCGCTTACACTGTCATTCTGAGGAGCACAGCGACGAAGAATCCCCGTCTTAAGAAGAAAAACATTGGAACTCCTAGAAAATTGAAGGGGATCCTTCGACTCCGCTATGCTCCGCTCAGGATGACAGTTTGATAAACTGTCAATTTGAAAAGTTTCGGCTTAGTTTTCCGCAGACAGTTTGCTCAAAATGGCAGCCAACTTGGCATTGACCATATCAAAATCAGACACCGCATCCATAATCTCCCCATAGACGCTGTCCTTTCCTGCTGCCATCAGCTCACCGGCAAGGTCTGCCACCTCTTGTGCGTGGGCATCATTGTGGCTGACCAGATATTTCATCATCACCAAAAGCTCTTCCAACGGGGTGGCATTCTCTGCCGGCTCGTGATGCGCCTCGTCGTGGGTATGGCTGTGGGTAAGACCTCCGTGAGAATGGGCAAGAGGGTCTCGCTTTACACCGCTGACCTGGTACATATAGCGGTTGGAGATCATTACCTCTACCTCAAAATAGGCATCGAAGATCCGCCTCAGACTATCTGCCGTCATCAGTCCGTTGGACACCTTGCTGGCAGCACCCTTATGGTGGCCGTCAATGGGCTCCCGGCTCATTCCGTGGGCAACGGTCAGCCGTCCATCCTCCTTCAACAGACCAGCCAGGGTTTTGATCAGCCGTTTGGGATAAGGAAAATGAGGAAAGGCGTTGTAGACCACGATCCGGTCGAACTTCCGGTCAAATACATACTCCTCCACGTCACCGCAGAGCACCTGCACCTTTTCCTGCTGCCGGTATTTCTCTGCTGCGATCTTTGCCATCTCCGGGGAGATGTCGATGCCCACCACAGAAGCCACATCCCGGCTCAAATAATAATCAAACATTACACCGGTGCCGCAAGCCACATCCAGAACATCCATCCCGGCACCCACCTCGGCATTGTCCAAAATTTTTCCGATGATGGCATCGCTTTTGATCATCCCGGCATCCCAGGTAGCGGCGCATTTGTCGAAAAATTCAATAATATCTTTCTTTTCCATAGTTTTTCCTTGTTAATTAAAAATCGTCGCTGTGTCTACCTTTCCGTAGCCGCTGAAGCTGGATGGGCAGGCAAATATCTCCTCCGCCAGCTCTGCGCCCAAAAACGCTTTGGTGACTTCGTTGGTCTTTTCCGTCATATCCACATCCGCAAAGAACTGGGGATACACTGTCTTGGCGATAAACCAGGTGTTGATCAATGCGATCTCATAGTTGGTGTAGTAGGCGTTATATGCCATTTCCAGGTACACTTCACCGTTTTTCCAAGCCTTGCAGGTATCAAACATAGTGGGGTCTTCTGCGTAAAGCGGCTTGATGTTCTTCACCGCAGCAGCGTCCATAATGATGATGTCCATTTTTTCGCCCAGCTCCACGAATTTCTCTTCCTCAATGGGTCCAATGCCCTCGATGCCCAAACCGGACACCACATTTTTCACGCCGGCTACTTGCAGGCACGCATAATTTTCAGCCGTGGTAAGATGGTCGGTGGTGCCCCAGTTGCCAAGGCCGCAAATGTACACATTGGGTTTTTCCGCTTCCGGAATTTGGGCCACCTTTTCAGAAATGGCTGTTTTCTGCGCTTCCACAAATTCTACAAGTGTCTGCGCCTTTTCTTCCCGGGCAAAGATTTTGCCCAACAGCTCCATAGAGCTTGCAAACTTTTCATCAAAAACGCCCTTGCTTCCGGTGCTCAGCGTGATCACCGGAACACCCAGCTGCTCCTGCAGAGCATTTGACTTGTCCGCATCTTCAAATTCAGAGATCACAATGTCCGGCTCGCAGGAGAGGATCTTCTCCGCCTCGGCTGCCTGTGCCATAGGGCCGCCTACACCGCAAGAGGGCAGCTGGCTGAAGATATCACCGAATGCCAGCACATAGGGACGGGCAACGGAATCAAACATTGCAGGACGCTCAGAGAGGGTAGTGTTGTCAATATCCTCCACACCGGCAAGCAACGCAACATCACCCACATAAGAATACATTCTCAGTGCGCCTGCGCCGATGCAGACCACCTTTTGGTAGCTTCCGGGAACAACGGTTACTTCACGACCTACCAGGTCGGTAACTGCCACCTCCGCAGCGCCTTCTGTTGCTGCCGTGGTTTCCTTGGGTGTTTCCGGTGCGCTGCAGGCGCACAGAGAAAGCAGCATCACAAGCACAAGAGCAAACGACAAACCCTTTTTAACCTTCATTGTAATAACCTCCCAAAATGACTGTTTGATTGTTTATACAGACGATTTTGACATCAATATCAAAAATGTCTTTTATGACCGCTTCTGTAACGATCTCTTTTCCGCCGGCGTATTTTACAACCCCATCCTTCATAAAGAAGAACCGGTCACCGAAATACAAGGCTTGATTCAGATCGTGCAAGGACGAAAGAATGCTGATGTTTTTTTCTTTTGCCAGCTTTCTGGCTTCCTGCATGATCAGCTGCTCATTGGCAATGTCCAGATTGCCGGTAGGCTCATCAAACACCATTAACTTTGGCTCTTGCGCCATAGCACGGGCAATGGCGACCTTCTGTTTTTCGCCGCCGGACAATTCCTCGGCACTGCGGCCGGCAAAAGGTAGCAACTGCATATCCCGGAGGATCTTTTCCACTGCGGCATAATCCTCCTGTCCCGCCTTCATACCAAAGTAGGACACACGACCCATCAGCACGGAATCAAACACCGTCAGATCTCCGAAATGGATATGCTGAGGCACATAGGCAACCTGTCTTGCCCGGTCACGTCGGGACAGCTTTTGCAGGTCTTGACCGCCAAAAGCAAGCGTACCCTTTTGCGGCTTTTCGATGCCCAGTATGTTTTTAAACAGGGTGGTCTTGCCGCAGCCGTTTTTGCCCAGCAGGATGCCTACCTCTCCCTGTTTCAGCTCCAGAGAAGCACCGGACAAAACCGGCACACCGTGTCCGTAAGAAAAATGAAGGTTTTCCACTTTCAGCATCCGTGATGACCTCCCTTCTTACCGAAGATCACAGAGATAAAGAAGGGTGCGCCCAGAAGCGATGTGATGGCACCCACAGGCAACGCAGAGCCGCTTCCAATGCTCCGGGACAGGGTGTCTGCCAACAGAAGCAATAAGCTTCCCATCAAACAGGACACCGGCACAGTGACCCGGTGATCCTGACCCAGCAATTTCTTGGTAATATGCGGGCAGATCACACCCACAAACCCGATGACGCCTAAGAAGGACACGCAAACAGCCGTGATCACAGAAGCCAGCAAAAGAGACACAAACCGAAGAGCTTCCACATTCACACCCATGGTTTTTGCGGTGGCTTCACCGCTGAGCAGCGCATTGTATTTCCAGGACATCAAAATAAAATACACAAACCCCACCAGCACGGTCACCGCCATAATGCCATCCGTGCGGTAGGTGGCACGACCCAGATCACCGAAGCTCCACACCACTGCCGCAGATAAGCCTACATCTGTGGCATAGAACTGCAAAATGGTGGTGGCTGCTGTCCACACAGAGCCAATGGCAATGCCTGCAAGGACTACCACATTGGGATTGAAGGAACGTGCTTTGCACAAACCCAGGATCAGCAGCACGGACAACACAGAAAAAGCAAATGCCAGTACCGAGGTTGCATAGGGATTCGCACCCACATCAAAGCTTTGCAGATTGTTGCCGGTGGAGAGGAACCCCCCGGCAAAAACGATGATCGAAAGGTTTGCGCCAAATACTGCCGCATTGGAAACGCCCAACGTGGAGGGAGATGCCATGGTGTTGTTCAAAGTGGTCTGCATCACAAGACCGGCTACAGACAGACCGGCACCGGCAATCACCGCCGCCAGCACCCGGGGTACTCGTATGCGCCAAATAATGCGGCTTTGGGCAGATGTTCCGCCACCCAACAGGGTGCTCAATGCCTCCGACACCGTCATATTGCTGGATCCCACAAACAAACAAGCAATGCCGGCTGCCAACACTGCCACCAGCATTGCAAGGATCACAAGGGTATTTTTTCTTTTTCTTCTTTCCAGTTCTCTTATATGCATCATTGGATCTTCTTTGCTCCGTATACTTTTGTTTTTTGCATTATACCATTGGGTGCACCGGAATGTAAGCCCCCCTGGGGGATAAAATTCAATTTATCGGGCAGTGTATGATGTCATTCTGAGGAGCGTAGCGACGAAGAATCCCCTGCAAATACGAAGGAGATCCTTCGACTCCCCCTTCGACTTCCTCAGGGTTCGCTCAGGATGACAGTTTGATAAACTGTCAATTTGAAATGCCGACAAAAAACCCGGTGCTGCATTGCAGCACCGGGAAAAACAACAAACTCTTTGGTTATTTCTTTGCAGGTTTCTTGGAATATTCGTGGTAGTACTTATAATACTTCTTGCTGTACTTATAGCCGTATTTCTTCTTGCCGTCATCCACCTCACGGTAGGCAAATCCAAGCACACGCACATCCACCATAGACAGCTGGCGCATTGCCTCTGCCAGCATCTGACGGTCAGACACACCGGATCGTACTACCATAATCACACCATCCAGCAGCTTGGAAACCGCAAGGGTATCGGAAACCACCGTAACAGGCGGCAAGTCCATAATGATGTACTTATAATTCTTTTTCAGTTCCTCCACCAACCGTTCCATACGGTGGGAGCTTAACAGCTCAGATGGGTTGGGCGGCACATCACCGCTGGTGAGCACATCCACATTGGGTGCCAGTGCGCAATGCTGGATCATCTCCCGGTAATCACCCTTGGAGATCAGCAGGTTGGTCAGGCCGGGCGTCTTTTCCACACTCAACTTGTTCGCAATACTGGGTCTGCGCAGGTCACCTTCCAGCAGCAACACTTTTGCGCCGGATTCTGCCAGTGCGTACGCCACATTAGAAGCGGTGGAGGACTTACCCTCTGCTTGCACAGAGCTGGTAATGCCGATCACGTAACCGCTTCCCTCTTCCGGGAAGGAGAACATAATATTGGTACGCAGGAGCTTGTACGCCTCGGTTGTGGCGAAGTTCAGATTGGGACCGAACATTGTGCGAATGTTCCACTTTTCGGCCTTATCGGTATCTCTTCTCTTGAATAGACTCATTATTTCGCACCCCCGCTCTTGTCTGCAACAGGCTTAGGCTGGGGCCTTGTCTCATAATTGCCCTTATAGTAGCCTTTATAGTAACCCTTATAGCCGGTTTTTGAGCTTTCCGCACCGGGGATCACCGCAAGCAGAGGGTAGCTCTTATAGACATTGGCAAGGTACTCCTCAGAATTGATGGTGGTATCCATCAGTTCCAGCACAACGATCACAGCGGCAGACAGCACACAACCCATTACCGCACCCAGCAGTGCGTACTTGTTATAGTCGGGACCATTGGGGTTGGGATTCTCCACCGCATACTCCACAACACGCACAGAAGCCACATCCACCACCGCAGGCAGCTTTTCGGGCAGCACCTCCGCAATGGCGTTGGCGATGATGGCCGCATGCTGATAATTGGTGCAGGTCACCGTTATCTTGAAAATTTCTGTATCGTCCACGGTGTTCGCGCTGATCATAGATTTAAGCTGACCATAGCTGTAGCCCAGCTTGGTCTTTTCTGCAACGGTATCCAGCACCGGGCGACTGCGCATAATGACGATATAGGTCGATGCCAATTCCTGCGCCGCTGTCAGCTGGGAGGAAGAGAAACCGGGGCTATCGGGATAATTGTTGTTTACATACATCTGGGTGCTGGCAGAATAGGTAGGCGTCTTGAAAAACCAAGCATAACCAAACGCCATAGAGCCCAACAACACACTCACAAGCAGAATGATCCACAGGTTGCTCCAAAGCACCAGCAGCATCCGCTTTAAGTCGATTTCCAAATGTTCACGGGTTTCGTTCATTATCATTCTCCTCTCCAGGGGAACATTCTAAGAAAAGTATACTCCATAATCAGCAGAAAGTCAAACATCAAGGTTTGGTCAACTGACCCAAATCGATCCCGTTGTCGCCTGCGCCGATGGTTTCATCGGTGGGCTGCTTTGCTTTCTCTGCATTATACCAGTTTATAAAGTCACGAAGGGTGGGAAAGCTATTTACAAAAGCCTCCGCTTCTTCCTCAGACATCGCCTCATACTTTGCAATGGTCATTACTTCGGGATCGGTAGAGGCCGGCTCTGTACTCTCTTGAGGCCGGGTAGTCTCTTGAGGCTGGGTAGTCTCTTGAAACTGGGTGCTCTCCTGGGGTTTGGTGTCTGCAGGCTGCGTATCCTCATCCTCATAGTCGTCACCGCGTTCACCAACACCCATTTCTATATCTGAGGTGTTCTCAGTGGGATCTGCGGCAGTCTGATCCTGCCCATTTTCGGTGGTTGCCGTGGCTTCCGGGGCGCTCTCCTGGGTGGAGGGCTGTCCATCCGTCCTGCCACCGTGCCATACACGACTGGCAATGATCACCGCACCGGCTGCCATAACCAACGCAAGGGCAACGCAGAGCACGATGATGGTTTTCTTGTTCATAATCGGTGTCCTTTCCAAAACAGAAGGGCATTCCCTACAGGTTTGTCATAGTATCGTGGCTCAAGCGTACCGCTTCTTCCCCGGGACAGTTTTCCAATTCCCAGACAGGAACGGTATTCACCAGCTTTTCCAACAGCTTCAGCTGTTTTTCCACATTCTCGGGTTTTCTGAAACGCTGGAGCTGTGCCATACACATAACAAACGCCTCCTGCGGGGAAACACGGCGAATCCTATTTTTCTCCGCCTGCTTCAAAAAACAAATTCCGCCCAGAGGTGCTTTCATATTGAGATTGATGCCGTCCTTTCCGCACCAAGGCGTTCCGTAGGCATACCAAATACCGTCAGTGCAGCGCACCGCCGGCTTGTCGTCATTAAAAATTTGCACACCGTCACCAAAGGTTTCTTGCCATTGGCGGGTGTGGGTGGATTTCCCCACGGTGCTGGGGCCGGAAAACAGATATGCCTTTCCCTCATAGGCAACGGCAGAGGCATGAAGCATCATCCCATCAAAGGCAAGCAGCCTTGCATAGAAATGATAGCCCGATTCCATATAACACGCTGCTTCATAGGGAAGACCTTCCCATCGTTCCAGCTTATAGCAATCCTGTGGGATGGTAATATCCACATTGGCACAAGAATCTGTCATATACGCCCGACAGCGGGGAGCTAAGCCCCCCGCTTCCGGTACATCAATATTCAGATCCGCAATCCGGAGAATCAATAATCGTCTCCTCTGTCGCCAACAGAACCACTGACGTTGGGGTTCTTGCCGACTTCGGAACTATCCTCTCCGGCACGGGGCTGGAGCAGTGCCAGCTGCTCCATAGCCTCAAAATTTACGATCTCTACCTCAGGACTTTCATATACTTTGCGCATGATTCCTGTCCTTTCTTAGTTGTTGATTTCCAGTGTCTTAGTTTCACCAGAAATGGCAACATTGGTGTTTTCGTTGGCCTCGCTGACCAGCATAGCCGTCAACTTCAGCTGGCTTACATTTTCCATACCGGAGACGTACAATTTGAACTCTTTACCGATCCAGTTTGAAGCGTACTCCATAATCCTTTCCTCGCTGTAGGTAAAGGTTCTTCTACCTGTATTTCCACCCTTGTCGGTCCACTCAACCAGAACACGCACGAAAACACCGTTGTCCTCGCCGCCGTCTGCCACGGCCTGCTGCAGTGCGCAATAGGGGTCATTGCCCTCAAGATAGAAGCGGAAATAACCCTTGCCGCTCTGCAGTTTCAAGCTTTGCTTAAAGGAAACCTTCACAAAACGGTAACCCTCGCCCTCGCACCAAACAGGCAGATCTTTGTTGTTTGCGCTGACTGCGACGGCATCGCGCTCAACCACCAGCAGACCCTTGCCATCCGTGGAATCCACAAGCTGTGCGCCCACGAATGTACAGTTCATTGTTTCCACAGTCAGAACATGACCATTCAGATCCAAGGTTCTTCTCATCTTGACAGACACATCTGCTTCCTGATGGTCAGCCAGCAGAATGATGGTTTCGCCGGACTGAGAAGCATTCATCGCACTCTTGATGGTGGAGTAGATCAGACCGGTTTGTACGTTCTGTGCCACAGCACCGCTGTAGAGAGCATCGAAGCGATAGATCAGATCCTCACCGATCTGCATCTTCTGTTCTGCATTTTCGGGGTTGGTCATTACCAGCTCCAGCTTCACAGAGATGTCACGGTTGGCTTCCAGAATTTCGGGATCAATGTGGATGGCTGCGGTGAAGTCCTTAACAGACTTGCAGATATCCTTGTAGTTCAGCGTGTTATCGTACAGAGCAACCACAGGATAGGTAACGCCCTCTTCGATCACCTGGCCGTCCAGCGGGATCTTGATCCAGCCGAAGCTGCCATAGTTACCTGCCAGGTAGCAGTTATCGGCAACGAAGCTGCCATCTTCCAGACCCTCAATGGTAATGTTGAAGTCAACCAGCCACTGGCTGAAGCCACCGGCAAGGCACTCTTCCAGAGTGTCCTTAGCCTGGAAGTTCACCAGAACCTCCAGAGGCATCTGGCCCTCACCGGGATTCAGAGCCTTATCTTCGGTGATCTCGGGGTGACGGGTCATACCGTTCCATACACGGTACTCGTTCTCTTCCAGAGTCAGCTTGCCCATAGGTGTAACCTCCGCCTCGGGCAGCTTGATATTGGTCAGTTTCTCAAAGGTGTAGATCAGATCCTCACCGATCTGCATCTTGTCGTCTGCATTGTTGGGGTTGGTCATTACCAGCTCCAGCTTGACTTCCAGATCGGGGTTGGCATCCAAAATTGCCTGATCGATGTGGATAGCAGCAGTAAAGTTCTTAACAGACTTGCAGATATCCTTGTAGTTCAAGGTTGCGTCGTAGCCGCCAACCACAGAATAAGTAACACCGTTCTCCAGCACCAGACCGTCAGTGGGGATAGCGATCCAGCCGAACTCGCCGTAGTTACCTGCCAGATAGCAGTTGTCAGCGGTGATGGCGCTTCCGGACATACCGGACAGGGTCAGATTAAAGTCAACCAGCCAGTCGCTGTAGCCACCAGCCAAGCACTCTTCCAGAGTGTCCTCAGCAGCGAAGTTTACAACGATCTCCAAAGGCATATACTCGGTGCCGTTCTTCAGAGAGCCATCATAGATGGAATATCCGCCGGGCATCAGGATCTTTGCATCCTGCTCTGCAACGGTAGCATTGGGCATTGCCTTCTTATTGGCCAAATCTTCTGCGGTGTAAACGATCTGCTCACCCACATACAGCTTATCTTCTGCATTTTCGGGGTTGGTCATCACCAGATCCAGCTTGACCTGCAGATCGGGGTTGGCATCCAGAATTGCCTGGTCAATGTGAATTGCAGCGGTGAAGTCCTTCACGCTGGTAACGATGTCCTTATAGGTCAATTCAATGCCTGCCACAGCCACAACGGGGTAGCTGACATCCTCTTCCAGCACCAGGCCGTCAGTGGGGATAGCGATCCAGCCGAACTCGCCGTAGTTACCTGCCAGGT
The DNA here is from genome assembly GCA_045651005.1 of Faecousia sp. Taxonomy (GTDB): domain Bacteria; phylum Bacillota; class Clostridia; order Oscillospirales; family Oscillospiraceae; genus Faecousia. The sequence goes on from JAZRRS010000027.1 coordinate 19,084, forward strand.
AGCTGTTGTTTACAGTGATAGAATCGCCGGACATACCGGACAGAGTCAAATTGAAGTCCACCAGCCAGTCGCTGTAGCCACCGGCAAGGCAAGCTTCCTCAGTATCCTCTGCCTTAAAGTTCACAACGATCTCCAGGGGCAGATCCTTGGTGCCCTCATGCAGAGAGCCATCATAAACAGTATACTCGCCAGCCTTCAGAGTCAATGCATCCTGCTCCGCAACAATGGCGTTGGGCAGAATTCTCTGCAGCTTGGTGCCCTCATGGGTCTCCACATAGCGGTCACCGCAGGTGCCGCAGGTGTAGGTGGTAAAGGCATCCGCGTCATAGGTCGCTTCGGTCTTGACACCGGTATAGCTATGACCGGCAGCGGGAACAGGGGTAGTCTCACGGGAGATCTCTGCGTTACAGACCTCACAGTAAACGACGGTGTCGTAAGAACCCTCATCGGTACAGGAGTTTGCTACCTCGTTCTCGATAACGGGAGCCTTGGGAGTGTGCCCGGCGGCGGGAACAGTGGTCGTCTCACGGGAGATCTCGCCGTCGCAGACGTCACAGTAAATAACCGTATCAAAAGCGCCGTCGGTGGTGCAGGAATTTGCAACCTGGTTTTCCACCACGGGAGCCTTGGGGGTGTGACCCAGTGCGGGAATCACCTGCTGTGCCACCGTGACAGAGCCGCAAACATCACAGTGCTTGCCCTCGGTCAGGCCAGCCTCGGTGCAGGTAGGAGCCTTGCCCTCAACGGTCTTCTCGGTGTGGGCTGCGGGATCAACCACGCCAACCTGACGGGACAGCTCAGCCTTACAGGTTGTACAGTAGATAACGCTGTCGTAGGAGCCGTCTTCGGTGCAGGTGTGAGCCACTACGTTCTCACGAACAGCTTCAGAAGGTGCGTGACCGGTAGCAGCAACAGTCTCCTGTGCCACAGCATAGTCGCACAGTGCGCAATGCTCACCCTCGGTCAGACCGGCGTCGGTACAGGTTGCGGCAACTGCCTTGTCGAGGACAATGGCGTGGCCTTCCTGATTCTCGTAAACGTAGGTATGCTCACAGTCGGGGCATACGATGGTGATGGTACCTGCCTCTTCGCAGGTGCCTTCCTTGGTGGTAGCGCCGTCAACAGCCAGGTGCTTAACGGTGTAAGCATTCTCGCCGTCAGCAAGAACAGCAGCCTCGCCATAAGGAACGTATGCATTGGGATCAAAGCCTTCCACAGTGGCGTTCAGGATTTTCAGCACGCCAAATTCGCCGACAGTGTTTTTCGCAATCTCCACAGGCTGGGCAACACCCGTTGCAGCAATGGTGCCGCCATAGATGTACAGCTTTGCTGCCAGATTGCCATTGAGGTAGATAATTCTGCCGACGCCTTTAGCATCGCCGCCTTCAATGGTGCCGCTGTAGAAGTTGATTCTACCACCACCGACACGGATGTTGCCGCCATTTTGGGCGTAGCCGCCGGTCATAGTGGTGTTGTAGATATTAACAATAGCACTGGAGTTGCCGCAATAGAGATTGCCGCCACCAATGGCTGCATTACCGTTGCGGATCGTACAATCGTAAATGTTCACGGTAGAACCACCGGCAACGCCCACATTGGCGCCATACTTGGACTGGCCGCCCTCAATGGTACAGCCGGTCATATTCACGGTGCAGCGAGTAGTAACGCCATCCTTGCTGGTCAGATCCACACCGGAAACCCAGATGTTGCCGCCATAGCCATCCGTGCCAGCGGGGCTGGTTGCAACACCGTTCTTCAGGGTAACATTGACCAGATCCACAAAATTGGGCTTGAAAGCAGCCTTGTTTCCGACATAGATGTTACCTGCCTGAGAAGCAGAGTTGCCGTCGAAAACAGTATCAGTCACAGTAAGAAGGTGGCTGTTTGCGCCATAACCGCTGTTATAGACATAGAGACCGCCACCGGGCTCCGTTGCACTGGTACTGGTACAACCGGAAATCGTACCACCGGTGATGGTGGTCTTACTACGGCCG
>JAZRRS010000028.1:0-6124 GCA_045651005.1 Faecousia sp.
ATAGCCTCAGCAGCCTCAGCAGCATTCTTGACGCCCTTCTTCAGAGCGATAGCAGCGCCAACGCAGTATGCCCAAGCAACGTCCTCGAAAGCGATGGGCTGGATGCCCTTGACAATCTCGTAGGGATCGAAGCCCTTGGCGGTGCAGATGTCGCGGCACTCTTCAACGGAGTTCAGACCGTACTGAGCGAGGACACCGTTGATCTTGTCGATTTTTCTTTCGTAACCTTCAAACAGAGCCATTGTACAGTCCTCCTCTTATTCGTGGCGGGGGTCGATGTACTTAGCGGCATCAGCGAAGCGGCCATAGGAACCCTTAGCCTTCTTCAGAGCCTCATTGGCATCGTCGCCCTTCTTGATGAAGTCCATCATCTTACGCAGGTTGATGAACTCATAGCCGGTGATCAGGTCTTCCTCATGCAGAGCGATGCGGGTGACGTAACCCTCAGCCATCTCCAGATAACGGGGACCCTTAGCCTTGGTGGCAAACATGGTGCCAACCTGGCTGCGCAGACCCTTGCCCAGGTCTTCCAGAGAAGCACCGACAGCCAGACCGTCCTCGGAGAAAGCGGACTGGGTACGGCCGTAAACGATCTGCAGGAACAGTTCACGCATAGCGGTGTTGATAGCATCGCACACCAGGTCGGTGTTCAGAGCTTCCAGAAGGGTCTTGCCGATCAGAATTTCGGAAGCCATAGCGGCGGAGTGGGTCATGCCGGAGCAACCCAGAGTCTCAACCAGAGCTTCTTCAATGATACCTTCCTTAACGTTCAGGGTCAGCTTGCAGCAACCCTGCTGGGGAGCACACCAGCCGATACCGTGGGTGAAACCACTGATGTCGGAGATCTGCTTGGCCTGTACCCACTTGCCCTCTTCGGGGATGGGAGCGGGGCCATGGTAAGCGCCCTTACCGACGGAGCACATATGCTGTACTTCTGCACTATAAATCATGGCAAAAATTCCTTTCTTTTAAAAGACGGTCATCCGTCCTTAAGATATAAAGTCCGGAGAATCGCATTCTCCCGAACTATTATACAAAGAGGCGACGTAAAAGTCAATTCCTGCCGGTAAAAAACAGCGGCGTGTTGTATTAAAAACAGGAATTCTTTTCCTGCATGATTTAAAATCCATAGGTAATACTATAGCTGAGCTTGAAGAAAAGGAGGAACTGACTATGAGCTGCCATGCTAACAAGTGCATTGAATGCACCGTTTCTCAGTGTGCATATCACTGCGACGATGCAAACTACTGCTCTCTGGAGCGTATTCTGGTGGGCACCCACGAGGCCAACCCTACCGTGGAATCCTGCACCGACTGCAAGTCCTTCCGTAAGAAGTAAGACATTGGCGGCGGCTTTTGCCGCCGCAGTTTTTAAATTGTGCTTGACGGAAAGTAGGAATCCGGGTATTATTGATTAGCAAGCTGTATGATACAGAAATTTACATGTTTGTTTAAATTTCGTTTCGTTATCGTACATATTTTTTTAAAACTCTCTCTATATGATAACAGAAAATAAATCAAGGGAGGCAATCATATGGATATTTATGAAGATAACATCCCCGAGGAAAATACACAGGCAACGCAAAATCCTGAAGTGACTGCAGATCCGGTCAATGCATATACACAATCCCAGCAGGCAAGAAGACGTTCGCCTTACGAGGATTCTCCTTATGAGGTATATACTGCACCCAAGAGAAGTCCTGCCCCTAAAAAACCCAAAAAGGTTGGTAATAAGAAAATTTGGAAGGCGGCGCTGTGTGCAGTTTTGGCGCTGGCATTGTTGGGCGGTGCTTGTGCAACTACTGCGGCAGTTGTCAACGAATATTGGGAAACGCGGCTGGATCGTCTGGAGGATTCCTTTGAGGGAAGACTGGAGGATCTGCAGAAACAGATCAACAATCAGGCACCGATTCCTGGTGGTATTATTTCTGCCGCAACAGAAGGCTTGACACCCAGTCAGGTGTATGCGATGAATGTAAATGCTGTGCTGATGATCTACAACCAGATCACAAGTCAGGCGGGCACTGCCACCGCGACCGGCTCCGGCTTTGTGCTGACGCAGGATGGCTATGTGGTTACCAATTACCATGTGGTCGAAGGTAACGGAAAGCTCAGTGTCCAGACGTATGACGGCAAAGTCTTCGCGGCAAAGCTTGTAGGGTATGATTCCCCCAATGACGTGGCCTTGCTGAAGGTGGAGGCTACCGGACTGCAGCCGGTTGTTTTGGGCAGCAGCAACGATCTCATCGTAGGTGATCAGGTAGTAGCCATTGGCAATCCTCTGGGAGAACTGACTTCTACGTTGACTGTAGGATATATCAGTGCCAAGGAGCGGGATGTTACCACAGACGGCTTTGCCATCAATATGCTACAAACGGATGCTGCCATCAACTCCGGTAACTCCGGTGGACCGTTGTTCAATATGAAGGGTGAGGTTATTGGCATTACCACAGCCAAGTATTCGGGAACGTCTTCTTCCGGTGCTACCATTGAGGGTGTTGGATTTGCAATCCCCATTGATGATGTCAGCAACCTGCTTTCGGATCTGGCAACGTACGGCTATGTAACCGGTGCTTACCTCGGTGTAAGTGTCAGCGATGTGAACGCATCTGCGGCAGCCTATTTTGGAATGCCGGGGGGCGCCCGGGTAGAACTCGTAGAGGCTGGCAGTGCAGCTGACCGTGCCGGTATACAAGTAAAGGATATTATTGTTGCACTGGGTGAGCATAAGATTGAGTCGGTCAACGACCTCACCAGGGCGTTGCGCAACTTCAAAGCTGGAGATGTGACGGTGATTACCGTGTATCGGGGCGGTGCGGAGCAGAAGCTGTCTATTACACTGGATGAGAAACCCAGAGACACTGCTGCCGAACCGGAGGAAATAAAGCCCGAAGAACAAAAGCCGGAGCAGCAGCTTCCGGGGAATGGCAGCATTGAAGACTGGCTTGAGATCTTTAAGGATTTCTTTGAAAAGAATTATAAAGGCGGAGAATAATGCTCTAACACCCTGCCGATTATAGGCAGGGTGTTAATCTTACATATAATTAGAACTGGATTTTTTTGTAGAGATAGTGTATAATGACATTGTTATACTGCGATAGCGCGCTGGAGGGGTTATGACTATGGATAATGCGAAGAAAAAAACGGGATCAGCGAAAAAAACTGCACTGATCGTGTTATGTGTGGTTCTGGCACTGGTCTTGGCTGTTATTATTTGTGTGACAGCGTATATAGAAAGCTGGCTGAACAGAATTAACCGTGATGTAAATAATGAAACTCTGTCTTCTTCTGCGGCAGAGGAAATCCTGCAGGGAGAACCTACCGGTACAGGTCCCACAGTAAACGAGGAAGATATTGACTTTGGTAATGCACCGACGGAAACCATTGGCGGTGGAGAGGTCATCAACATTATGTTGATTGGGCAGGACAGAAGAGGCGGGGAAGGCCGTCAAAGGTCGGATGCCATGATTCTGTGCACCATCAACCCCAATACCAAGACACTGACAATGACTTCTTTCCTTCGGGACGTATATGTTCAAATCCCTGGATATCGGAATAATAAAATGAATGTATGCTATGTATTGGGCGGCATGGAACTTTTGGATGCATGTCTCGAGCAGAATTTTGGTATTCATGTGGATGCTAACGTGGAGATAGATTTTTCCGGATTTATGAAGCTGATCGACATGATGGGTGGAGTAGAACTGGAATTGACGGCGGCTGAGGCCAATTATCTGAATGCCAGAGGCAACTGGGATATTACAGGGTATGAAGGATGGACACTCACTGCCGGCCTCAATAAGATGAACGGGTCTCAGGCTTTGGCATATTCCAGGATCCGTGATATAGGTATGGACTTTGAACGTACGGAGCGCCAGAGGAAAGTAATTACGGCGTTGGTTGGTAAATTCAAGCAAATGAGCCTCTCTGAAATACTGAAGGTCATGGAAGAAGCGATTTCTTTGATTACCACCGATATGTCCAACAAGGAAATTACCGGGTATGTTATGGATATGTTCCCTATGCTGAAGGGCCTGAACATAAAAACACAGCGCGTTCCGATGGATGGAACCTATCGGTTTGGCGATATAAACGGTGTAGGCGATGCCATTATCATTGATTTTAATGCCAATAGAAAAATGCTGGTGGATACGTTGACGGAGTGATTCCTTTGGGCTGTGAGGAACTGAAAAAATTGACAGTTGCCAGTGGGTAGCACCAGCAAAGATAATACATATGCAGATGCCCCGAGTTGCTTTTCAGCAGCTCGGGGTTGTTGATTGTTACATGAAAACAATAGTTGGAAAATATTACCTAAGAAAAAATTATCATATGTTTATTGACAACCATAAAAAGTGAAAAAATGAATAAAAATTAACAACAAAATACTTCCTTTTTTTACAAAAAGTAAATTGACAAAATATGCCAAACGCCTTATAATGTACGCATGCTCGGAGGTGAGGAGATGGAATTGACGAAAAGTGAAATGGAGATTATGGACGTTTTTTGGGCTGCGGAGGAACCGCTGTCCCGGTCAGATCTTCTTACACGATCGCAACATAAATCCTGGAAGGACAGCTCTGTTCATATTTTGCTTAATGGCATGCTCTGCAAGGGCGTGATCCGTGAAGCGGGATTTGTAAAACGGAGTAAGACGTATGGAAGAACATTCGCTCCGACACTGAGCAGGGAAGAATATTTTGCGGCTTTGCTATATTCTTACAGAAACAAACCCAGAATCGTGGAATTGATTCGGGCACTTCTTTCCCGTGACGACATCTCTGTGGATGAAATGGAGCAGATTAAGGCACTGGTTGTAGCTAAATAGTGCGCAAGGGCAAGCGGAAGCTTGCCCTTTTTATGCATTTTTTTACAGAAAAACTTGACGTGTCAAAAATAACTGTGATATGATATAAAAAAATAAGAAGGGAGGTTAAGATACGATGGATATGTTGAAGAAGTTCTTTCCCATTTCTTTCAAGTATGCTGATACCGTGGCCAATTTGGTTATTGGCATCCTGATCTATGTTGTGGGCGGAGCAATTGCAGGAGCGATCATCGGCTGGCTTAGCGCTATTCCGCTGGTTGGATTTGTTTTTAGCCTTGTAGGTTCTCTCCTTGGTATCTACAGCCTGGCAGGCATCGTCATTGAAGTTCTGCTGTTTGCGAAGATCTTGAAGTAATGCCACATAAAGCAACATGCTCCCCTCTGCTTCGGGGAGCATGTTGCTTTTATAACGAATCCTAAAGGCGTGCAGCCGAGTTAGACGATAAAAAGAAGATCCCACTGTTTTGTCGGTGGGATCTTCTTTTTAGTAAGTCTGTTAATTACTCTTCCCAGTTGTGCCAGATGTTCTGCACATCGTCATCTTCTTCCATGATGTCGATGAGCTTTTCCATCAGTTTGATATGCTCCTCATTATCCAGTTTCTGATAATTCTGAGGAACCATTTCAATCTGAGCAGAAGCAAAGGTGTACTTGCTGAGCTTGGCAACCACATCGTTAAAGTCGTCGGGGAGGGTGTAGATGGTGAAACAATCTTCTTCTGCTTCGAAGTCATCAGCACCGGCATCCATGGCATCCATCATGACTTCTTCTTCGTCATAGTCGCCGTCTTCGTTATCGATGACCAGAACGCCCTTCTTATCGAAGCTCCAGGACACGCAGCCGGAAGCGCCCAGATTACCGCCAAACTTGTCAAAGTGATGGCGCATGGAACCTGCGGTACGGTTACGGTTGTCGGTCATGGTCTCTACGATCACAGCAACACCGCCGGGGCCGTAGCCTTCGTAGGTGATGGTTTCGTAATTGTCGCCCCCGCCTGCACCCGCAGCCTTTTCCAGACAGCGCTTAATGTTGTCATTGGGCATATTGGCGGCCTTTGCCTTGGTGATGACGGTAGCCAGACGGGAGTTGTTGGCAGGATCGGCAATACCGCCGCCTTCTTTTACAGCTACGATCAGTTCTTTTGCGATCTTGGTGAACGCGGCAGCACGCTTTGCGTCCTGCGCACCTTTTGTTTTCTGAATGTTATGCCATTTGGAATGTCCGGACATAGTATACTTCCTCTCTAAGAACAAAAATCTCGATATATATTAGCATAGATGTTACTAAAAAATCAACT
>JAZRRS010000029.1:0-20621 GCA_045651005.1 Faecousia sp.
TGACCAATGCCATTAAATTAAGCGTGTCATTCTGAGGAGCGTATGCGACGAAGAATCTCCCTCGTTATGATGGAGATCCTTCGCTACGCTCAGGATGACACGCTTTTTCTTTAGGGCGGATCGCAGCTCCGCCCCTACAAACAGAGGAATGCAAATCGGCGGCGGTTAGGGTTTGTTGCTCTGGGTGCCGAAGTAGAAGGACACCACCATAGAGACAATGATCATTGCGTTATCGGCGGTGATGGTGCCACGCAGAGACAGCACCGCAAAGACAGCGCAGACCACCATCGTCACAATGGTTTTGACTTTCAAAAGATTTGCCAGATTTTTTACGAATATATCCATTTTATCTTCCTTTTAGATCGCGGATGTCGTGCTCCGCTTCGTCCATACGCCCCTCCAGTCGAAAGGTGCGTTCAATGATACTGTTATGCTTGTTGACTTTTTCTTCCAGTTGCCCCAGGCGGTACTGGGTCAGCTTCTGGGCGGTGATGACACCCAGAAGCGACCCGGTCAATGTGCCTGCAAAGCCAAGAACGGCAACGATCACAGCTTCGCTCATTGGTGCGCCTCCTTTTACACAAGACCCAAAAGGGTTTTCCAGGTCTTGTTTCCGGCGGTGATCTCTCCGTCAGTCCAGCAGCGGTGGTCTTCCTGGAACGCCACCACAGCGGCGGTGAATTTCACGCCGGCAATGCCGTCGGCTTCTCCCACTTGGGTGTAACCCAGGCTGTGGAGATATTTCTGCACGGGAAGCACCGCCGGATGGCGGTTGTTTTTGCTTGCCGACAGGGTGACGGTTTTGGAAAGCGTTTCCGGGCCGGCAATGCCATCCACCGCCGCACCGCAGGCTTTCTGCACCTCCCGGATAAACTGTTCCCGGGAGTAGGCGGAAGAAAGTCCTGCCACTGCGGCAATGGCATCCATTGTGGCGTAGGCTGCTTTTTTGGCGTAGCTGTCGGTGAGGATCACCGGGGCATCCACAGAGGAATCCATAAAGCCGTATTCCACCAGCACCGCCGGCATACTTGTCATAGACAGGGAATCATACCGCTTTTCCTGCAAGGGATTGCTGCGGTTGCCCCCAAGACCACCGGCCTTTACCACCTCCCGGTAGATGGCATCCCGGTATTTCTTTCCGGTCTCCGAGCCGGGGTAGCTGTAGGCCTCCACACCGCCGCCGCTGAAAACACGGCCTGCGGCATTGTGGTGAATGTCTAAGTAAAGGTCTGCGCCCCAGCGGTTGGCAGCTGCGGTACGCTCCGGAATATCAATAAACTGTTTGCCGGTGGGGTCGTCGGTGCGAAGCAGGGAAATGTTGTATTTTTCCGCTGCCTGCTGCAAATAGCAGGCAATGCGGTTATTCAATGTCCATTCTCTGGTTTCGTTTTGATCCAGTGCTTTGGGAAGCCGTTTGCCGGGGGTATTCAAATAGTGCCCGGCACAAAAGGCAAGTTTCAACATCTTATAACCTCCTTATATGGATGTGGGATTTTGTGTCAGTTCCGTAATGCGTTTGCGAAGTTGCTTCAGTTCCTCTCCGGGATTCAGTCGGGTGGTGAGGGTGAGGGGAACAACACCATTCTCTCCGTAGGCAAACAGGGTGTTTACCCCGTATCGTGCGTAAATTGCACGGGAGTTGTGGGAAGTAAAGTGATTGACATAGTAGGGCTGGAACTCTGTGGCGACAGTGCCCAGCTCCAGCTGAATGTTTCCTGCCAGCGCATCTTCTTTGTTCAAAGAAAAACGCAGATAGTCCGCATTCTCCGGCACGGTCACTGCCAGACCCTTGCTGCCACCCAGATAGTTTCCGTCTTTGTCCCAGAAGCCCATACCGGGGGCGGAGCCTCCGGGAATTTTGTTCAGGGTGATGGTCATTCCTGCCAGATGGGCGGCAGGGATGGGGTCTGTGTAACGGTAGTTTCCGGATTCGGTAAGTCCGCCGGAGGGCATATGCAGGTAGCCGGTGTTCAGCTTCGTGGCAGGATCAAATAAATTTTTACCGCACTGGGTCACCTCCGCAGCACTTTCCGTGGAGACCCAAAGAAGATAGTTTGCCACCGGTATGCAGGAGACGGTGTTGCCGGTGGTGTGAAATTCGGGGCACAAAGTCTCCACCAGATGTCGGGCAGACCAGGCGTAGTCATCTACCATATCGTCGTCGATGCCGCTGAGTCCCGGCTCGCCTCTATCGCCTTTTTCGCCCTTGTCACCCTTTTCACCCTTCAGATCCACAGAGGAAGTGCCGGCGGCAGAGGTGATAGACAGTACCGTGCCATCCCAGCGGTGGGTAGGGGAGCTGCCGTCAAATTCACCGTTGTTCCGCTGCTCCAGAATGGTCTGGGCGGTTTCCCGGGCAGCCTGGGTTGCAGATCGGGCCTCCTGCACCAGCTGTGTCAGGGCAGTGGCCTCCACCGAGCCTGCCACACGAAGCTCCTCTTCATCATTATATACAGTAGGATGAATTCGGATGACGAAGGTGCAGGTGGTAAATAGCTGTTCCTCTGTGCCCTCCTCTTCAATGGGTGCGGCGTAAAGTCGCAGCTCGCAACGGGTCGCACCTACAGCGGCAGTGTATGCGGAGGTGAGATCACACACCACCTCTCCGTTTTCCACGGTGCAGTTGGTGTACAGAAGCCGTCCGTCCTCGGTTTTTGCCATCAGCACCGGGAAGCAGGTTTCCGTGATCACATAGGGACACCCACCGTCTGCAAGTGTAATACACAAACGACGGTGGGTGTCTCCTCGCTTCATATCCAGTTGGCAGCCTCCGCTGCTGTCACGGATGTCCAGCGTAAATCTGAAATTGGATCGTTCCATAATTTTTTTCGACCCCTCCTTTCAGATTTAGTATAGCACACAAAAAATACAGGCGGTAGGGTACCACTCCCGTGACGGATCTCCTTAGGGGCAGCAGGAGTTCCGGTTTAGCGTTCCGTTTACACTGTCATTCTGAGGAGCACAGCGACGAAGAATCTCCCTCTTATGATGGGGATTCTTCGCTGCGCTCAGAATGACCGTTCTTTTTGTCATTCTGAGGAGCTGTGCGACGAAGAATCTCCTTCTTATGATGGGGATTCTTCGCTGCGCTCAGAATGACCTTGTTTTCTGTCGTTCTGAGGAGCGCAAGCGACGAAGAATCTCCTTCTTAAGATGGGGATCCTTCGACTCCGCTATGCTCCGCTCAGGATGACACACTGCTTTTGGCAGTGTGTCAAATTGCAATTTGACTTTCCTCTTTTATAATGGTATGATAAATTGATAAATTATCTCGGAGGGGACCGGATGTATATTTTAATGATGCTGGTGGTGGCTTTGGCAGTGGTGCTGGACCAACTGACAAAGCTTTGGGTGGTGCAGGGCATCCCCTTGGGCGGCTTTGTGGAAGCCATCCCCGGCTTGTTTCACCTGACCTATGTGCAGAATACCGGCGCGGCGTTCTCATCTCTTGAGGGTTGCCGCTGGTTGTTTGCTGTGGTGTTTGTGGTGTTTGGGTTGGCTGTGATTTGGGAGTTCTCCAAAAAAAGACTGCCTTTTACCACCTTTGACCGCTGGTGCATCGTGCTGGTGTTCGCAGGCGGCCTGGGCAATATGATCGACCGGGTGCAAAACGGCTATGTGGTGGATATGATCGCTGTGGACTTTATGGAGTTTGCGGTGTTCAATGTGGCGGACTGCTTCATCACCTGCGGCTGTGTTGCCTTGATGGTATCGCTTTTGCTGTTCAATAAGGAATTTTGGAAGGATGAAAAAAATGCTTCTGTACGCAGACATACCGGGAGAACGGCTGGACGCCTTTCTGGCGCGCAGCGTGGAGGGATTGACCCGCAGCAGTGCGCAAAAGCTGCTGGAAGACGGGTGTGTCCTGTTGCAGGGCAAGCCCGGAAAGAAGAATCAAAAGCTGAATCCGGGAGACGAAATATCCCTTACTATGCCCGAGCCAAAGTCGGTGGACATTGTGCCCACGCAAATGCCGCTGGATATTGTGTACGAGGATGCCGATGTGGTGGTCATCAACAAGCCAAAGGGTCTTGTGGTGCATCCGGCTGCCGGACATCAGGACGATACCCTTGTAAATGGGCTGCTCCACGCCATGGGTGGAAGCCTCTCCGGCATCAACGGTGAGCTGCGCCCCGGCATCGTCCACAGGATCGACAAGGACACCTCCGGACTGTTGGCGGTGGCGAAAAACGACCTTTCCCACGTGGTACTGGCATCCCAGCTAAAGGATCACTCTATGGCACGTACCTACGAGTGCATCGTCTGCGGCAATCTGAAAGAGGACAGCGGCACGGTGGATGCGCCCATTGGGCGGCATCCCACGGACCGGAAGAAAATGTGCATCACGGAGCGAAACGGCAGACACGCAGTGACCCATTGGGAGGTCATAGACCGCTACCGTGGCTATACCCACCTGCGGTGCAAGCTGGAAACCGGACGCACCCATCAGATCCGTGTCCATATGGCAAGCATAGGGCATCCCATTTTGGGCGACACCGTTTACGGACGGAAAAAGCCGGAGCTGGGACAGACCTCCCAGGTGCTGCACGCAGGAGCGCTGTGCTTTACCCACCCCCGGGACGGACGACCGGTAATGGTGTTTGCGCCCCTGCCGGAGTATTTTACCCAAGTACTGGAAAAATTGAAGAAAATGCAATAGGAGAGAATTAGATGAAAAGAGACCTTCTGCCGAACGTGCCAAAATATTTCAAAACCAATCTGCACACCCATACCAATATTTCCGACGGAAAGCTGACACCGGCGGAAATGATCGCAAAATACAAAGAAGCCGGCTACAGCGTGCTGTCTTTGACAGATCACAATGTCACCGTGGATCACTCGGACAAGACCACCGAGGATTTCCTGCTGCTTACGGGTATGGAAGTGAACATCAACGATGAATATTATGTGCCCACAAAGGGCTTCTGGGGCGTGACATACCATCTGAATATCATTGCCAAAGACCCCCATAATCTGTGGCAGCCGGTGAATGTGGTGCGCAAGCGGGAAACCGCAAAGCCCTATGAAGATCTGGTCACCTGCGAGAATATGCCCAAGGTCTACGATGTGGAGGCCATCAACAACATCATTGCCAAGGCAAACGAAAAGGGTTTTCTTGTGATGTACAACCATCCGGTGTGGTCCGGTCAGCATTATAATGATTACATTCCCTTGAAGGGTCTGTGGGCAATGGAGCTGCGCAATACCACCAGCATCATTGAAGGCTATAACGAGAACAATCACGGTGTCTACCAGGATATGCTGGAGGCAGGTATGCGTCTGTTTCCCACCGGCACCGACGATGCCCACGAGCTGGAAGGTCTGTTTGGCTCTTGGTGTATGGTGGGTGCGGAAAAGCTGGAATATGCCGCAGTGATCGAAGCTCTGGAAAAGGGCGACTTCTATATGTCCTGCGGTCCGGAGATCCACAGTCTGACTTTGGAGGACGGCATTTTGGACATCGCCTGCTCCGAAGCCAGGGAGATCCTTGTGGAGACCCACGCCCGGTCTGCCCGTCGTGTGGTGGCACCGGCAGGGGAAACACTGACAGAAGCCAGCATCGATCTGACCCGATTCTTCCAGCGGTGCGAAGAAACACCCAAGGATCACGCATTTTTCCGTGTGACCGTGTTCGGCCCCGACGGCAGCTACGCTGCCACCCGTGCCTACTGGCTGGACGAATTGAAATAATAGAAGCAGGGGAGGGTCAAGACCCTCCCCTGCATAGTTTTAAAAAATCAGGAAATACAGCAGCACCAGCGAGCCAAGAATGATGCGGTAGACACCGAAGGGGGCAAAGCTGCGCTTGCGGACAAATGCCATCAGACCGTTGATCACCAGCACGCTGACGATAAAGCTGACCACCGTACCCACCAGCAGCACGGAGATCTCCGTGCCGGTGGCAGAGACACCGGAGAGCATAAATTTCAGAAGCTTCAGCGCACTGGCACCCAGCATAGTGGGAATGGCAAGGAAGAAGGAAAATTCCGCACCGGCAGGACGGGAGACACCCAGAATGATGGCACCCAGAATGGTAGCACCGGAACGGGATGTACCGGGGATCAGACTGAGGCACTGAAATGCGCCGATGAAAAGTGCTGTGCGGTAGTCGATGTCATAGACATTTTCCACCTTAAAGCTGCGGGCTTTGTTCCGTTTTTCCATAAAGATAAAGGCAATGCCGTAGACCAGCAGAGCAATGGCAACCACCCAGTAGATGTACAGGTGGGCATCCATCCAGTCATCCAGCAGGAGACCCAGCACTGCCGAGGGCAGCACCGCAACGATCACCTTAAACCACAGCTGCCAGGTGTTTTTTCTTTCCTCCGGTGTCTTTTTGGGGGCGAAAGGATTGAGCTTGTGGAAAAACAGCACGATGACGGCAAGGATCGCACCCAGCTGGATCACCACCTGGAACATTTCGTAAAATTCCGCAGACACCTTCAATTTTACAAACTCATCCAAAAGGATCATATGTCCTGTGGAAGACACCGGCAGCCATTCCGTAACGCCCTCCACGATGCCGAACAAAACGGCTTTTAGGATCTCAAAAAAAGCTTCCATATAGAACACCTTTCTGCTTTTTAATAAATTGACAGTTTATCAAACGGTCATCCTGAGCGCAGCAAAGAGGAGTCGCCCTCGTAGTGAAGGAGATTCTTCGTCGCATACGCTCCTCAGAATGACAGAAAGAACGGTCATTCTGAGCGAAGCGAAGAATCTCCATCGTATTATGCAGGAGATTCTTCGTCACATACGCTCCTCAGAATGACATCATAACTGTTCGATAAAATGAAAATGGAATAGTAAGCAGAATTATTATACCACTTGGGGAAGATAATGGCAAGGAAATTTCGTCGTTCACATTTTGGGGTGGAAGTCTTTACAAATTATTCACCCAAACAGGGAAAAATAGGTTATAATGAGTAAAAGTGAAACTTAGGAGGAATGCGCTATGGCAATTTCTGTTTTGGTCGTGGAAGATGACAAGAACATTGCGGAGCTGTTGCAGCTGTATCTGGAAAAGGAAGGCTATGCGGTGACGGTGGCTTCCGACGGCGGAAAGGGACTTGAAAAATTTCGTGCCATTAAGCCGGATCTGATCCTGCTGGATGTGATGATGCCGGTAATGGACGGCTGGGCGGTTTGTAAAACCGTCCGGGCAGAAAGCGACACCCCGGTGATCATGCTCACGGCAAAATCAGAGCTGGATGACAAGATCGCAGGTCTGAAAAGCGGTGCGGATGACTATATTACCAAGCCCTTTGAAATGAAAGAAGTGCTGGCACGGATCGAGGCGGTGCTTCGCCGCACAGACCGTGGTGTGCCGGAGGCACCTGCCAAGCGACTGATCTTCGACCGTCTGATCATTGATATGGATGCATTTGAGCTGCTGGTGGACGGCAAAAAGGTGGAAGCACCGCCCAAGGAAATGGAGCTTCTTTACTACCTTGCCTCCTCTCCCAACCGGGTGTATACCCGCAATCAGCTGCTGGATGAGGTGTGGGGCTTTGATTATTTCGGAGATTCCCGTACTGTGGATGTCCACGTGAAGCGTTTGCGTGAAAAGCTGGAGGGCACTTCTGAAAAATGGTGTCTGAAACCCGTCTGGGGTGTGGGGTATAAATTTGAGGTGCTGTAAAAATGAAAACGACCTTTGGCCGCAACTTCGTCACCCACGCAGTGATCCTGGTATCCGCACTGCTGCTGGTGGGCGTGTCCTTCCAGTTGCTTGTGAAGGATTACTTGTCCGACCGGGTGATCGAGGAACTGAAAAATGACAGTGCCACGGTGGCACAGGTGGCGGCGGCTTACTATACAGATTCCGGGATCACCGGAAGAGATTTTCTTATTAATTTATCGGTGGCGGCACGGGTGTCCGGTGCGGATGCGGTGATCTGCGACGAAAAAGGAAAGCTGGTGCTCTGCTCTGACTCTCCCTTGGGTTGTCGCCATCAAGGGCTGACCATTACCAGCGATGCGTATCTGAAACAGGTGCTGACGCAGGAATTCACCGTCACCACCGGTATGGTGGAGGGTCTGTATGAGCAAAGCCGGTATGTGGTGTCCTCTCCCATTCGGGACAGCAACGGAAACGCCCTGGGCTTTGTGCTGGTGTCCACCCCTATGGAAGAAACGGTGTCGGTGCTGGAACAGCTGTCGGATACCTATATTTTTGTGTCGGTGCTGGTGGTGCTGGCGGCGGTGGTGGTAATGACGGTGTATGCCCGAAAGACCAGCACGCCTTTACGGGAAATGGCAAAGACAGCCACCGCTTTCGGTCACGGAGATCTGAAGGCAAGAGCCGAGGTGTCGCCGGACTCCCCGGAGGAGATCCGGGAGCTTGCGCTTGCGTTTAACAATATGGCAGGCTCTCTTGAGAAAAGTGAGTACCAGCGCAAAGAGTTTGTTGCCAACGTATCTCACGAGCTGAAAACGCCTATGACCACCATTGGCGGCTATGTGGACGGCATTCTGGACGGTACTATCCCGGAATCCCAGCAGCAGCGATACTTGCAGATCGTATCCCAGGAGACGAAGCGGCTCAGCCGGCTGGTGCGCAGTATGCTGGATATTTCCCGTCTGCAGGAGGGGGGCATCCCTGAGGAGAAAAAGAGCCGTTTCGACTTGTGCGAATGTGCCGGTCAAGTGCTGATCACCTTTGAAAAGAAGATCCTGGATAAGGCGCTGGAGGTGCAGGTGGCGATGCCGGAATTTTCTGTCTATACTCTGGCTGACCCGGACGCCATCACCCAAGTGATCTATAATCTGGTGGACAATGCGGTGAAATTCTGTCCCCAAGGAGGAACGTTGGGTCTGACCGTGGGACAAAGCACCCAAAAACTCTATGTCACCGTGTCCAACACCGGGCCTACCATCCCACCGGAGGAGCTGCCGCTGGTGTTTGACCGTTTTCACAAGCTGGACAAATCCAGAACAGAAAATCGGGATGGCTGGGGCTTGGGTCTGTACATTGTAAAAACGCTGGTGTGCAGCCACGGGGAAAACATCTCCGTATCCAGCAGAGACGGAAAAACGGAATTTACCTTCACCCTGCCTTGGGTGAATTAAAGCGAGGTTTCTTATGAACGAAAAAGACAGAGAACCCTGGAATCAGAACTTTTATCAGACAGGCTATACCCAGCCTCCCAAACGTCGGGGCGGCTGTGTCCTGTTTCTTGTGATCCTTGTGATCCTGCTGGGTGGCATTGTCACCTTGATGGGACTTTTGAATATCCGCCTGTTCCGGGCGGTGGCAACCGGAGAGAAAACGCCTGCGGTGGGCTTTGTTTCGGAGGAGACCACTGCTTCTGCGGAGACAGAAGAGGCTACTGCGGCGACTACCACACAGGGCGGCTTATCCCTGGAGCTGGAAAGCGCACCTCAAAGTGTGGAGAATGTGCCTCAGGAGGGCGGTCTTTCCTTGCAGGCGATCTATGAAAAAGCCATCCCCTCGGTGGTGTCGGTGCTCAGTGCCAATGGCTCCGGAACCGGTGTCATCGTATCTCAGGACGGCTTCATCGTCACCAATCAACACGTGGTAGGACAGATGGCTGCGGTGGAGGTGTTGCTTACCGACGGTCGCAGACTGGAAGCCAGCGTTGTGGGTGCGGATGGAGCATCGGATCTGGCGGTGCTGAGAGTGGATGCACAGGGTCTTACCCCGGCAGAGTTTGGCGATTCTGCTTCTCTGCGTGTGGGTGATGCGGTGGTCGCCATCGGTGACCCTCTGGGTGTGGAGCTCCGGGGCACTATGACCAATGGCATCGTCTCTGCCATTAACCGGGACATTACCACCGGCGGCAGAACGTTGACGCTCATTCAAACCAATGCCGCCTTAAATAACGGCAACTCCGGCGGCCCGCTGCTGAACTGCTACGGCCAGGTGGTGGGTATCAATACCATGAAGATCGGTGATAATGTAAATGTGTCCGGCGTGGAAGGTCTGGGCTTCGCCATTCCTGCCACCACCGTGAAGGAAGTGGTGGATCAGCTGGCAAATCAAGGCTTTGTGTCCGGTCGCCCCAGTCTGGGTCTGGAGGTGCAGAGCATTTCTGCCTTTGACCGGCTCTATTATCGGCTGCCCCAGGGCCTGTATATCACCTCTGTGGATGCCGGCTCCGATGCGGCAAAACAGGGTATCCTTGCCGGTGACATCCTGCTGCAGCTGGACAGCACCCGGCTTTACGACGTATCCGGTCTGCAAAGTGCGCTTTACGGCTACAATGCCGGTGACACCGTGGAGCTGATCATCTACCGTAGCGGAATGCAGTACAGCGTGCCGGTAGTTTTAAGCGAAGCGAAATAGCGTTTTGTAGGGAACGCTGCCCTCAGCGTTCCGCAAGAAAAACTCACCTTGGGTAGTAGCTGACAGATGGTTATGCCTGCCGGCGGCGGTACTTTCTTGTTTCGCCAAGAAAGTACCCAAAGAGGCGACTTGGGGAGGGTTTGAGTGAATTGCTCCCGCAATTCAAGCCACCTCCCCAAGACCCCACCAGGCGCGCACTTACGAAGGTGCAAACACGAATTTACGGTATGCATAGTGCTTTCTGTATGGGATAGATATTGCGTTGCAATCACACAGAAACAGAAAATCGTATTTTTAAATTGCCCAATAAATGAAAATGCTACGTTACCGAGTAATTTGTGTAACGACAATTACCGAACCGTGCACGAGTTGTCCGGCGGCACTGCCGCCTGGTAAACAGACATACAGGGAGCGTGTTTATGGAACCGATATACAGAAAAGAATTTACTGTGACCCCGGCGCAGGCAGACTGTTTTGGTCGTTTGAAGCCATCGGGCGTTTTGTATTTTGCCCAGGAAGCCGCCGGCGGTCATTGCAAGCTGCTGGGGGTGGATTGGGATACCCTGATGCAACGGCAGCTGTTTTGGGCAGTGCTGCGCTACCGGGCAGAGATCACCCGTCTGCCCCGGGTGGGAGAGATCATTACGGTGGAGACCTGGCCTATGCCCACCACCCGGACAGCATTTCCCCGTTCCACCACCGCCTATGATGCCCAAGGGAACGAGCTGTTCCGTACCATTGGCTTGTGGGTGCTGATGGATGGTCAGCGCAGAACTATGGTGCTGCCGGGAAAAAGCGGTGTTGCGCTGGAGGGTACGTGCCAGGGAAATGAGTTGGCTGTGCCCGGCTCTCTTGTGCCATTTGTGGGAGAAAATGTCCGCAGACGGGTGGTGCAGTACTCCGAACTGGATCGCAATGCCCATATGAACAACACCCGATATCTGGACTGGCTGGATGACCTGCTGCCGGCAGCGTTCCATAAGCAGCGTCCTGTGAAGGCGTTTACCGTCTGCTATCTGGACGAAGCCACAGAAGGGGAGCAGATCGACCTGAACTGGCAGCTGCTGGATGGCCCGGTTTTGCAGGTGGATGCCCACCGTGAGAGGACAGATGTACCTGGAGAAAAGGCACGCGTTTTTACCGCAAAAATGGAATTTTGATCGGTGTTCTGTAAACCAAAATGGGTTTTGGCGAACACCGTCGAAAAAGAGGATATGAACAGGAAAAACCCCGTCACCCTAGTGGATGACGGGGTTTTTAACGGCTTGTCCTGTGGAAAAACCTGTGGATAATGTGGAAAACTGCATCGACAAAAAACGACAAAAATGCGGGGGTGCAAGCATTTATGTAAACCGGTGATTATTCCTGCCTGCGCTCCTAAGAATGACAGACACTCGTGTCATCCTGAGCAAAGCGAAGGATCTCCATCGCAAAAGGAAGGAGATTCTTCGTCGCTGCGCTCCTCAGAATGACACTTGCTAGAAATACAATTCCGTTGCCACGTTTCCGTGGACATACAGACAGACGGCTTTCTTAATAAAGCTCTCGGTGACACCGAAATGCTCTGCCAGCTCCCACAGCTCTGTGCAGCCCTCTGCCACCGCATCGTCCAGCTGATCCACGGGGATCAGACGGCGCACCGCCCATTTGTCCGCACGGTTTTCGTGCCGCCTCCGGTGATCCACCGCAGCGTGGATGTTGTAGAAGCTGCCGGTGACACAATGACCCAGCTCGTGGGCAAGGTGTACCCGTTCCTCTGTGCCTCCGTCCCGAACGGAGCTGTCCATACCTATGAAGCAGCTGCCTGTCTGTGACATAACGGACAAAGAGCCGTTTTTCGGCACAGGAAAGGTGAGCACCTCTATATTCTCTTTTGCAGCCAAATCATAGAGGGACTGGAGTTCCATTAGTTTTCCTTTCGCTTCTTCTCCTCTTCCCGGCGCTTGATGTAGGCAGCAAAGCTGCGCACCTCCTGATACATTTCGTCGGTGATCTCACCGTCGCCGCCGAAGAGGGCAAATTTAATATCCTCTTCCGTGATCTCCCGTTTGCCGTCGGCAACGGGAGTATTTTTATTGCCCAGCAGAAGATCCACAGATACACCGAAGTATGCAGCCAGCTTGGACAGGGTCTCCGCAGAAAGGCTCTGCTTGCGGCCTGCCTTCAGATCGGAAAGAGAGGCTCGGCTGCAGCCGGCAAGGCGGCACAGGGTAGTGACGGAGATGCTGCGATCTTTGCACAGGGTTTCAATGCGATTGTATAAATCTGACATATGGGACGGCCCTTTCTTGTACACTTTTCACAAATTACGCAAAAGCGTAATACATACCCTTGACAATTACGCAAAGGCGTAATAGAATAGAGCCAACGGTACGCGAAAGCGTAATATTTGGAGTAGACAACCAAATTATATTACACATACGCGTAAATGTCAATGATTTTTGCCGTTATTAGATTAGCGCAGCAACAGTCCTATAAACAGGACAGTTGCACCCCACGTGTCAAATTCCAATTTAGCGGGCAGTTTTGGCTGGTGCTCCGCACCATAGCTTCCCCCGGGGGGAAGCTGTCACGGCTAAGCCGTGACTGAAGAGGAAAGCGGGCGATCATCTTAGATATTGCTTGCAGTTGCAGGCTTTTTGTTAAGTTTCAGTGCACGCCATTCCTCTCCCGGCAGCTTCGCTGACACCCTCTCCCCGGGAGAGGGTATTGGGTCGGTGCGTCCGACAAACAGCCCGATAAATACAAATTTGAACCAGCGTTTGGAGAAAACGAAGCCGCCGTGAGAATTTTCTCACGGCGGCAACAATTATGTTTTCTTGATGAATTTTTCTCTGCACTTGGGACAGGTAATGGAGATCTTACCTTTTCCACGGGGCACACGCACCGGCTGGCGACAGCGAGGGCAGTCAAAGTAGCGGTGGTCTTTGTCCTTTGCCCGTTCTAAAATTTGCAGATATTTCCGGTTTTCCTGATATCGTTTGTAGGTGTTACGGGAGAGAAACCGGAAGATGGCCCATGCCAAAAGACTGTAATATACCACCAGCAGGATCAGCTTTACCAGATCCACGGGGATCAGCAGGCTGATGATGTAGGCAGCAAAGGAGACCCACACCAGTGTGATGTTCAGTTTGTCACCGCCATAGCGGCCCTCCATAAAGCGGCGGAACGCCTGACCTATTTTGGCGGCGGTATTTCGTAACCAGTTACCCATAGGAAGCTCCTTTTACAGTATTACGAGTATTATATGCCAAAGTGCCTGCGCTTGCAACCAAAAAAAGTAAAATTCACAGATAGTTTACAGCCCTTGTGGTGAAAACAAGAATGTGCCACAATATCCTGTGGCACACCAAAAATTGTCGTTGTTTTTCTTCAAAAACTTTAAAAGGTCTTAGTTGTGCAGCTTGAAAACCTGTGTTATAATGACAAAAAATGAGGATTTTAAGGAGCAGGTATGAATACGGCAGACTTAAATATAGAGAAAACAGATGTGCGGAAGCTGCTGTCCACTGCCAACGGTGACGTGGCGCTTCTGTACATATACTTAAAATGCGGAAATGATCCGGACAGTGCTCAGGAACAGCTGCACCTGTCTCAAGCCAGAATGAACTGTGCCGCCGCTACACTGCGGCAGCTGGGTCTTTGGCAGGAGGAGAAGCGTGCCTTCGTGCCCGGTGAGCGTCCTACCTACACGGAACAGGATGTTACCCAGGCTATGGAGATGGATCAAGATTTCCGAAGCTTGTATGGTGAGGTCCAACGGGTTTTGGGTCGGACGCTGAGCACAGAGGAACTGAAAATTATTTTGGGGTTTGTCCGTTATTACGGCTTGCCCGGAGATGTGGTCAGTGTGCTCATCAGCTATTGCAAGGATCGTGCACGGCAGCAGGGAAAATTACGCAGTCCTTCGCTGCATACCATTCAAAAGGAAGCCAATGCCTGGGCAGAGCAGGGAATTGATACCATTGAAGAGGCATCTGCTTTTATTCAAGCCCAGAATTTCCGCGCCTCTCAGCTGGGTATGCTGATGCGTACCTTGCAGATCCGTGGCAGAAGCTTGACGCCCGGTGAAGAAAAATATGCCAGGAAATGGCTGGAAGCCGGATTCGATATGGATGCCATTGGTTTGGCATATGAACGGACTTGTTTGAATACCGGCGGTTTGAACTGGGCGTATATGAATAAAATTTTGAGCCGCTGGAAGGAAGCGGGACTTCTCACCGTTCAGCAAGTGAAGGACGGCGATAAGAAGACCTCTGTACCCAAGGGCGCATCCGGCACTTTGGGTCAGGCAGAGCTTGCCAATATTCAGCGATTGTTAAAGAATAAGGAGGGTTAAAAAATGCCCTACAGTGGAGAGATTATTCGTCGTGCCCGTCTGCGGCTGGACGAGAGAAAAGCGGAAAAGGAAGCCCGTTACCGCCGCAATTTGCAGATCGCCTATACCCAGGTGCCCCGTTTGCAGCAGATCGATCAGCAGCTGCGCAGCGGTATGGTGAAAGCGGCCCAGGCAGCGTTTGCCAAGGGTGGCGATGCTGCGGCGATGATGGCGCAGTTGAAACAGGAGAATCTTGCCCTCCAGTGTGAATATGGCACACTGGTGCAGGCAAATTTCCCCCCGGATTTTTTGGATGATTCTCCGGTATGCAGCTGTTGTGGTGACAATGGCTACATTGGAAGCACTATGTGCCGTTGTATGGCATCATTGTGCCGAGAGGAGCAGCGCAAGGAGATCGCAGAGCTTACCAGCGGTGCGGAGCGTTTTTCTGCTTTCCGTTTGGAGTACTATACAGACCGTATTGACCGTGCTTTGGGCACAAGCCCCCGGTTTATTATGGAGCAGAATTTGGAACTGTGCCGCCATTATGCCAATACCTTCAGCGCAAACAGCGGCAATCTCCTGTTTGTGGGTGGCACCGGTCTGGGAAAGACTTTCCTTTCTGCTTGCGTCGCCAATGAGGTGACGGACAAAGGCTGGTCTGTGTCTTACGAGAGTGCGCCCCGGCTGTTTGCTAAGTTAGAGAAGAATCGCTTCAGTCCCGATGAGGACAGCCGTCGGCAGGTGGATGCGCTGACGCACAGCGACCTTTTGATCATAGATGATCTGGGTACGGAGATGTCCGGCAGCTTTGTGACAGCGGCACTGTACAGCCTTGTAAATGACCGCTTGCTGGCAGGCAAGAGTATGATCATTTCCACCAATCTGAATATTGAAGAGATCGCAGTGCGGTATTCACCCCAGATCGCATCCCGTTTGGAGGGAAGCTTCCAGGGCTTGACCTTTGTGGGTGAGGATATTCGGGTGATGAAGCGCAGAGGAGTGTCGTTTTGAAAACGGGAGTTATTTTTGACCTTGACGGAACGCTTTTGGACACTCTGGCGGATCTGCACCGTTGCACCAATCATATCCTGCGGCAGTTTGGCTGCCCGGAACGGAGCGTAGAAGAGATCCGCCGGTTTGTGGGTAACGGAGCAAGACGGCTGATCCAGCTGTCTCTTCCCGGACGGGAGGACGATCCTCCATTGGATACGGTGCTGGAGGCCTACCATACCTATTACAACGCCACCTGCAACGAGGGCACGACCCGTCCTTATCCGGGGATTATGGAGGCGCTTGCCGCCATCCGGGAGAAATATCCCGTGGCAGTGGTGTCCAATAAGCCGGACGATGCGGTACGGGAGCTGTGCCGTGATTTCTTCGGGGATATTTATGCCCGAGGGGTCAGTGATGACTGCCCCCGGAAACCCCACGGGGAGATGGTGCATCGGGCGATGAAGGCCATAGGCGTAGAACGCTGCATCTATGTGGGTGACAGTGAGGTAGATGTGGAAACCGCAAAAAATGCGGGCGTACCTTGCTTGACCGTGCTTTGGGGCTTCCGTGACCGGGAGCTTTTGGAACAAGCAGGCGCAACCTGGTTTTGCCAGCGAGCAGAGGATATGCCGGCTATGCTGGAAATGCTGATGGAGGCGGAAGTAAGATGGGAAAACGGCTAAGTGGCGACAGAGTCTTTTATCGCAGAGTATTTGCCACCGCTTTACCGATGATGGCACAAAACGCCATCACAATGTTTGTTTCGCTGTTGGATAATTTGATGGTCGGTCAGCTTTCCACCGCACAGATCGGCGGTGTCGCCATCATCAACAATAATCTGATTTTTATCTTTAATTTGTGTCTGTTTGGATGCGTGGCAGGCGCAGGTATTTTCACTACCCAATTTTACGGCTCCGGGGATAATGACGGGATCCGTTATGCTGCCCGATTTAAGGTCTATGTCAGCTTTGTGGCGACTGCCATCGGCTTGGTGGCGTTTCTGCTATATGGCGATCAGCTCATTGGCTTGTACCTTACCGGACAGGGAGATGCACAGCTTGCGGAGGATACCCTCTATTACGCAAAGCAGTATCTGGGAATTATGCTGTGGGGAGTGCTGCCCTTTGCCCTAACCTCTGCCTATGCCGGCACACTGAGGGTGTGTGGGCATCCCACGGTGACGCTGGTGGCGAGCATCTCTGCTACGGTGACCAATCTTTTGGGAAACTGGATCTTGATCTTTGGCAATCTGGGTGCGCCGAAAATGGGCATTGCCGGTGCGGCGGTGGCTACGGTGATCTCTCGCTATGTGGAATTTTTGGTCCTTGCGGTTTGGGCGCATACCCATCCGGTGGAAGCACCTTATATGAAGGGGCTTTACCGGGGGGTGTACATCCCCGGCAGGATTTTGAAGGCAATTGTGCCCAAGAGCATTATGATGCTGCTTAACGAGGGAATGTGGTCCTTCGGTATGGCATTTTTGAATCAGTGCTACAGCGTATGGGGACAGGATGTGAATGCCGCTTTGGGTATTTCTTCTACTATGTTCAATCTGGCATCGGTGTCCTTTAAGTCCTTGGGCGCAACCGTAGGTATCATTACGGGACAGATGCTGGGTGCCAATACAGAGAAGGCGGAGCTGCGAAAAGCCAACAACCGGATGACGGTAATTTCCATCATTCTGGGTGCGCTCTTTGGCAGTTGTATTGCTGCACTTTCCGGTGTGTTCCCTGAATTCTTTGAAACAACGGATTCTGTAAGGCACTTGGCAACGGGATTGATCCTTATTGCCGCCTGCGATGTGTTGTTGCAGTCGTATATTTATCCGGTGTATTTCACCCTGCGCTCCGGTGGCAAGACCACTGCCACATTCCTGTTTGACTGTGGATCCATCTGGTTGCTGAGCTTGCCTTTGGCATTTTTCCTCAGCCGATACAGCGGCCTTCACGTGTTTGTTATCTATGGCATCGTGACCGGTGTGGATGTGATCAAATGTGTCATTGGTATGTTTATGCTCCGCAGCGGATCCTGGATGCAAAAACTAACAGTAAAATAAAACAAAGACAGCGTTGGAGCACTTCCAACGCTGTCTTTGTTGTTAACAAGTTGTAGGAATCTTTGCCTGCCAGGTCAGGCCCCTGGGATAGAAGAAGCGCAGCTTTTCCTTGGCAAGAGACATCTCCACCACCTGCGCTGTGCGCAGCTCACCGTCCAGATTGATGGGGGTTTCCTTGTCGCAGCGGATGGTGATGCGGTCGGTTTGGTAGTGCTTGACCACTTGGGGGATCGTTTTATAAAGACCCTTTTTGTATTTGCCGATGAGTCCGGGAACTTCCAAAAGGGAAACTTTCTTGACCAGCAGCACCTCCAGAAGTCCGTCGGTGGGATCGGCTTCAGGTACGGGATTGAAGCCGCCACCGTAGAATCTGCCGTTGCAGACGCAAACAAAGGTCTGTTCTGCGTCGATGGTTTCTCCGTTGAGTTCCACTACATAATGCTCTGCAATGCCCCGGAACAGATTGATCACTGTGGACACAGCATATGCCCGGAAGCCGCTGAGCAGGGGGATGCGCTTGTAGTTGGAAACATCTGTGCCAATACGGGCATCCAGACCCACGGAGCAGATATTCAGCGCAAGATCGTCGTTGCAGCGGATCATATCAAATACCGCTTCCTCGCAGTCCAGCAGACGCTCCAACCGGAAAAAAGCATCCGGCTCGTTAAACAGTTTCACGAAGTCGTTGCCGCTGCCACCGGAAAATACGGTGACGGCGGCGTTGTCATAGCCTGCTGCACCGGCGGCAACTTCATTTAACGTGCCGTCACCGCCGCAGGCGTAGAGACGCACTTCCTCACCGCTTTGGGCGGCTTCACGGGCGATTCGTGTGCAGTCACCGGGTGCTTCGGAAATGCAGATGCGGTAGGAAAGTCCCCGGACGTTGCAAGCCTCTTCAATGGCTTGGGTGTAATCCTTAGTTCTGTCACGGCTGCCGGCAGCAGGGTTGATGATGAAAATATGTGTCATAAATTACTTCTTTCTTCTTGCGTTGTCCGTAAACATATAGTAGTCACACTTGATCTTGCCGTTGTAAAATTTGCGTTTTTTGTCCGCACGCTTGCCGAACCAGTGTTCAAACTCCGGCTCAGAGGTGATGACGAATTTCTTCCAATCGTTGGCAAATTTCAAATGACGGCCCAAAGCACTGTACAGCCGCTGTGCGCTGTGCTGCTCCATCATTCGCTCACCGTAGGGAGGATTGCAAATGAGAATGCCGCTTTCCGCAGGCAGGCTCATTTTTGTGGCATCTCCGTCAGCAAAGGTGACACAGTCGGAAACACCGGCTTTTCTGGCGTTGGCAAAGCTGAGGGAAACGCACTGGGGATCACTGTCTGAGCCTAAAATGCGGTATTTTCCGTTGAATTCCTTGTCTTTTGCTTCCTCTTTTGCCTGGGTCCACACTTCCTGGGGGATCCAGGGATACTCCTGGGCGGCAAAACTCCGGGAGAGACCGGGGGCTCTGTTTTTGGCAATCAAGGCAGCTTCAATGGGAATGGTGCCGGAGCCGCAGAAGGGATCCCACAAAAACTCTCTGCCACGGTAACGGGTCAGCTGGATCATACCGGCTGCCAGAGTTTCGTGCAGAGGCGCATCGTTGCCTATGGCACGGTAGCCGCGCTTGTGCAGACCCGGGCCGGAGGTATCCAAAGACAGAGTCACATTGTCATTCAGGATGGTAAAATGCAGCTGATACTTAATGCCGGTCTCCGGCAGCCAGTTGATGCCGTATTTCTCACCCAATCGACGGGATGCGGCTTTTTTAATGATGGCTTGACAGTCGGAAACGCTCATCAGTTGACTGTTGAGACAGTGACCCTTTACAGGGAACTGATCTTCTTTTCCAATGAAATCCTCCAGGTTGGTATGCAGCACGCCTTGAAAAAGCTCCTCAAAGGTTTTTGCCGGGAATTGTGCCAGCACTACCATCACCCGTTCTGCGGTGCGCAAACCGATATTTGCTTTGGCAAGCGCAGCGGCATCACCGGAGAAAAAGACACGGCGGTCCTCCACCCGGACATCTTCCATGCCCATTCTTCTCAGTTCGTCACCGGCAAGTCCTTCCAAGCCAAACAAACAAGGGGCAATATAGTTTAGTTTCATAATGTCTCCTTATGGTATGATCTTATTTTTCTTCAAATATCTTTCTTCTTCGGAAAAAACACAGCCGCAGTATTTCTGCATATAGAACCCAAGTTCCCGTGCCTTTTCCTGTCCTGCTTTGAAATAGGGACGGAAATCCCGATACAGGAACTGCACACCATACTCTGCGGCGGCACGTTCTGCGGTTTCTTGCATCAGCTCGTGATTCTGATAGGGGCTGATAAACAGGCTGGAAGTGAAGCTGTCAAAGCCACCTTCCGCTGCCTGCCGTGCTGTCTCAAACAGCCGCATTTCATAGCATTTGCCACAGCGATTTCCAATGTCCTCTGCCACAGTGCGGACAAAGGGTCGCAGGGCGTAATCGTTTTGCTCCAGCAAAGGCAAATCAATGGTGGGGGCGTAGTCCCGGAGGCAGTTGCGCCTTGCCCGGTATTCCGTAAAGGGGTGAATGTTGGGGTTGTACCAAAAACCCGTCACCTCAAAATGGTCGGTACGCAGCACCTCAATGCACTGGTTGGCACAGGGGGCGCAGCAGATATGCAGTAAAGTTTTCATAAGCACTCCAAAAAGTTTTGTATAGACTGAGAGAACGCAAACCGAAATAATCTTTCAGCTTATTATAGCATTATTTTTTTTCCATTGCAAGCACACCATAATTCCCGTGGTTTTTTAAAAAACCGTTGCTATACTGGGAACATAAATTCCGGTTTGTCGCTCCGCTTACACTGTCATTCTGAGGAGCACAGCGACGAAGAATCCCCGTCTTAAGAAGAAAAACATTGGAACTCCTAGAAAATTGAAGGGGATCCTTCGACTCCGCTATGCTCCGCTCAGGATGA
>JAZRRS010000030.1:0-4115 GCA_045651005.1 Faecousia sp.
TATCCCGCTGTGCTGACGGTATGTAGTCCAGAATTTCGCCCAAAGACTGATTGCAGACTTCTACTACATATCCATGCACACGAAAAGCCTTTTTGTAGGAGCCATACGGATTCTCTGCTTGCAGGGATGTCAGCTCCTTGGATGACAGCGCAGAAAATTCAATCTCATGTTCCCGGCGGTGAGCCAGCTCCCGAAAGGCGTCAATGCTTTCGTTGCGGATCACGGCCTTGCAGAAAGAATCGAAGGTCTGCTCCTGGTATGTATAAAACTGTTCTAATGTCACATTCTTCACCTGCTTTCGTGTGTTTGCTTATATCACGATCAGAAACGGAAAATAATTAGATTTCCGCCAAACCTTTTCAAAAAGAAATATAAAAAGCGCAACTTCATCAAATTTCGCACAGACAAGTAAAAAAATGTGTCCCAAGTCGGGACACATTACAGAAATTAGTGAAAAGCTGAAAATGCGTCCCAAGCTGGGACGCATTTCTGGCGGTGGGTGATCGATTAGGAAAGCGATTATTGGTATTTGCGTCCCTATAAAATAGCAACGGACGATGGCGGATTTACCGTCACCGCCCGTTTGGGTGGAAATTTCAAATGTCACTAGGTTTCCCTTGCATTGTGTATTTACAGACACATTATACCATGTTTTGTCCGATGAAAAATGTCGTTCTGTGGCAACAGGGACAGTATTGTAATTTCACTTGTGATGAATTATTGCTGCTTGTAGATTACTAACACTCCATCAAGGGTATATTGCTCTACATATCCATTTTTCTCCAACAGCTTTACCAAGTTTTCAAAGCCATTATCTTTGCCACCTGTTGAGAATTTCTTGTAATCACTACTTGCGGATAGTTTAAGAACCACATACTCAGTTTCCAGCATATGCTCTTGGGAGCAGTAGCGAACATCATAGAGAACCTTCCTCTGTGAAAGATGGGTGGTATAGAATGTTGTCGCCGTAACCGATGCACCATCCGGGATCATGTCCAGGGTATCACGGATATTCTGATAATAGTCGTGATACTGAATCGCTTGCACCGGGTAATTCATGGCTTTGGGCACCACAACAATACCAAAGCATACAGCACTTACAATGGTAGCTGCAACCAGGGCAAAAATGCGTTGCCAGTTGATTTTCAAGTCTGCCAGATTTACAACGGTCAGATACACTAGGAACGCATTGGAGCCAAAGGTGTACTGGAAGAAAATATCATGCTGATACTGATAGTCAGACATGAGGTTGACCAGGATATAGGGAATCAGCAAAATATACCGCTCATACCGTCTTGTGAGCAAAGGAAGTCCCAGCAACGGCAGAAGTGTCATTGCAATGAAATACAGCTTTTCTGTATCGACACTTTCATAGACGGCTTTCATGGGATTCAAAATTACAGATTTAATGACCGTAATCAGTGAGGACGAGCCATCGTACATAAAATTGCTGTATCGGTAAGTCATAACACCGTCACCGCTTTTTGCAAGATACCCGGTTACGAGGAAGAACCAACCAAGGGAAATGGCAAGCAGCACAATTCCTGTAATGAGATTCTGCACATCCAGTTTTTTGAATCGCAGAACAGTTTTGACGATCAGCCAGAGGGCAACCACTGCCACATAAACTGCTGCATCCTCTTTGACCATCAGTGTAAGTACAGCGGCAATAGCGGTAATAGCCGTATTCTTTCTATCGATACCATAGAGCAGCCAGAGGATCAGCGGAGTCAAGAAACAGTTTTCGTGAATGTCGTAGCTTGTGCCGCCAGAGAATGCCGGGAATAGAAGCAGCACAGCACAAACCAACATCCGTTGCGCTCCGGTCAGGCCATGATGCTTTCCAATTTTCCAAAGAGGGATAACTGCAGAAGTTATGACCGCGGCTTGTAGTACCTGTAATGTGGCAGGTGTAGGAACCAGCCAGTAAAATGGCAGCATGAGATAGTAGATTGGAGAAACATGGACGGCAAAGTGTGATAGCAGACCATCCCGTTCCACAGTGGTCATCGGCAAGCCAGACTCTTTCATGTGATAGAACATTTGAGAAAAGATGCCAAAGTCAAATGTCGGGGAGCTGAAGCTGTACACCCGGCCTACCGTCCAAGCACTGACAAATAAGAAGAAAACAGCAGATAATCCAACGGTGATCCAGATGTAGGCTTTATGCGCTTTCTTTGGCTCGGCAACAGGCTCGGGAGTTTTCTCCCAGCCATAGATACCGAAAACGGCCAAGATCACCAGTATCAATACGCAGACTACAAGGAAAGCCCATGTAGCTGACGCCCGCAGTGCTGCAATCGCAAGAACCGCAAATGTGGCAACAATGCACCACCGCTCAATCTTCCTTGTCTTAACAAAGAAGGATATACCCGTCAGCAGAACAGCGATACCGCAGGTTATTCCTATTACCCGGACAAAGGACATTTGTGCCAGACCATCCAAATCGGCCAGATCCCGCAGCTCACTAGGGAGAATGAGATACTCTACTACAACAGCAAGTAGCCAAGAAAGGATAACATGGCGTACAATGCAGGGAATAGTAAATTGATTCTGAATTAGAGTTTTTTGTTTAGACATGACAGCACCCCCTGTTGCCTAAATGGTACAGGGGGTGTCTTTCATAACCTTGGAATAATTCTTACAAGTTTCTTTCAGTTTTTAGGAAGCTCAACGATGGCGCTGAATTGGTCGCCATCTACACTCACCCGGAAGGCGCCACCGACGGATTCTGTATAGGTCTGGGCAATCGCAAGGCCCAAGCCGCTACCCTTTGTGGATCTGGCTTTGTCACCACGGGCGAACCGCTGCATGATCTCGTCTGGCTTAAAGTCCATTTCGTAGGAAGCGGTATTCATCATCCGAATGAGGAAACTTTCGTCTGTTTCTCTAACCTCCAAGTAAATCCGGGTGCCTGCAAGGGCATACTTGATTGCATTCCCCAGCAGATTGGCAAATACTTGGTGCATCCGTGCCCCATCGGTAATGGCAGGGATTGTATCAGCACAATAACTGCGTTTTACAACAAGGCCAGCACTTATAAGCTGATCGTCAAACAGGCCAATGGTCTGCTCCATCAATCGGACAAGATCAATTTGCTCTTTCTTACTTTCCACAACACCGCTGGAAACCTTGGTCAGTTCAAAGAGGGATTCCACAAGGTCATTCATATAGCCAGCCTTCTGATGCAGGCGGCGAAGCTGCTCCTGCCCATCGGGAGATAGTGTTTCATTTTGCAGAAGCTCGCTATAGCCCAGGATGGAGGTAAGCGGTGTGCGGAGATCGTGAGAAACATTAGAAATCAGCTCGACCTTGAATCGCTCACTGGTGACAGCAGTGCGGACAGCTTCCTCATGCTGGGCCTGCACATCTAAAAGCTGTGCTTCAGTTTGAGCAAAAGCACCATCACCAACAGTGATTGGTTTGCCATTCTGATAGTTACTCAGCTGTTTCTTGAAATGGTTGAGATCGCTGCCATACTTCCAAAGACCCAAAAAACCAAATGTTCCGGTTGCCAAATATCCAAGAATGCCAAACAGGGTTCCCTCGTAGTGCGCGTTCGCAGCAATGAAATAAACAACACCAATCAGGGAAAGGATGATCCATCCGACAAAAACAAACAGGGACATTTGCGGTGTGGCACAGCGCTTGGCAAATCTGTGAGTCAAGCACCAGGATAATGCGAACTTTGCTCGTAGCCATCCAAGCAGTTCCCGGATACTCAACAAAAATACAAGGATACTAACGATTTTGGCAATCGTGCTTAGAGTAACGAGCGTGTAATTCCACAGAATATACTCCATATAAAGAGTTATGTGATAAGCCGTTGCCAACAATGCAAGAGCCAAACAAATGCCGTCCGGCCCGAAGATGGCATTCTTCTGCGACAGGACGAATACTGCAACAATTCCGGCAATTACCGCAGCGAAAGAAAGGATCATGCCAAGCATTCGCTCTGTACGGGAGTTTTCCTCACGATCACTCTCCAATGGCTCTGATTCAGTAGGAGAGGTGTTGGTGGGACTCGTAGGGACTGACCATTCTTCATTAGAACCTACGGTTGTATTGTCCGTAGGATACATTGTTTCTACGATGCCCGGATGTGTTGTTGCAGT
>JAZRRS010000031.1:0-16174 GCA_045651005.1 Faecousia sp.
AGCGCAGCGAAGGATCTCCATCCTATTATGCAGGGGATTCTACGTCGCCTGCGGCTCCTCAGAATGACAGCACGCATTATCGAAGGGGATTCTTCGTCGCCTGCGGCTCCTCAGAATGACAGCACGCATTATCGAAGGGGATTCTTCGTCGCCTGCGGCTCCTCAGAATGACCGCGTAAGACTCGAATTATTCTTCGGTTGTTTCTTCGGTAGTTTCCTCAGTAATTTCCTCGGTAGTTTCCTCGGTAGTTTCCTCGGTAGTTTCCTCCGCTGCTTCTGCCGCAGCAGCTTCTCTTGCTGCCACCACATTCACAAAAAGCTTCTGAGGATCGTGCTTGCGGAACGCCATCACCACCAGCACCACCGCAGCGGCAAAGCAGCTGACGGCAGCCAACAGCTGGCTGACACGGACAGTGCCGATCATCAGACTGTCCAGCCGCAGACCTTCAATAAAGGTTCTGCCCAGACCGTACCAGAACACATAGCCCAGCGCGATCTGACCGTCATAGCGACGGCGCTTGGACAGAAGATGCAAAATGATGAAGCCTGCCAGATTCCACAGGGATTCATACAGGAAGGTGGGATGGTAAATGCCCTTGGCGTGGGTAATGTCGCTGATGATCTCCATACCGAAAACACTCTCGGTCAGTGCGCCGAAGGCTTCCCGGTTAAAGAAGTTGCCCCAGCGTCCGATGGATTGACCCAGCAAAAAGCCGATGGCAACCACATCCAGAACAGCGCCCAGCTTCAGTTTCTTCACAAGGCACAAGACCACCACACCGATGGCTGCACCGATGACACCGCCATAGATGGCAGGACCGCCCTCCCAGATGTACAGCAGCTTAATGGGATCCGCTGCGTAGGTATCCCACTTGAAGGCGCAGTAGTACAGACGGGCGCAGATAATGGCAAAGGGTACGATGCCCAGCACGCCGTCAAGAATATTGTCCTCTGTCAGACCAAACTGCTTGCTGCGCTTGATGCCGTAGATAATGGCCAGCAGCAGACCGATGGTGATGATGACACCGTAAAACCGGATGTTCATTGGGCCGATGGCAAAGCCGGTGGGGATATCCCCCAGCTCCAGTCCCAGTCCGGGGAAGGAGATGGGGTTATTGGGTTTGATCCATTCCATAGTCAATTACTCCTGTTCTTTCGGTTTGATGACGCAGAGGCTGCACCGGGAAGGGGTGACCACTCTGCTTAAAAATTCTGTGATCTCCTGCACTGTGACCTTTTCGTACACAGCAGGAAAGTCGAAATAGTCAAATTTCGAGAAGAAGTAGGCGCAGGTACGGAAGGCTGTGCCGTCGAAGCTATCCAGATCCCGGACACGGCGACCCATGGCACTGCGCTTCAGCCGCAGGAAATCTTCCTCCGGGATACCCTCACGTACCAGTCGCTGTGCCTCCTCCAAAATGGCATCCCGAAGGCCTTCCGGGTCTTCGCTGTCACCGCCGGCGGTGAGCAGTGCCATACCGTCGATGGTCTCAAAGCCGCCACCGAAGCCACCGTCAATGATACCTTCTTCATAAAGCCGCAAATACAATGCCGAGGATTCGCCAAACAACGCCTCTGCTGCCAGATCGCCTACGATCTCTGCACGGACTGCCGCTTCTCCCAGTTCCGGAGGCTCACACTTGAAGCCCAGCTGGAACATAGGCATTGCCACTTCCATTTCATAGCAGCTTTCGCTTTTCGGGCAAGTCATTTCCTCATCCCAGCTGCCCACACGGGTGACCACCGCTTTGTCCTCCGCCGGCAGCATTTCCTCCGCAAGGGTGCGCACCATTTCCGGGTCCACATCGCCCACCACGCACAAAAGCATATTACCCGGACGGTAGAACGCCTGATGGCAGGCTTCCAGCATTTCCGGTGTCAGCGAGCCGATGGATTCCTCCGAGCCCAGGATCGGCACAGTGACCGGGTGCTGCCGGTACATATTCTCCATCAGCAGCTCAAACACACGGCTGTCGGGATTGTCATTGTGCATTCCGATCTCCTGACCGATGATGCCCAGCTCCTTTTGAATGGAGCTTTCCGTAAAATAGGGGGTGGACACAAATTCCAGCAGCAGCTTCAAACAGGGCTCAAAATTTTCTGTGCAGGAAAAATGGTACGCTGTCACATCATAGCTGGTAAAGGCATTGGGGTTTGCGCCCAGTGCCGCAAATTCCGCAGACACATCCCGATCGGGCATATCGAACAGCTTATGCTCCAGAAAATGGGCGATGCCCGCAGGCATTTTATAATCTTTTCCATTGAGGGTAAATTCCCTGTGGATGGCACCAAAGTCCGTAATGAAATAGGCAAGCTTCCGGGTAAAGCCGGGACGGGGTACCACCGCAATGGTCAGCCCGTTTGGCAGCTTGTCCCAAAATACCGTCTCGCCCAGGAAGGGGTATTCTTTTCTCTCCATCACTGCACCCCCTTCAGAAAATACACCGTGTCCAGCTGCAAAGTTCTTGCAGCTGCGGCCACCGCCTCCGGGGTCACCGCCGCCACCCGGCAGAGATACTCCTCCGGTGTCAAGGAAAGGCCGTTGAGACCTGCGGTGAAATAGTAATTCTCAATAGCTCCGGGAGAATCGTGCAGCCCACGGAGGCTGGAGGAAAGAGATTCCTTGGCGCATTGCAGCTCGGAATCCGTAAAATCGCCCTCACAGACCGCCTGCAGCTGGCGCAAAATCTCCTGCCGCACCGCCTGCTCCTTGGAAAAATCAATGCCGGCAGAAACGGTCATAATGCCCTTTGTGCCTTGATAGGAAGAGCCGATGTCATAGCAAAGTGACATCTTTTCCCGGACATTCATAAACAGCTTGCCGGTCATACCGGAGCCAAACAGGGTATTGCACACCTGCATTGCCACAAAGTCACCGCTGCGTGTGGTGACCGGGGTGGAAAAGCCCATACAGAGCTTACCCTGCGCCACATCCAGCGCTTCTGTAAATTCTCCGCCGCCGCAGCTTTGAAACGCCGTCTGAGGCGGCATTTCCACAGGCGTTCTGTCCAATTTTTCAAACACCGCTTTCAACAGCTCCGCCG
This sequence comes from Faecousia sp., assembly GCA_045651005.1. Classification (GTDB taxonomy): domain Bacteria; phylum Bacillota; class Clostridia; order Oscillospirales; family Oscillospiraceae; genus Faecousia. The sequence goes on from JAZRRS010000031.1 coordinate 3,045, forward strand.
CCTGCTCCGGAGCAGGGCCCACATAAAACAGCTCCACGGGACTCTCCTTCAAAAGCCTTTGGTAGTGGGCATAGGCGGTTTCCGGGGTAATGGCTTTTACATCCTCCACTTCTCCCAGACGGGGAATGCCGAAGGCATCCTCCTTACACATATGGCGCAGCAGCTGTGCCATAGCATAGGCACGCTTGTTGTTTTTCTGGGATTCAATGGCGGAAATAAGATTTTTCTTCTCGCTTTCCACAAAATCCTTGCAGAAAACGCCCTTTTCCGTCACCGGCTGCAACAGCAGCTGGCGGAGAAATTCCACCATAGGTGCCATCACACGGTCATTTTCCAAGGCGTAGCGGTCAGATATAAAGCCTGCGTACAGACCCGTTGCGTGGTAGTCACCGATGCGTCGCACCAGTGCGCCCACCGATGCGCCGTACAGATCGTCCAGCCGCAAGGTGATAGCACGCAGATCCTCCGCACCCTCACAGCCTCGCAGCAGCACCGCCGGGATCAGCGCATTCAGCGCCGCCTCTTCCCGACACATAGGCCGCAAAAACTGGATGCTGATACAACCCTGTTTAAATCGGTCATCCCGGAAGGTCCGCAACCGTACCCCGGGAAGCAACTGTTTGGTTTCGATCATATAAACTCCTTGAAGGTATATTTTATTTATTATATAACAAGGAAATTAAAATAGCAATAAATTTCACTTAATCGTGCCAATGCCCCTTTCTGCGCAATCGCATCAAGTTAAAACGCTTTTGTCATTCTGAGGAGCGTATGCGACGAAGAATCTCCTGCTAATACGATGGGGATTCTTCGCTTCGCTCAGAATCACCTTGTTTTCTGTCATTCTGAGGACCCTGAGCGACGTCGAAGGGGACGAAGAATCTCCTGCATAATACAAAGGAGTGTACCTTGTAAATAAGTACACTCCCTCCGTCACGGCTGCGCCGTGCCACCTCCCTCGGTGAGGGAGGTGGGCGGTAGACGCACATCCTTTAGTTTCTTTACAGTTTTGCTTTCACGCCGTCACGGAAAACCTCTGTGACCGTGACGGTTTTCCGGCAATTGTGCAGGTCGTCGCCTTTCACGTAGACCTTCACATAATTGGGGGTATGACCGGTAAAATAGTCGCCCTCCGGCTCTTCAAAAAGCACCTCCACCTGCGTTCCCACCAGTCCTCCACGGTAGCGTTCAGACATCTGCTTCGCCACAGCGATGGCTGCCCGGCTTCTTGCCTCCTTGGTGTCATTGCTGTGCTGACCCGGCATTTTATCTGCCGGTGTGCCGGGTCGTCGGGAATAGGGGAAAATGTGCATATCCGCAAAGCCGCATTTCTGAATAAAGGCAAGGCTTTGGGCAAATTCCTCCTCCGTCTCCCCGGGGAATGCCACGATCATATCCGTGGTCACGGCACAGCCGGGGAAATGCTTTTTCAGCAGCTCCACACTTTGCAGATACCGGGCGGTGTCGTATTTTCTCCGCATCCGTGCCAGCACCGTGTCACAACCGGACTGCATGGACAGGTGAAACTGGGGACATAGGTTTGCATAACTTTTGAGCCTTTGGCAGAATTCTTCGGTGATGATGCGAGGCTCTAAGGAGCCAAGGCGCACACGCATTTCGCCAACTGCCTCACACACACCGGTGATCAGCTCCGTAAGGGGCGGCTTGCCCGGAAGATCCACGCCCCAGGAGGCGATCTCGATGCCGGTGATCACCAGCTCCCGGTAGCCTTTTTCCTTAAGGCACAAGGCTTGCTCCTTTACCAGTTCAAGGGGTGCGGAACGGACAGGGCCACGGGTATAAGGAATGATACAATAGGTGCAGAAATTCACACAGCCATCCTGCACCTTCAGCATAGCACGGGTGCGTCCTTCCAGTCCGCCTGCCGGCAGTACCTCGAATTCCCGACGCGTATGCGCCACATCCAGCTGCTGACGAGGTTTCCGGTCTTCCGCAGTTTTCAGCACCTGCCGCAAAAAAGCCTCCCGTTCACCGCTGCCTCCCAGCACATCCACCCCTAAGGCTTTTACCGCCTCCGGTGCTTGCTGGCTGTAGCAGCCGCACACCGCCAGCACCGCCTCCGGGTGCTCCCGACGGCAGCGGCGGATCATCGCCCGGTTCTTCTTATCCGCCACAGCGGTGACGGAACATGTGTTGATAATATAAATATCACAATCATCGCCAAAGCTGCATATGGTATGCCCGGCGGCAGAAAGCAGCTGCTCCATAGCTTGTGTTTCATACTGATTCACCTTGCAGCCCAAGGTATAAAATCCAATGTTCATAGTCATTTTCACCAAATTTTACAGTCGGTTTTTGTTAAAATCGTCAACACAGCGTATTGTAATCTTTTCATTTTCTGCTATAATATGCCGTGCTATGTACATTTTGCCCCCTTGAACACAACTATTCAGGAGAACAATATGCACCATTTCCACATTAATATTTCTTCCTTCCAGCAGGTGGTGGACTTTGTTAGTCTTGCTACGGCACAACCCTTTGAGGTGCTGGTAGGAAACGAAAAACAGCAGATCAATGCCAAAAATTTTATGGGTATGTTCAGTTTAGACTTTAACCGCCCTGTCCGGGTCAGCGTGACTTGCTCCGAGAAGGAGTTTTCTCGCTTCCGCAGGGATGCATCCCGGTTTGTTCTCTGACATACATCACAAAGGGAGGGTCTTGACCCTCCCCTTTATTTTTTATTCTTCGGTTTTGGAGGGCTTGCGGTGGCGATAACGGGGTCTGCGCCCCTGTCGCTTCGGCTTTTCGCCACCCTCTTCCGCAGATTTTGTTTCCGGAGCAGTCTGAGGCTTCTTTGCCTTGGGCTGCTCTTTCTTTTCCTGTTTGGGTCGCTCCTGGGGTGCGTCAGCGGCGTTCTCTCCAGGGGCATCCGGCTTTTTCACAACCTTGGGCTTGCGTCGATTCCGGTTGCGGCGGCGACCCTCCTTCTGTTCTTCCTTCTCCTCCGGCTCTTCCTCTGCGATCTTCTGCTCCTCGGCAATGGTCTCGGTGCTGTAACGGAAACGAATGGAATCCAGCTGCTGCAGCTCCTCCTCGCTGAGCAGCTTCTTTCTCCGCTTGCCGCCACCGGAAATGGGTGCCAGATCCGCAGGAATGGGCGGATCGTTCTTCTTTGCCTTGCCATTGCGCAGCACCGCAATATCCGCATTATTAAAGGTGGCGATCACTTCCGGGCGATCCTCCATACGCACCTTCACACGGCTGCGCAGCAGACCCAGCTCCACCACCGTACCACGTCCGTCGGGGGTATCCACGAAGGATACGTTCTTGGGACTGTTGCGGATCAGATCTTCATAGGCATCCTGCTCGTATTTCAAGCAGCACATCAGTCTGCCGCAGGTGCCGGAAATTTTTGTGGGGCTCAGACTCAGATTCTGCGTCTTTGCCATTTTAATGGACACAGGCTGGAAATCATCCAAAAAACTGGCACAGCAGAAGGGTCTTCCGCAGATGCCCAGTCCGCCCACCATTTTGGCCTTGTCACGAACACCGATCTGCCGCAGCTCAATACGGGTATGGAACATAACTGCCAGATCCTTTACCAGATCCCGGAAATCCACACGCTCATCTGCGGTGAAGAAAAACAGGATCTTACTGCCGTCAAAGGCGCATTCCGCACTGACCAGCTGCATATCCAGTCCGTGTTCCAGAATTTTCTCCATACAGGCTTCCTGCGCCTTCTTTTCCTTTTCCTGGTTCTCTGCCGCAACCTTTTTATCGTGGGCGTTGGCAAGCCGCAGCACAGGGCGCAGCGGTGCCACCACATCCTTCATAGAAATGCGGTGGTTGCCTGCGGTGCAGTAGCCATACTCCGGGCCACGGGCAGTATCAATGATCACCTCATCACCGACTTTACAGGTAATGCCGGCAGGATCGAAATAATAAATTTTCTGACCGGGGCGGAACTGGATGTCCACAACCTCCGCATACTCCGGTTTCTTGATTTCTTCCATTGGTCTTCTCCTTATCTTCCTCGGCTTGCGGCTCTGCTTAGCGCAGCGCCCAGCTCAACCAGCCGCAGACAGCGGCTACAGAGCAATTGCCCTGGGTATATTCTATGGCCTTTTGTACACAACGCAATGCGGTCAAAAGCTCTGCGGCACTGCGTTGTGCTGCGATCTGCCGTGCGCCTTCCGACAGCACCTTGCTGCCGCTGCGGCACACCAGTGCCTGCTGCAACAGCTCTGCCCAGCGGCTCAGCACCGGCAACAGCTGCTCCCGTTTCCATTTCTCCATAGGCACCAGCACCTGCAAAAGCGCAAGGGGATCTCTTCGGATAAAGCTGTCCTGAAACCCCTTTGTCTGGGTGTCGGTTTCAAGACCCTCCTGCAGCAGCGTCAATGCCTGTCCCAAATAGCCGCCGCTGCGCTCGATGGCACCGTTTACCATCTCTGCGTCCGCTTCCGGAAATTCCTGCCGCAGCCGCTGCGCCAAAACATCCGCAGTCAAGGGCAACAAAGACAGCTCCGTACAACGGGAGCGCACAGTGGGCAAGAGCTTTTCGGGATTGTCCGTCAGCAGGATGAACACACCGTAAGACGGCGGCTCCTCCAGCACCTTTAACAGCGCATTATATCCTTCAAGACCTAATTCCTGGGGAAACAGGTATATTTTTTTCTCCGCTTCGTTGGGGCGGATGAACATATCCTCCCGGTACTGCCTCACCATACGCACCGGCACCGTTTTGTGCTCGGGGTCTGCCACAGTGATAAAATCCGGATGGGTATCCGCCATTACCTTTCGGCAGGCTGCGCAGGAAAGACAGGGTTTCTCCTCCCCTTGACAGACCGCCGCTGCCGCCAACAGACGGGCAAGCGTCTTCTTTCCGCTGCCCTCCGGGCCGGAAATCAGATAAAAATGAGAGAGCTTGCCCCGGATCAAACCGGTTTTTAAATTTTCTTTCAGCCGTGTGTTGCCCAAAAGCCCCTCAAAGCCCATACTGACCTCCATAGCAGATAAAAGAATCGCAAGATAATTATAGCCGTAAAACAAGAAAATAGCAAGAAAAATATCTGTAACAGAGAACGCTCACCCGTGTCATTCTGAGGAGCACAGTGACGAAGAATCTCCTGCTAATACGATGGGGATCCTTCGCTTCGCTCAGGATGACACGGTTTTCTGTCATTCTGAGGCGCGGAGCGACGAAGAATCTCCTGCTAATACGAAGGGGATCCTTCGCTTCGCTCAGGATGACACGCTGACGGAGATTCTCCCTGCGAATGCAGGGATACGCTTCGACAAATTTATTTCAAAAGGTGTGATATAACCACAGCGAAAGGTCGTGTTTACTTATGATGATCCCTCTTGAATCCTATGTACAGCAGGGGCGGCGGAAGCTGCGCTCCCTATCCCTCGATCCCAAAGTGCAGCTTTACTGCCGTGCTGCCCTGTGGACACTGGCCGGTTTCGGGCTCAGCGCCGCCAGTTTGGGAAATGCGGCACTGCCGCTGGCAATGGCTCTGGTGCTGGCTGCCTCCGGATGGTCTGCCCTACTCACCGCTTTAGGCGGATGTCTGGGATATCTCTTCTTTTGGGGCAGTGCCGGCACACAGGGCGTCGCCTGGTGTCTGCCTGCCCTTATGGCATCATTGCTGCTGAAAAATCGTCCCACAGAACGGGAAACACCCCTTTTGCTGCCCTCTTTGGCCGGTCTGATGGTCTCCGCCGCCGGCGTGCTGTTTCAGACCTGGCTGCAGGACGGCACTTCCGTGGGGGTGTACCTTTTGCGGGTGAGCACAGGCATCACCGCCACCTGGCTGTTTTCCCGGGTGGCAGAGGGTCGTCACCCCATCCGGGACTGGCTGGCCTGCGCCTTCGGCATTCTGGCTCTGGCGCAGATCGCCCCCTTTCCCTGGCTCAGCCTTGGCATCGTTACCGGTGCAGCTCTGTGTGTCACCGGGGCGTTTCCTGCAACGGCTTTGGCAGGTGTGGCGCTGGATCTTTCCGGCATCTCCCCGGTTTCTATGACCGCTGTGCTCTGCGCCGGTTATCTCATTCGGTTTCTGCCACGGTATCCCAAGTGGCTGGGGTGCTGCGCCCCCGGTCTTTGCTACATACTGGTGATGCGCCTGTCCGGGCAATTTTCCCTTTTGCCCTTGCCGGCACTGGTGCTGGGGGGCATTTTGGGTGGGGTGCTGCCCATAAACGCCAAAGTTCCTGCCCGTCGGGGAGAAACCGGTGTAGCACAGGTGCGGCTGGAAATGGCTGCCGGTGCTTTGGTGCAGACCCAGCAGCTGCTTTTGGAGGTGCGGCTGCCCCCGGTGGATGAGGACGCTTTGGTAACACGCTCTGCGGAACGTGCCTGCGGCGGCTGCCCCTGCCGCAGAGGCTGCAAGGATGCCCATCGCCTGTTGCAGCTGCCCGGTGTAGTGCTGCACAAGCCTCTGCTGACTCCGGAGGAGCTGCCCTTTTCCTGCCGGAAAAGCGGGCGGCTGCTGGCAGAGCTGCACCGGGCGCAGGAACAGCTGCGCTCAATCCGTGCCGACCGCCAGCGGCAACAGGAATACCGCAACGCTGTGGTGCAGCAATACCGCTTTTTGGGAGAATACCTCCACAGTCTTTCCGATCAGCTTGCCCGGAAAGCAGATACGGTCTTTCCTATGTACGATGCAAGGGTTGAGATCTTCGCCAACCGTCCGGAAGCGGATAACGGTGACCGGGTGACAAGCTTTGCCGGTGTGGGCTGCCGCTACTATGTGCTTTTGTGCGACGGTATGGGCACCGGCACAGGGGCGGTACAGGAGGCAAAAACCGCTTTGACCCTGCTGCGGCGGCTGCTCACTGCCGGCTACCCGGCAGAACACGCATTGCACAGTCTCAACAGCCTTTGCGCATTGCGCAGCCGTGCCGGTGCGGTGACGGTAGAGCTTTTGGAACTGTTTCTGGACACCGGGAAAGCACTGCTTTACAAGTGGGGCGCTGTGCCCAGCTATCTTATTTCCGCCGCCGGCACAGAAAAAATAGGGATAGCCGGACCGCCCCCCGGCCTGTCTGTAGAGGACAGGCGGGACTCGGTATATCAGCTATCCCTGCGCCGGGGTGAGACACTGGTACTGGTCAGCGATGGGGTGGGAGAAGAGGACGCCCTCCACTGCTGTCTGAACATGGGCGGTATGTTGCCGGGGGAGCTGGCAAAAAGCCTGCTGACCTGCACCGCCTTCGGGGGCGAGGACGATGCGACTGTGGTGCTGGTGCGTCTGGATCCCGGGTTCGCATCTACATAATATCCCATTTTTCCTGCGAAGTCTGTCGAAACACAAGATGTTGCGAAATATTTTGCAGATAATTACAAGATATTGAAAAACCAAGGAAGTCTTTTGCCCAATGCCATTAAGATAAAAATAGCGTGTCATTCTGAGAAGCAACACGACGAAGGATCCCCTTCCGGCACGATGGAGATCCTTCGCTGCGCTCAGGATGACACGCTTAACATTAAACTTTTCCTTCCTTGGCGATTATAACGGATTCTGTTTGATCTTGGCGTACCGGCGAGGGTACTTGGGGGGTGTGGGACGCACCTTTTTCAGCACGATCACTGCGTGCGCCGTGCCGTCCACAGGGAACTCCTGCACCTGCTCCAGCTGCAAGCCCAAAGTGCGGATGGCTTTTTCCGCCTCCGCCAGCTCTTCCTTTGCCGCCATACCCTTCATTGCCAAAACGCAGCCGCCTACCTTTACAAAGGGTGCGGTGAGCTCCAGCAAAACATTCAATCTTGCCACGGCACGGCTGGTTGCCACATCATACTGCTCACGGCAGGTGGCTACCGCTTCTTCCGCACGGGCGGTCACGCAATTGGCGTCCACGCCCAGAGTGGGAAGCACCGTTTCCAGCCACTGCATTCTTTTTCCCAGAGAATCCAGCAGCGTCAGCTGCACATCGGGACAGGCGATCTTCACCGGCACACCGGGAAAGCCTGCACCGCAGCCTACATCGATCACTTTTTTTCCGGAAAGAGACATCACCGCCAAAAGGGACAAGCTGTCCAACAGGTGCAGCTTTGCCACCTGCGCCGGCTCTGTAATGGCAGTCAGATTCATCACCTTATTCTGCTCCACCACAGCGTGACCGAAGGCGCACAGGGTGTTTTGGGTGTCTTCCGTTAAGTCCAGCCCCAGCTGGGGCAGCCCCTCTTTCAGGGCACTTTTCATTGCCATCATTCTTTGGGAAGGGTCTCAGTGACCTCGACGGTGGTGGTCAGATCGATCTGCGAGCCATCCAGAGGATTGAAGGGAACTTCCTCCTCCTGATGCAGCGGCAGAATATAGTTCTCGATATACCAGCTGGCAAACAGGTCTGCTGCACTGGTATATTCCGAGAAGGTGACAACGCTTTCCTCACGACTTGCCTCTTCCTCGGTGGAACGTATGTTATGGGTCTGCTTCTTGGAAGCCTCTGTCTTCCCGTAGAATTTTGCGCAATCCTTCAGATCGTTACTCAGCAGCTGATTCACACCGGCATTGGTCTGCTCCGCACAGGCCTGTGCCGTGGTGGTGGGAATGGAGGACAATGCCTCATAGCAATAGTAGTATGCCATCAGATAGGCAGAATACTGAAAATTGATGGATTCGTTCCGGGAGGCTGACAAAAATGCCGCAAATACCGCATCCTCTTCGGAATAGATGCACATCCGGTGTGCCATTTCCTTACACATTGCAAAGGGCAGGCAGACCTCCGGCACTTTGGGATTCACTGCCGCTTCACCGGTGAGCGCCACGGTGATACCGGAATCGCCTTTCTTGGTAAACCACCCCTGCTTCTTCACAGGAACGGTGGAGCCGGCAAATACGGAGATCGCATCGTCATAAGCAAGCACTTCATAGCCGCCTGCTGCCAGCTGTGCCATTTCTTCAAAGGTGCCGAATTCCGTGTCGCCCTTTCCGTCACGGGATACCTGCTTTGCCAGCTCGTTGGCTTGATCCCGGAAGTACACCGCAGCTTCATTCAGCTCAGACACCGTATAATCGGTGATGGTCAGGCTCATATCGTCTGATAGAGGACTTGCGTAGGCATTGAGACCATAAAGGCCGGTGTTCAGCAGTGCCACGCAGCTGACTGCTGCCAAAATCCAACCAAGCCACTGGATGGGATTCCATTTCAGCAGGAACATAAGGATCACCAGGATCACCAAGGCAACGATGGCCCACAGAAGCAGTGACTGCCACACACAGTTGCCCCCTGCACTCCACTGTGACAGGGTGGTGACGATCATTCGGGAGATATAGGGATAGATCATATCCACCAGCACCGAATGGGCTGCGGCAAATTGCGTCAGCGCCCACGTGATGGCCGCAAACACCGCCGCCACCAAATAGCCGATCCAATATTTCATAAGGAAACGCCTCCTTAACAAAGCTCTTTCTTTGGGGTATATATTATATCAACTTATAGTATAGCACACTTTTTCAAAAATGTCTTTAGTTTTTTTCAAAATTTAATAATTGCAATTTGAAGCGCAAGGGCGCTTCACCCCTCCTCGTGCATAGTGCGTTTCTTTTCGTGGCATTTATTTGCTCGGTAACGCAGCATTTTACAAACTTCAAATTCGTATTTATCGCTCCGTTAAAAAGAAACTGCGTAGGGGCGGGGCTATGACCCGCCCTAATCGCCGAAGGCGATATTCCTCATATTTGCTTCGCAAATCCGGAAAATGCAAACATTTTCCGGAGGGCGGGTCGAAGCCCCGCCCCTACGAAACAGCTTGATAAATTGGAATTTGCAAATTAAAAACGGGTGCTGTTTGCACCCGTTTTTGTTATTTTTAACCCCAAAGGGCAGACAGCATAGGAATGACCTGCTTTTTGCGGCTCATAATTTTCGGCAAGAATACCGCATTCTCCTTCGGCTGCACGTTGAATGCCTGCTGAATCGTCTCGGTCTTGCCCCGATAGATCAGCTGCGTGCCTTCCAACAGCACATCCGTAAGCATCAGGATCACCATAGAGAAGCCCTTTTCCTCTGCGATCTTGTCCATGATCGCAAGGAATTCCTCTTTTCGCTCCAGCATACGGGGACTGTCCACACAGGTGACCTGTGCCACCGCCAGATCGTGTCCGGCAATGTGGAACTCTTTGTAATCGGAGAGGAACAGATCCTCCGCCGTGCGGTGCTCCATAGAGGTAGAGAAGATCTCTCTGCCCAGCTCCTCCAGAGAGATGTTGGCGATTCGTGCCATACGCTCCGCTGTGCGGCGGTCACGGTCGGTACAGGTGGGGGATTTGAACATAACCGTATCAGAGATAATGGCAGCTGCCATCATACCCGCCATATTTGCCGACGGCATCAAGCCACGATCCTGGAACATACTGGCAATAATGGTATTGGTAGAGCCAACAGGCTCGTTACGCACATAGATGGGATTGTTGGTCTGAATATCCGCAAGGCGGTGATGATCGATGATCTCCAAAATATCCGCCTCTTCCAGACCCGGCACAGACTGGGCGATCTCATTGTGATCCACCAGCACCACACGCTTTCTCCGGGGACGGAGCAAATGGTATCTGGTGAGCACGCCCACTACCTTTTCTTCCTCGTCCAAAATAGGGTAGCAGGGGTCACGGAATTTCAGCACCGTTTCCCGAACTTCGTCCACCCGATCTTCCAGGTGGAAGCAGGTGAGATTCTCGGTACGGCAGATCCTGCCGATGGGGGTGGACTGGAAGATCAGCCGCACAGTGCGGTAAGCATCAAAGGGGGTGGCGATAATACAGGTCTTTGTGGGCAGCTTTTGCAGCTCCGCAGGCAGCTCCGCCTGGCACAGCACCACACAGTTCACATTCATTTCCAGTGCTCTGCGGATCATATCCGGCTGGTCGCCGCAGATGATGATGGAATCCGGATCGTGGAACAGAAGATTCTGCTGACTTTGGGGCAGTGCCACCGTAACTTCACCGGAGATGGCGTCAATGTCGTTGCCGGCTTCGTTGAGCACTCTGCCGTCCAGCACAGACACCACATTATATAAAGGAACTGCCTCCAGATAACCGGAGGATACCTGGCTCATATTATAGCTTGCCACATTTTCACGGGACAGCATACCATACAGCGTGCCATCCTCATTTGCCACAGGCACTGCGGAGATGTTCTTCTCCTGCCGCAGAATATCCCAGGCGATGCCCACGGTGACACCGGCATTTAAAAGCGGCGGCGTATCAAATTCCAAGTCTTGCACCTGGGTATGCATTGCGGTGATCAGCTTGGGGGGCTTGAAGCCAAAGCGGTTCAGAACGCCCTGGGTCTCATCGGAGACACGACCCAGACAAGCGGCTTCATATTCTCTGTCACCCAGAGCATTTCTCAGAGCAGCATATGCCATTGCCGCCACAATGGAGTCGGTATCGGGATTTCGGTGACCGGTAACATAAATAGGATCCATAACACATACCTCCTTACAGGAATTATATCCCTTCCTGCACAAAATAGCAAGGAAAAGAAGTTGAGAATTGAGCGTGGAGAATTTTTAAAAATGTAACACGGAAGCGTCATCCTGAGGACCCTGAGCGACGTCGAAGGGGACGAAGGATCTCCTTCTTAATGTGGGGATTCTTCGCTGCGCTCAGAATGACATCTGAATGTTTAATTGTTAATCGTTATTTCACCGGCCAGGTCACAGGCGAACAGCTGCGCGATCTGGGTGCTGTCCATACCCTGTCCCAGCGCCCACATCAGCTTGGTCATAGCTGCCTCTGAGGTCATATCCCGGCCCTGGATCACACCCAGCTCCAAAAGACGAGCACCCACCTCGTAGACCTCAAGGTCTGCACTGTCATACAGACATTGGGTGGTGACCACCACGCTGATGCCGCTTTCCACAGCACTGCGGATGCCCTGCAGACCTCTGCCCAGCACCGTCATACCGCCCAAACCAAAGGCTTCTATGACAATGCCTTTATAACCCAGATCTTTCAGAGCATAGAAGATCTCGGGAGACAGCCCCGGTGTCAGCTTCAGCAAAAACACCGTCTGGCTCACCTGCTCCAAAAGGCGGAGCTCGCCCGTTTGCACAGGAAGTGCCGATCTGTCGATCACAAGACCCTGGCTGCTGACCGTTGCCACATACCGGGCATTGACGCTTTCAAAAGCAGAAAAGTTGGAGGCGCGCACCTTCACCGCACGGCAGCCCAGCATCACTTTCCGGTCGAATGCCACAAACACACCGGGGCAGCCGGAGGCAGCCATGGAAAATGCGGTGCGCAGATTGTCCGGGCCGTCGGAAAGCTCCTCGGTGAGCGGCAGCTGAGAGCCGGTAAACACCACAGGCACTTGCAGTCCCGGCAGCATAAAGGTCACTGCCGATGCGGTATAGGCCATCGTGTCCGTGCCGTGGGAGATCACAATGCCGTCAAAGTCCGGGGCGGCTTCATACACCGCACGGGCGATGAGCTGCCACTCACCGGGTCGGATGTTGGAGGAATCCATACACAGCACATCCCGTACGGTGATGTGGTAATAATGCCGCAGGCGATCCAGAGAATGCTCCATAATTTCAGAGCTTTGGGGCTCAAGACCGTCACTGCCACGGGCGCAGGCTATGGTGCCGCCGGTGGTCAAAAGTAAAATATGTTTCTTTTCCATAATTTCCTCGCAGGATTTTTTCTGCTATTATACCTTATAATATAGGGGAAAGCAAGAGCAATCCCCTCGTAAAGAGGGTGTCATTCTGAGCGCAGCGAAGAATCTCCGTCGTAGGAAGAGGATTCTTCGTTGTTGGAACTAACAATGCCGCAAGGGTGCGCCGAGGGATAATTGTGCGGTTATACAAAAAACCGTTTGAAACGGCAAATGTACTTGCAACCGCGCACAAATGGCTATATAATACGGACATTGTGCAACACAGGTTAAATAGGTCAGGCTGGCAAAACTTGAACTCAAACAGGTTTTGTCAGCCTAACTCCTTTTAACATATGGGACAGCAGAGGTGCCACCGACTGTGTGGTGCCTCTGCCTTTCGTTTCCGGCAACAAATTCATATTTATCGGGCGGCAGTGCCGCCTGACAATTCGTGCACACTGCGGAAGAAATCGTTACAAAAAATGCTCGGTAACGGAGAAATATAACGATATCGAGCAATAAATGTTACGAAAACAAACGCACTATGCACGAGGAGGGGTGAA
>JAZRRS010000032.1:0-21815 GCA_045651005.1 Faecousia sp.
GTGTTGATTGTTATGAGGGTCCACCTGTTCCCATCCCGAACACAGAAGTTAAGCTCATATACGCCGACAATACTTGGCGGGCGACTGCCCGGGAAGATAGGTAACGCGAACACAAGCCTCACAGCTCCGGTTGTGAGGCGTGTTTTTATAATACGGCATAATAGCCGCAAGTATTTGCGGCAAGTTGCGATGTATGGAGAGACTATGGAATATATAAAAAAGCATCCCATTTTTATGATCATCATTGGTGTGATGGGAATATCGTTGTCTTCGATATTTGTCCGGTATTCTCAAGCGCCATCGGTGATAACTGCGGCATATCGGCTTTTGTGGACGGTGTTGTTTTTGCTGCCGGTGGTTCTTGGGAAAAAATCGGTCCGCAAGGAATTGATTTCTGTTCCGGTGCGGCTGGTCGTCCTCAGTTGCCTTAGCGGTATTTTTTTGGCGCTGCACTTTGTTTTGTGGTTTGAATCCTTGCAGCATACATCCATTGCCAGCTCCACCACCATTGTTTGCACAGAGGTGATCTGGGTGGCGTTGGGATTCTGCATTTTTATGAAGGGTAGGCTTTCCTGGAAAGCGATACTTGCCATTGGTGTTTCGTTGATTGGTAGCGTATTGATCGCTTTTTCTGATTATCAAAAGGGCAATTTTCTCTATGGAGATATACTGGCATTATTAGCTGCCCTGGCGGTGGGTGTTTATACCCTTATCGGTCGCGTGGTAAGAGCGCAACTATCTACAACGGTGTATACGTTTTTGGTGTATGCAGCATGCGCTGCGGTGCTGCTTGCCACTTGTTGGGTACAGGGTTTAAATTTGTTTGGTTATGGCATCAGCCCTATGATTGTGGGAGTATTGCTGGCGTTGTTTTCTACCATTTTGGGGCATAGCATTTTTAGCTGGTGTCTGAAATATTTTTCCCCGTCTTTTGTGTCGGCATCTAAGCTCTGTGAACCGGTGGTGGCTGCCGTTTTTGCGTGGCTCCTTTTTTGGGAAGTACCTGGCTGTCTGCAGATCATTGGTGGTAGCTTTGTTCTTGCGGGTGTTATGTATTACTCACATCTTGAAAACTTAAAGACCATCGGTTGATCCGGTGGTCTTTGCTTTGTCCGCATATTAATGCGATTTTAAAAATAAAGTCTGAATTTGGTCGGATGGCGTTCGTTTTGTCGGATATATTGGGAAGAAAAATGTGTCGTATTTACTCAGCTGTGCATAAGATGGTATACCGAGAATTAAACTCGGCTACAACATTTCAGGAGGGAATTATGGCTATTTTTTCTAACCAGGCCACGCTGACTTATAATGGAAGCTCTACGAATTCCAATATCGCATATGGCGAGATTTTGGATGTGTTGGTAGCAACCAACAGCGGTGGAAGGAAGTTATACTCCCGGGCAACTGGTGACTTATGTGGTGACACTGCGAAACACCGGCAGTGTGGCACTCACGGGCTTAACTGTAACAGATGATCTTGGCGGATATGATTTCAACGGAGCAACTGTATACCCGCTGACTTATGAACCTGGTTCTGTAACTATGTTTACAAACGGTGCTCCCCAAGCAGATCCTGCGGTAAATGCAGGGCCTCCTTTGGTATTTTCTGATATTACGGTGCCGGCAGGCGGTGATGTGGTGCTGGTATACCAGGCGCAAGCTAATGAATATGCAGATCCTGCTGTTGGTGGTACCATTGACAATACGGTTACTGTAACGGGGGATGGCTTGAGCGCACCGATTACTGCACTGGAAACTGTTAGTGTAGCAACTGAGCCGGTATTGACGATTTCTAAATCTATCACGCCTGCACAGGTGGTGGATAATGACAGAGTCACCTATACGTTTGTGATCCAAAATTCCGGTAATGAGCCGGTGATTGCTACGGATAATGCATCGATTACTGACACCTTCGACCCGATCCTGACAGGCTTGACAGTCACATTTGATGGTGTAGTGTGGACGGAGGGCGTTCAGTATAACTATGCCGAAGCTACAGGCTTGTTCACAACAGTACCGGGTCAGATCCTTGTGCCGGCAGCAACTTATACGCAGGATCCCGTTACCGGTGTGTATAGTGCAACACCCGGGATTGCAACGTTGGTCGTAACAGGAACAATTTAAGGCAAGGAACTACAAACGATTAAAAAGGGGCTGTAAAAAGTCCAAATTCTAAAAAGTTTAAAAATATTCCCCGTAAAAAACAATGGTTAAACCTTGATTTTTACGGGGAATTTCTAACTTTTAATAAGGGATGGCTTTAAGAGAAGATAGTTTTTACAGCCACTTTGTTATATACTTAATTTTAGTAGCCGAAGGGGAAGGGGAACAGATCGCCAAAGTTAGGCGTAGTTTGCTGTTGTTGCTGCTGCTGGCTGCTTTCTTGCTCTGTGGCACTTTGCACTTTTTCGCCAACAGTGAGGGTAAGTTCAGAGGTTTCACCCTGTCGGTATACGGTTAGCTTCAGTTCATCGCCCACCGATGCTTCACCGATGAGTTTTACCAGGTCGTTGCTGCCGGTGATTTCGGTATCGCCTACCTTGGTAATGATGTCATTGACCTGCAGACCTGCTTTTTCTGCGGGGCTGTCTGCAACCACTTCCTTGACTGCTGCACCCTTAGGCAGACCATAGCTCTGGGTTTCTTCACTGACATCGGCTACAGACACACCAATATAAGGCTTAGTGATATAGCCCTTTTCAATAATGCTCTTAACGATGTTCTTAACGCTGTTGACAGGAATGGCAAAGCCAATGTTGTCAATAGAGGCTTCGGTAGAGGAATTACTGGAATACTTGGCGTTGGTGATACCGATGACTTCACCGTAAAGGTTAAACAGAGCACCACCGGAGTTGCCGGAGTTAATGGCACAGTCTGTTTGGATTAGGTTCATTGTGATTCCGTTGGAGGTGGTGATCTCGCGGCTTAAGGCACTGACTGCACCGGCAGTGAGTGAGAATGTGAGCTCGCCCAGAGGATTGCCAATGGCAACCACTTCGTCACCCACGTTCATATTGCTGGAATCACCGATGACTACAGGCGTCAGTCCTTCTGCTTCTACTTTCAGCACAGCAATGTCGTTGCTTACATCGTAGCCTACCAGAGATGCGTTTGCGGTGGAGCCGTCATAGAATGCAACGGTGATGGAACTGGAATTTTCGATTACATGGTGATTGGTGATGATATAGCCGTCTTCAGACAGGATAAAACCGGAGCCGGAAGCGGCAGAAGTGGTCTGATAACCCCAGAAATTGGTGGTAACAGAGGTGGTGATGCCTACGGTGGAATTGACATTAGCCGCATAAACCTCAGCAGGTGTCATCAGCTTGGAGGTATCTACCTTGGTGATATCGATAACGGTGTTATCGCGCTCACCCTCCACTACGGTGGCAGAACCGCCGGAGATGCCCAGCGTAGTTCGGTTCAGACCGAAGCCCAGCGCACCGCCAACAATGCCGCCTACCAAAGAGCAGCACAGGGCAAGCGCAATGACTTTTCCGGCAGAGAAGGACTTTTCCTTCTTTTTTACCGGCTGGGGAGGGGTAGGAGGGGTATAGGGAGCATAGGCAGGATCTACTTCGTATGTCCAGGGTTGCTTGTGTTCAGGTTCATTATACATAGTTTATTTCTCCTTTGCGGTTGCTTACGATGGTATTATAACATATTTTTTGCAAATGTGACGAAAATTTCCTAAATAGTATGTGAACAAAATGTTATCAAAGTGTCCGGGAATGCTTTATTTTATGCTGAGTAAGAATGCTTCATACATTTTTTACGAAAAACTGAGTGAATTAGGCTCAATTTCTTTTAGTATTGGCTATTGTAATTATCTATAAGAAATGTTATTATGTATGCAATATACAAATGTCTGCGTGTGGCGGACGATGAACTTTGGTGGTGCATGATATGAAATACATCGTGATCCTTGGTGACGGAATGGCAGACGAGCCGTTGGAAGTTTTGAACGGTAAAACACCTCTTGAATATGCAAAAACACCGACAATGGATAAACTGGCATCCAAATGTGAGGTAGGACTGGCCAAGACAGTACCGGATTCTATGAAGCCGGGTAGTGACGTGGCAAATTTGTCGGTGCTTGGTTATGATCCTACAAAAAATTATTCCGGACGATCACCCTTGGAGGCACTGAGTGTCCGTGTGAATATGGAGCCGGGGGATGTGATCTTCCGTTGTAATCTTGTGACAGTAACAGAGGAAGAGCCATATGCGGAGAAGACCATAGTGGATCACAGTGCAGGTGAGATCTCTACAGAGGATGCGGATATTTTGCTCTCCGCTATACGGGAAGCTTTTGACAGCGATGAGATCCGTTTCTACACAGGCACCAGTTATCGTGCCATCACCGTGTGGAAAAACGGTGCAGTGGTAGATATGGCGCAACCCCATGACCATTTGGGAGAGAAGATCGGTCAGTATCTTCCAAGGGAGCAATTGTTCCGGGATATGATGGAAAAAAGCTTTGCCATCCTTAACGACCACCCACTGAATCTGAAACGGGCGGCAGAGGGAAAGAATAAAGCAAATTCCCTGTGGTTCTGGGGCGCAGGCACAAAGCCTTCCTTGCAGAATTTTGAAGAAAAGACCGGACTGAAAGGCGCAATGATCTCAGCGGTAGATTTACTGAAAGGCATTGCTGTAGGCTCAGGAATGCGGGTTATCCACGTGCCCGGTGCTACCGGAGGTCTCCATACAGACTATGAGGGAAAAGCCAGGGCAGGCGTGAAGGCACTTTTGGAAGAGGGTGCTGACTTCGTTTATATCCACGTGGAAGCACCGGATGAAATGGGACATCAAGGCAGTGTGGAAAATAAGCTCTTTGCCATTGAGCAACTGGACAGCAAGGTGGTTTCTGTGGTAAAAACGGAAATGGACGCATCCGGTGAGCATTACAGAATGCTGATTATGCCGGATCACCCCACACCCATCCGCTGCCGAACCCATACAGGAAATCCTGTCCCCTATATCTTATATGATAGCAGAAATAAATGCAAGGGTGTATCCGGTTATAATGAGCGGCAAGCAGAAAAAACCGGAATCTATGAAGAAAATGGTTTCAAACTTTTAAATAAACTGATAGGAGGAATGTAAAATGTATAAGATTCACTATTTAAACAAAATATCTCCCAAGGGCACTGCCCTGTGGTCAGAGGATTATAAGGTTACGGAGGATATGGAAAAGGCAGAGGCAATCCTTGTCCGCAGTGCGGCAATGCACGATATGGAGTTTTCTCCTGAGCTGGTAGCTGTTGCCCGTGCCGGTGCCGGTGTGAACAATATCCCTCTTGACCATTGTGCAGAGAAGGGTATCGTTGTGTTCAATACGCCCGGTGCCAATGCCAACGGCGTTAAGGAAATGGCCATCTGTGGTATGCTGCTGGGCAGCCGTGATGTGGTGGGCGGCATCAAGTGGGTGCAGTCCATCAAGGACGAAGGCGATGTTGCCAAGAAGGTGGAGAAGGGAAAATCCCTGTTTGCAGGCAATGAAATTATGGGTAAATCTCTGGGTGTTATCGGCTTGGGTGCTATTGGCGGACCTTTGGCCAACGCTGCAATTGCTTTGGGTATGACCGTTTATGGCTACGATCCCTACATTTCTATCCATGCAGCATGGCATCTGGACAGCAAAATCATCCCGGTGAAGAACTTGGAGCAGATCTATGAGAACTGTGATATTATCAGCATTCATGTTCCTTTGTTGGAGAGCACCAAGAAGATGATCAACGCAGAGGCTATGGCACAGATGAAGGACGGTGTGATCCTGCTGAACTTTGCCCGGGATGCGTTGGTAGATGATGATGCACTGGAGACTGCGCTTTCTTCCGGTAAAGTGAAGCGTTATATTACGGACTTCCCCAATGACAAGACAGCCGGTATGGCAGGCGTGGTGGCAATTCCGCACTTGGGTGCTTCTACTGAGGAATCTGAGGACAACTGCGCGATGATGGCAGTGCGTCAGACTATGGACTATTTGGAGAACGGCAACATTACCAACTCGGTTAATTTCCCTGCCTGTTCTATGGGTATCTGTACAAAGCCTGGTCGTGTGACCGTTCTGCACCGGAATGTACCTAATTCCATCAGTCAGTTCACAGCTGCTTTGGCTGCGGATAATATTAACATTTCCGATATGATCAACCGCAGTAAGGGTGAGTATGCATATTCTATGTTTGACCTAGATGAACCTACTCCGGAAACGGTTGCGGAGCATCTGGCGAAAATTGAGGGCGTATTTCGCGTCCGTGTTATCCGGTAAAAAACGATTCAAAAAAGAGGGGCGGTCGCCCCTCTTTTTTGTTCTAAAATCGTCAATTTAAATGCTTCTTTGCCTTGACTTAACATTGTATAGTGGTATAATGATAGCTGTAAAATTATAGGGGATAGTATACCTATCACCCGAAAACAGGAGGTAATAAAATGAAGAGGTATTTAAGCTTGCTTCTGGCAATGGCCATGATCGTGACGATGCTACCGCAAACCACGGTTTTCGCCAGCGAGGAGCAAACCCAAACACCGACTGTACTTGAGGAATCTGTACCTCAGGAAACAGTTCCGGTGGAGCCTGTCACAGACAGCGCTGAAAAGGGTGCGGATCTTCCCACCGATTTTAACGAAGTCTATGATTATGCAACAATGATGGATTTTTCTACAGACGACGCTGAGGGTAGAGTTACCCTTATGTGTCCTGTCTGTCAGGTAGAGGCTGAGTGGCTGCCTTTGGTGGTAAACCAGAGTGGTAAGTCAAGCAGCAGTGTTGTGTCTGGTCACTACTATCTGAGTAGTAGCATTGACTACACCCAAAATAACGGTCGGTACAATCTTGCTGAAAAGCAGGTCTGTATCAACCTGAACGGTCAGAACCTGACATCTTCCACCTGTGCGTTCTATAATTCCGGAAATAGTGCGATTTTGAACATTATGGGCGATGGTACTGTTTCCGGTGCGGGCACACAGACAAGTCCTGTTCGTGGTGTTTTGGATTTGACCGCCAACACCAATCTTTTTGGTGGTACTTATATCAGCACCAATAAAAGTGCACCGGCTGCAGAAATGCGCAAAAGTTCCAGCGGCACTGCGTATTTGAATGTTTTTGCCGGTACGAAACTGCTGAATAGCGAAGGCGGCGAAGCGGTTGGTATCACCGTTAGAGGCAATATGAATATCTACGGCGGTACTATGGGTGTTGTGTTTCACAGAGGAAACGGTGCGTTGAATATTGCCGGAAATCCGGATATTGAAAAGGTAGTTCTGGCTGATAACGCTAAGTTTGAAGCCGGTGGTGCTTGCGGCGAGACCTTGGAATATACACTGAGTGCCGAGGGTGTTCTCACTATTTGCGGTGGCGGTGAAATGGAGAATTACAGCGAAGGCGGTTCACCCTGGCATGCTTTTGCTGAGTACATTCAGTCCGTGGTCATCGAAGGCAATGTTTCTTACATCGGAGATAATGCTTTCTATGGATGCAGCAATCTGAGCAGTGCTGTCTATAAGGGAACTGCGCAGCAGTGGAACGATGTTTCTATCAGTGAGATGGGCAACGAGTGCTTGCTGAACTTGGACATCAGCACGGAAAGCCCTGTGACAGCTGTGGAGATCCAGCCGCTTACTATGACGGTGGAAAATGGCGGTGCGCAGTATCCCGAAGGCTACTACCAATACTACTGGTGGATGGATATGATGTTCAGAATCACTATGTGGGATGGTAGTGTGATCGAGGGCACAGGAACTTCCTTTGATTATAATGGTGAGGTAATCAACATTGATACCTTTGACGACCAGGATGTGAATAATCCCTGGTTGGCAGGTAATACCTACTATGGCTCCGTAGATGTTATGGGCTATGTGGTTTCTGTGCCGGTTACCATTGAAGAATCCTTTATCGACTACATCGTGTTTGATACGCTGGATATTCGCGAAAATACATTAGGTGGTGAGTATTGGGAGAACCCCGGCGCACAGCCCTACTACCGCTATTACTGGTGGAATCAGTTGCAGTTTACCGTATACACCAGAAGCGGTGAAACGGTATCTGGTAGCGGCAGCGGCTTCTGGTACAACGATGTGTGGTATAACTTCACCACCAGCGATGACCAGAGCTATGAGCATCCCTGGACTGTGGGCAATGCCTATTCCGGAAAGGTCTCCGTAGCAGGTTATGAAACCTGGGTAAGTGTGTACATTTCTCAGAACCCGATCGTTGCTATTGAATTTGCGCCCATCAGCATTATGGCGAACACCAATGGCTTCTGGAATACAGTCTCCCCGTCTGGAAACACTTATTATTACTACCAGTGGTGGAATCAGCTTACTTATACCGTCACTTTCTCTGACGGCTGTGTGAATACTTACAATGGCCTGTCTTTTGAACACCATGGTGAATTGCTTGAGCTCGGCAGCGGTGACAATCAGGACTATTACAGCGCCTGGACAGCAGGAAACACCTACAATGTAACTATTCTCCTGGGCAATGTGGACTATAATGTGCCTGTGACCATCAAAGAGTCTGAGGTTGCTTCTATCGAAGCAAAACCCTTGTCCATCTCCGCAGGAAGCTGCGGCAGTCTGATCAGATCGGAAAGCGGCAGTGACGGCTACTTCCGTTACGAATGGTGGAAGTATGTCTCTTATACCGTTACCTTCCGTGACGGCACAACTATAGGTGTTACCGGTGATACCTTTGAACATAACGGTATTACCTATACGCTGGAGCATAATGACGATCAGCATGCCGGAAATGTCTGGACTGCGGGTTCCGGATACACCGGAAGCATTTATGTGCCCGGTTGTAGTGCTGAAGTGCTGATTTCTATATCTGCCCCTCAAGCGGATAAGATCGACCTGCCGGAGCTGGTGCTGAATGGCTATAATGAGGCCAATATCCAAACCAGAGGTCAAATCGCAGCGTTCAAGTTCATCCCGGAGGAAAGTGGCTATTATACGTTTGCCTCTCAGATAGGTATGGACACCTATGGTTACCTGTTTGATTACGGTTATCAGCTTATTGCCAGAGACGATGACGGTGGAGATGGCAACAACTTTATGTTGGGAGCACAGCTGACAGCAGGACAAGTCTATATCCTCGGTGCCAGATACTATTCCTACGAGTTTACCGGCACATTCCCTGTAGTTGTCTCTAAGAGCGTTGGTATTGAACGTGTGGAATTCCAGCCTATATCCATTTCTGTGAATACCTGTGGCTCTTACGAATCTCAGGAGCCCGGTATGGATGCCTATTACCGCTACTACTGGTGGAATCGGCTGAATTATGTTGTCTACTTTGAGGACGGTGCCAGCATCAGCACCGGTGGTACCGGCTTCTGGTATGGTGATAACTACTACGAGCTGGTTTGCAGTGACAATCAGAGCGCACTGGAGCCCTGGACTGAGGGTAACACCTATAACGCACAGGTGAGCCTGAGTGGCGTGCAGTATGCTGTGAACGTCACCATCGAAAGCTCCAACATTGCCAGTGTGAGCTTCTCTCCCATCGTGCTGGCGGAAGAAGGATATGGTAACTATACCACGCGCTGGAATGAAAGTACCCAGCAGGATGAGGAGTTTTTCCAGTACTACTGGTGGAACAATATCAATTACCAGATCACTTTTAAGGATGGTACATCCACAAGTGGTACCGGTAGCGGATATTATTATAACGATCAGTATTGCAGCTTTGAGACTGAGGACAATCAGTACGCAAACCCCTGGAAGACCGGCGGCGTTTACTATCCTGTGGTGAATGTGGGCGGTCAGCGCTATGAGATCCAAGTTTCTGTGCAGCCTGTGAATGTGCAGAGCATTACTGTTGCACCCATCGTTATGATGGAGCATACCAACGGTTGCTGGCAGAATTCCTACAGTGGTCAGTATTACGAGTATTACTGGTGGAATAACCTGCAGTACACCATTGTCTTTGAAAACGGTCAGACGCTGTCTGGCACCGGAACATCTGTTTATTACAACGGACAGTGGAACTATTTCCGTTATAATGATTCCCAAAACTACGAAAATCAGTTTGTGCTGGGCGGCAGCTATAGCCGGACACTCAAACTCTTTGGTTATGAGACATCTGTGCAGGTGTCCATTACGGATACTCTGGGCGGTCGCGCCGGTGAGAATGTTGCTTGGACTTTGGATTCTCAGGGTAACTTCACCCTCTCCGGAAACGGTGCACTGTATCACTATTCCGGCAGCAATGATATGGAGTGGGAATGCTATAAGGATGCTATCCGCACAGTGACCGTGGGCGAGGGCGTTACAGATCTGCAGCGGTTTGCCTTCTATGGTTGCTACAATCTGGAGACTGTAACCTTTAGTTCCACGGTGGAGAATGTCGGCGACTACACCTTTGCTTACTGCTCTTCTTTGAGAGATGTGACATTCTCTGACGGTGTTACTATGATTGGCGCAAACGCATTCCGTGATTGCGTGGGTTTGGAAACCATCACTCTGGGCAGCAATGTGGCAGAAGTAAGAGAGTTCGCTTTCTCCAGTTGTACCAACCTGCGTGAGGTAACTTTACCGGCTACCTTGAAGGTCTTGGGAGATTGGGCATTCTATCCCTGCTCTGACTTGCAGACAGTGTATTTTATGGGTACTGAAATGGCCTGGAGCAACGTGGAGCACCGGGGTCACACTGGCCTGCAGCATAGTATCGAAGTCCAGTGCCTGGGTGTTGCGGAAATCCTTGCAGAGGGTATCTGCGGCGATCTGACTTGGAAAGTGGATTCCGACAACGTGTTGACCTTTGAAGGTACAGGCGTCATCCCAGACTACACTGCGGAAGAACTTCCTGAATGGAAGGCTTATGAAGAGCAGATCTGTTTGGTGAAGCTGAGCGAGGGAATCACCGAAATCGGAAACTATGCTTTCTATGAATTCCCGGTACTTCAAGGCGTAGATATGGATACCATGGTGACCCGTGTGGGCGACTATGCCTTCTACAACTGCGACAGCTTGGATTCCTTCGTTCTTCGTGAGATAGATGTGATCGGCAGCTATGCCTTTGCTGAGTGTGATCGTTTCTTCTATACCTGCTTCGGAAGCGATTGGACCTCCATCGGTGACTATGCTTTCTATCACAACGGTGTTGCCGAGGTGGAATATTCCGGACCCGGCTATCAGTTCTATCAGGAAAATATCGGTATCGGCAATGACGATCTGCTGAATGCCCATTTGTACAGTATAGAGGAGGCGGGCGTTGTCCTCTCCGGCCGTTGCGGCGAAGGTGTATACTGGATCCATTACGAAACCGGTGAACTGAAGATCTTCGGTGAAGGTGCGATATTTAACTACGACCACCAGGAAAAGCCCTGGGAGCGTTTTGGTTATCCTGTCTTTGCCATCAACATTGAAGAGGGCATCACCTCTATTGGTAACTATGCATTTTCCCATAGTGGTAATGTTAAGACCCTCACCATCCCCGGTACCGTTAAGTACATCGGTAATGGTGCTTTTTGGGATCTTGCCAATGTGAATGAAGTCATTATCCCTGAAGGTGTGGAGGAGATCGCCGCCAATGCCTTTAACTACAGCGGTATGGAGAAGCTGAGCCTTCCGGATTCCTTGAAGGTGATCGGCAGCGAAGCTTTCCGCCAGTGTGATAATCTGACGGAGATAATCATCCCCAAGGGCGTGGAAGTCATTGATCAAAACGCTTTTATGGCTTGTCATGCACTGACTGCTATCCGGGTGGATGAAGAGAATGCCTTCTACAGCAGCGATGACAGAGGAGTTCTTTACAACAAGGATCAGACTGTGCTGGTCTGCGCTCCTAGCTTTATTTCCGGCACCTTTACCGTTCCTGAGACGGTGCAGCGCATTGAAACGTACGCGTTTGCCCACTGTACTAACCTGGATGAGGTGATAATGGGCGACAATGTTACGGAAATTGGTTTCTTTGCATTCAAGGGTTGCTACGCGCTGTCTTCCGTTACTTTTGGAAGTGGCATTACAGAGCTGAATAACGGCATCTTTATGGAATCCGGTCTTGGGGAATTTGTCATTCCTGAGGGCATCACTGCCATCAAACCCTATGCATTCCAGGGCTGTGAGCACTTGACTAAGGTGGTGATCCCGGAGACAGTCGCTGAGATCGGTGAGTATGCTTTTGCTTACTGTATGTCGTTGACTGCTGCAGACATTCCTGCATCTGTTACTTATGTGGGTGAGTATGCGTTCTATCAGTGCGATATGCTCTCTCAGGTAAATCTGCCTGCGGGCATTACTGAAATTCGTGAGTTTGCCTTTGCAGATTGTACTGAGCTTACCAGCATCAGCATTCCTGACAGCGTGGAGACCATTGGTGCTTATGCGTTTATTGGTTGTACCAATTTGACTGATTTGACCATTGGTAAAAATGTTACCGCAATCGGTGACAGTGCCTTTGAAGGCTGTGTTGCTTTGACTGAAGTGTCTGTGCCTCAGGGCGTTACGGAGTTTGTTTACCGTATGTTCGCAGGCTGTACATCTCTGGAAAAGGTTGAGATCCCCGATTCTGTGCAGTCCATCGGTGATATGACCTTTGCTGACTGTAATACGTTGACAGAGATCACGGTTCCCGACAGCGTGGAGACTATTGGCGATTATGCATTTAAACAGTGTGAGAATTTGTCTGTGGTAAACATCGGTAAGGGTGTTTATCAGATCGGCTACAATCCCTTCTATGATTGTGGTCAGCTGACTGCTATTCGTGTCCATGCAGACAATAATTACTATAGCAGCGACAGCTACGGCGCACTGTATGAGGATGAAGTGTTCTTGCTCCGCGTTCCTGCAATGCTATCCGGTGAATTCGTGATCCGGGATGGAACAGTAGGCTTTGATATGGAAACGTTCTGGGGTTGTACAGAGCTTACCTCCGTGGTAGTGCCCGGAAGTGTCAGGGTGATCCCGGAAGCTGCGTTCAGTGAGTGCTACAACCTGAAGACCGTGACCATTAATGAGGGCGTGGAAGAGTTGGGAAGTATGGCGTTTGCGTTCTGCAGCGCTTTGGAAGAGATCGTGATCCCCAGCACCGTCATCTGGATCGGCAGTGAGGCGTTTGTTGATTGCCACGCGCTGAAATCTGTGACATTGCCTGAGGGAATCACTGACATTTTCCCCTACACCTTTGCTTGGTGCTATTCTCTGGAAACTGTTACCATACCCAAGAGCGTGCGCCTTATTTACAACAGTGCGTTTGCCGGCTGTAATGAACTGAAGGAAGTGATCTACGGAGGCAGAATGTCCGATTGGATGCAGATCGGCATCTGGGAGGATAACTATGCGTTGTACAGCGCTGTCATTACCTATTCCGGTGATGACGAGGTGCTGGATTCCGGTAGTTGCGGCGAAAATGTTTACTGGAGTTTGAGTGCCGGCGGCAAGCTGATAGTCTTTGGCGACGGTGCAATGGACAACTACGGTCTCTATGATGGCACTGCACCTTGGGCGTCCTATGCTTCTGATATTCGCTCTGTGGAGATTCAGGAGGGGGTTACCTTTGTGGGTAACAATGCCTTTGGTTACTGTGAGAATGTGATCTCCGTTACTGTGGCAGGCACCGTCACTGAACTGGGTTCCCAGTGCTTCTTTGGCTGTGGAAATCTGCGCAATGTTACTCTGAATGATGGTCTTGTGACCATCGGCAGAAACGCTTTTGCGGAGTGTAGCTGCCTTGCAGAACTGGAAATCCCCAATACTGTGGAATTCATTGGTGAGACGGCATTTGTATACACTGCTCTGCGCAGCCTGTATATTCCTGCTTCCGTGACCACCATCGAGGGCGATATTTTCTATAATTGCGATAAGCTGGAAACCATCTTTGTGGACGGAGCCAATGCTTATTATACAAGCGATGAGCGTGGTGTTCTGTACAACAAGGAGAAGACAGAGCTTTTGCGTGCTCCCTGCGCACTGAACGGCACTTATATAGTGCCCGAGGGCGTGGAGACCATTGCAGCTTACGCCTTCTTCCCCTGCAGAAATCTCAATGTGATTCATTTGCCCGAAAGTTTGAAGGCTGTAGCTGGCTACGCATTCTATTGCTGCGACAACCTGTGGGATGTGCACTATGCAGGCAGCGAAAGCGATTGGGAACAGGTCAGTGTTGACAGCGAGAATAATGCGCTTCTGAATGCAAATATCTATTTCGGTAGAGAAAGCAATCTGGGTGAGGGCGTCTGCGGTGACAACTTGACTTGGGTGCTGGATACCAATGGCAGACTTGTTATTTCCGGTGCCGGTGCGATGTATGACTATGAAGGTCAGGGTCCCTGGTGGCAACTGAATGATCGGATCGAAACTGTGTTTGTCGAGGACGGTGTCACAAGCATTGGTAGCTATGCATTCCGTGGTTGCTATTCTCTGTACTATGTGCAACTGGCTGACACTGTGGAGACCATCGGCTATTATGCCTTCTTTGACTGCGACGGTCTGACAGAATTCTCTATACCTTCTGCTCTGACTACCATTGGCGAGTCTGCATTCTACGACTGCGATAGCTTGCACACTGTGTATAGCAACAGCAGACTTTCCGCTGTCTATGCTTGCGCCTTTAAGGGTTGTAACAACCTGACTACCTTCTGGTTCGCTGAGGGTCTGACAACCTTGGGCGAGGAAGCATTTATGAACACCGGACTGACTTCTGTGATTCTGCCCAAAACCATGCAGCGAGTAGGTGACAGAGTGTTTGCAGGCAGCAAGATTAGAGAAGCCTCCGTGGAGGATAGCGAGCTGACAGCTCTGGGTAACGGCTTCTTTGAGAACTGTACCGAGCTGCAGTCCGCAAATCTGGGCAATAACATTGTGGTGATGGGCATTGATGTGTTTAATGGCTGTACGGCATTGAGCAGCGTCCATCTGTCCGGCAGCTTTGCTTCTATGGGTGAGCGTTGCTTCAAGAACTGCCGATCCCTGCAAAGCATCTCCATTCCTGATGGCGTTACCCAGATTCACAGCGAGACTTTCTACGCTTGTGAGAATCTGAATCTTATCTACTTGGGTGCGAATGTGGAGTCCATTGGTGACTATGCTTTCTACGGCGCAGGTATCCAGGAACTCACTGCCAGCAGCAGCCTGCGGACCATCGGTACAGGCGCATTCTCCAACTGCCAGCGTATGACGCAGTTGTCGGGTATCGACAATGTTACCGAGATCGGCTCCAATGCCTTTGAGGATTGTTATTCTTTGTATAGCTTTACAATTCCTGCAGGTGTTACCTACATCAGTCATTACACCTTCGCTAACTGCTATGCTCTGAGAACACTGTATATGTGCAATCTGGTATCCGGTATCGGATATAACGCTTTCGCAGGTTGTTACAACTTGGTGGATGTGAACTTTGATGGCTCTAAGACCCAGTTCGAGGCGATCTACAACGAAGGCGGCAACGAGATACTGTATAACGCAAATCTCAACTGCACACAAGCTCCTGAGAATGTTTACTATTGTGAACACTGCGGTCAGGAGGTAGAGTGGCAGGATTGGAATGGCGTTGCAGAGTCCGGTCACTTCCGTTTAACAGAGGACTACTATGGCAACCAGGTGATGGTTGGTTCCGCAACTACGCCCGGTGTGACTATGGTTATTGATCTGCGTGGTTATACCTTGTATTCCACCAAGCGTGTATTTACCGTCTACAGCGGCAACGAGCTGTATGTTTTGGATACGGTAGGTGGCGGCGTACTCTCCGGTGGTGAGACAAATACCATTGGCGGTGCGGTGCTGGTCAGCGGCGGTAACTTCTATCTGCGCGGCGGCACAGTTACCTCTCAGACCAACAACAGCGGTGGCTGTGTCTATGTCACCAACTATGGCTATTTCCAGATGAATGGCGGTCAGCTGATCGGTGCGGCTCTGAGCAACGGCAGAAGAGGCGGTGCTCTGTATGTGGATAAGAATACGACAGCAGCACTGAACAGCGGCTTGATCACCGACGGCATTGGTCGTGGCGCAAGCATCTATGTGGCAAATGATGCCACTGTGTCTATGAGTTACGTCACTGTGGGCGAGGTGCTGGCAGCAAACGATGCCTACATCAACCTTTACAATATGCCTGTGGTGGATGCTCTGGATATGACCAGCGGCGCAAGGTTGTATATGGACTATCTGGAAGATGGCGCAAGAATTACCGTGTATGCGGACGACGTGTTCACTTATCAGAGTGAATATGCAGACAATAATGCAAAGTACTTCACTCCCGGCTTTGAACACTCTGTGATCGTTGTAGAGGACAATGCCCTGAAGGTAAGTTATCCCGATGAAGTGGAAGTTGTGGATGTCACAATTCTGGAAATGCCCTACAAGTGGCAGTACGAGCAGGGCGAGAAGCTGGATCTCACAGGTCTTCAGTTGCTGGCTTACTACTCCGATGGCTACGAAGAGGTGGTTGAGGATGGATACATCATTCTTGCCTCTGATGATACCCACGATCCTGGTGTCAAGACTGTGTATGTAGGCTATGAAGGTTACACAACCTACTTCAATGTCATTGTCAACGAAAAGCGTGTGACCAATGTGCAGCTGCACGCACAGCCCAACAAGCTCCAGTACTATGTGGGCGAGGAGCTTGACCTTTCCGGACTGGAGTTGCAGGTGTTCTACAGCAACGGCGATGAGGAATTCATTTCTGACGGTTACACATTTACTGCTACAGGTGATCTTACCGTTCTCGGCGTACATACTGTGGTAGTTTCCTATGCTGGTCTTAATGTCGCATTCGATATTACCGTGAAGCATAAGGAAATCGTGATCCTGAAGCAGCCTGAAAGCGTTAAGATCCTGGAAGGTGAAGCAGTGCAGTTTACTGTGGAAGCAGAAAATGTGGTTTCCTGGCAGTGGCAGTATAAGCATGCCGGTGCTACTGTGTGGGAGGATGCTGTTAATGAAGGCTTCAACACTGCTGCATTGGTTATGCTGGCAAACTTGGTATCCAGCGGCTACAGCTTCCGCTGTGCGCTGACTGATGCTGTTGGCAACATTACCTACACCGACGAAGTGGTTTTGGAGGTCATTCCTCTGGTAATCACCGTTACCGGCATCCGTTTGGAGAAGCTGCCTGAAAAGCTTACCTACAATGCAGGTGAAGCACTGGATCTATCTGGCTTGGAGATTATTGCATCTTACTCCTACGGTGAGGATCAGATCATTACTGATGGCTACACTGTGGAAGGTTTTGATTCCAATGTTGGCGGTAAGCAGACGATTACTGTTCTGTACGAAGGCGCAACGGCACAGTTCTTTGTGACGGTTATTGCCAAGACGGCAGCAATCACGCTGCAGCCTGTGGATGTAACTGCGGATGCCGGTGATTCTGTCAACTTCTCTGTAGCAACAGAGGGTGATGTGGTGTCTTATAGGTGGCAGTACAAGCGTGCGGATGGCGATGCGTGGTATGGTACCTCTATGACTGGCTACAACACCGACACCTTGGTCGTAACCGCTTCTGCAGGTCGCCACAACAACAGCTACCGCTGCGTTGTCACCTTTGCTGATGGTACGGAGCTGATCTCCGAAAGCGCTGTTCT
The DNA here is from genome assembly GCA_045651005.1 of Faecousia sp. Taxonomy (GTDB): domain Bacteria; phylum Bacillota; class Clostridia; order Oscillospirales; family Oscillospiraceae; genus Faecousia. The sequence continues at coordinate 17,523 of JAZRRS010000032.1, forward strand.
TACAGTCATTACGCAGATCGTTGTCACCAAGCAGCCTAACGATCAGGTGGTTGTCCTTGGTTACAAGGCTCAGTTTACTGTGGTAGCCAGCGGTGCAGAGCTTAAGTATCAATGGCAGTATAAACGTCAAGATTCTGATCAGTGGTTCGATACCAATATGGATGGCGCAACCAAATCTACCGTTTTGGTAGAGACCACCAAGAATCGTGACGGTTATCAGTACCGTTGCAAGCTAACGGATAAGGTTGGCACCGTTGCTTACTCTGAGCCTGCAACTATGACCGTTTTGACCTTTGTGGAGCAGCCTGTGGATGTGTATACATCTGTTAGCAGTTCTGTGCAATTCACTGTCAAGGCAAGCACGGATCGTGGCATTACCTATCAGTGGCAGTATCGTAGAAGCAGCACTGCAAGTTGGTCCAATACGACTATGACTGGTTACAACACCAATACACTGACGGTTTCAGCAACCAAGAACCGTAACGGCTATCAGTATCGTTGTGTGCTGACCGGCGATAAGAACAGTAAGCTGGAATCCAATGCAGTCACCCTGTACGTCAGTGAGCCTGTGGAGATCACCTCTCAGCCGCAGTCTGTGACAGTTGCTGCAGGTGAAAGCGCTGTGTTTACTGTGGAGGCCACGAATGTGAAGTCCTATCAGTGGAAGTATTCCAAGAACGGAACTACTTGGTACAATACATCTGCTACAGGTAATAAGACCGCAACTTTGACGGTTACATCTCCCAAGAATGGGTATATGTACCGCTGTCATATTACCGGTATGGACGGCATCGTCTATATTACAAATGAGGTTGTATTGACAGTCAAATAAAATGAAAGGGGTGCTGCAATTTTTGCAGCACCCCTAATTTAAATATTTGAAGTACACCATAAAAAAGCACCGTGGAAGCTGTGTGCCTCCACGGTGCTTGCGTTATCTCAGTAGCTTTTCAAGAGCAGGCTGGATGTGCAGATCCCAATACTTCCAATTGTGGTTACCTTCGCTTTCTGTGTAGGTGTGCTTCACATCCAGTTGTGTCAGAAGATCCTGATACTCACGGTTAATGGTGATCAGATTGTCCTCTGTTCCGCACCATAGGAAAACCTCCGGTAGTTGCACGCCTTTTGCGGCAGCTCCTGTTGTCAAAGCAAACAGATCGTGATTTGAACCCTCCAGTTCATCAGGGGTTTCCATCTGATAATCAAAAATGCTCTGCCATTCCTGGAGGTTGCAGGCTCTGCCTTTTCGGGTAATGTCCAGTGAGCCGGAAAGGGAGGCGCAGCCGCAGTACCGTTCCGGGTAAGTCATTGCCGCCTTCAAAGCACCGTAGCCGCCCATGGACAGACCGGCAATGAGATTGTCGTCCCGACGATCTGTCATCCCTTTGAAATAGCTGCGGCAGATCTGGGGCAATTCGTCGGTAATAAAGGTGAAATATTTTGCGCCATATACGGTATCCGTGTACCAGCTTCTGCACACACCGGGCATTACTACGGCAATGCCATACTGGGCAGCATACCGCTCAATGGCAGTTCTCCTCACCCAGTCGGAGTGGTTGCCGCCTAATCCGTGGAGCAGATACAATGTTTTGTAGGTGCCGGAAGGAGCGCCTCCCTGGGGGGCGGTGCTGGCTGCTTCCGGAAGGATCACGTTGACGGTTACGTTCATGTTCAGTGCGTGGGAACGAAAATTCATTTCGATAAGTGCCATAACGGACCTCCAAGGTTTGTTATGGCACTATTATAGTAAAGAAGCGGTCTGTTTGTCAACAATCGCCGGTTGTGGTATAGCTGCACTGTTCCTGCTTATCGCATCCGGTGGGCGTGAACTGGGCGGTGGGGAATGGAATTCGGGAGAACATTTCACAGGGATCCTCTGCACAGCCGGGGGAATCGCAGCATTCTTTTGTGGGGATGCTGTAATCCAGAACCGGCACTACCAGCTGAGCATCCCGCTCCAGCCGGATAATGGAGAATTGTCCTAATGTTACAAAGAGTCTGCGATTTTCACCGGAAAGCACCAACTCGTCGTCAAACATATCCACGATGGGCTTGGGAAGCTGCACAACCGCAGAATCCTTGCAGCTGCAGTCGCAGACCTCTAAAACCTTGGATGACAGCACCATGGGATCCAATACTTCCACCACAGACACCAATTCGCTAAGTGTCATTAGGCGGCTGCCATATCTTCAAATTTCTTCAGCACCACACGGACATTACCATTTTTATTGACCGAGATGTGGTCAATAATCCGGCGCATATCCATATTGGTAACGGTTTCTAATTCTAAAAATCGAAGGATCTCCTGACGGTAGTGCTGAATGATTTGCTCTGCATTGCTGCGTATTTCTGCAGACTGGGCGATTTGTTCTAAACCCAAATCCACAGTCCTCAGTTCTTCCGTAATGCCGGCAAGCTTGTCTTTCAGCTCTGCCATGCTGATTAAATCGTTGGCATACATCTCTTGATACCGGTCCTTTTTGCTCAGCAGTTTCTTCCGCTTGGACTCAATTTCCTGCTTGGCCTGTTCCGGGTTCTGTGCTTCCGGAATCTGTTTATCCAGGCTTGCCAAGATGCTTGCCACAAAAATGTCCTTATCCTCTATCAAGGAGGCAAAGTATTTGCGAAGTTCCTCTATCAGTTCCGGCTCGTCCAGAATCACACGGTTATCGCACTTCTCTGCGGTGTATTGATCGTTAGTAACGCATCGCCAGTATACCCGGGTGTTTACATATGTATAGGTCTTCCGGGTGAAGGACCTGCCACAATGTTCACACTTGATGAGCGTGGAGAACACATGCTTGGAACTATACCTGGCGTCTCTGAAGGGCTCTCCGGAGTCATATTTGGTTCGCCGGGAGTCCATGATCTCCTGCGCTTTTTGGAAGACCTCCGGGGTCACAATGGCCCAGGACGGACGCTCATGATAGAAGTGATCCTCTTTGGGAATGTTTACTTGCTTTCCGGTCAAGAAATCTTCGATCTCATATTTGTGGTTGACTAAAATGCCGCAGTACAGCGGGTTCACAAGTACCCTTCGAACGCCCCGTGCATTCCAGTCATTTCCGTATTTAGTTTTGTCGTTGTCCCGGTTTAAGGTCATGCTGATGGTTCGGCAGCCTAAGCCCTGTTCATTGTATAGGAAGAAGATCTTACGGACGATCCGGGCTTCCTCGGGATTGATCTCCAAGGTAAACTTGTCGATCCGGTCATAGCCGAACACCCGCTGAGGAACGCGACCTTTTTCCGCATTGATCTTCTTGCCCCACTTGACACGCTTGGAAAGATTGTTGCTTTCCTCCTGCGCCATTGCAGAAAACAGGGTCAGTACGAACTCACTGTCTCCCATAGAATCCATATTGGCTGTGAGAAACAGTGTGTTGATGCCCATTGATTTCAGCTTGCGGATACTCTGCAGGGCATCCACTGTGTTTCTGGCAAAGCGGCTGATATCCTTAACCACCACCATATCGAACAAGCCCAGCTCCGCATCCCGTAAAAGCCGTTTGAATTCTTCCCGCTTTTTCAGGGATGTACCAGTGATGCCTTCATCCGCATATAAGCGGAATAGTTCATGGCCGTTGCGTTTGGCATACTCCACAAAGAATTCCTTCTGGTGGATCAAGCTATCGATCTGCTCGTCCTTGTCCGTCGAGACACGACAATATGCAGCTATTTTCATTTGTTGGTTGCTCCTTTCTGTCAACCAACCCATATCCTGCTCTTATTATAACATAAAAAGCAAGAAAGGGGAACGAAAACATTCCCCTTTCCGGATGTAGGTTGGTTAGCTTTTAGCTACCCTGCTGTCCCAGTATTGAGAGAGCAGCTTGTCGATCAAAATCTTCTGAATTTGCCGTTCAAACTCCTTTGGGGTGTTAGGGTTTACAAAGGTGAAGGTTAGTTGTACCTCTTGCTTTGCCATTGCACAGCCCCCTTCCTTAAAGCAGAGGGAAACCGAACCTCAACAGCCCCTCAGCGGTCCTTTTTGTCGCTTTTTACTTTGTTTTCCTTGCCTTGCGCTCGCAAGGCTGTGTCATTCGCACTAAAAATCGAGCAAAAATTACTCGCTGAGGGGTGCTGCGCAGTTTCCAACAATATGCTTTTTTCAAGATAAAGAAAATCACGAAGGGAATACCATCGGGTATTCTCAAGGGATTTTCTGCGATATTGGGAAAAGCAGACCGTTGGAAACCTATTGACGTTCGGTTTCCCTCTGCTTAAATTCTATTAAGAATGGAGGCCTGTAATGCCTGCGGTATCGTCAAACCAGTATGCCTGGAATACCGTTCC
>JAZRRS010000033.1:0-11254 GCA_045651005.1 Faecousia sp.
AAGCAGTTTTGAAGTGGTAACTTTTTCGATTAACAAATAACAAAAATCCCGGAATGCTAACGCATTTCGGGATTTTTTTGTGCAGTTAAGCGGAAAAGGGATCGTTCAAAACCATTTTATCACTATGGTGTACCGCCCTTAGCTGGGGGTTATTTCTTTTATTGGGGCTTTTCCTGAGAGATTTGATGCAGGGTGGCCAAATAGGCTTTGATTTTGGCGGTCAGCGCATCATCCGACAGGACTGTCGGTTCAGTCAGCATATGCTCAACGAAGGCTTTCACAAAATCTGCCACCTGGCTGACCTTGAAGGGGGCGATGCTTTGCTTTTCAAATTCCAGCTGGGTGATGGCGATGTTAAAGAAGGTATCGGCGGCTTCTGCAATGGTCAGAGAGGCCTTGGTGGCGCCATTGAGCTGTTGGATGCTTTCCGGGGAGGATAAGTACCGGGAGGCCTTTTGCAGCGCAGCGGTATAGCACTCTGCGAGCTTCTCGTCAGTATGCTTTTCGTAGTACCGGTAAAGGGCTTTCATCATATAGCGCTGGTGATCCTTGGGTGTTTGCAGGGGTAAGGTGAAGCCAAAACCAACCAAAACGGCGAAAAGATTCAGAGATTTATCTTCCTCTTCGTAGCCCTTCATGATCAGTTCCATATGCTCGTCTGCAAAACCGGCAATTTTGGGATCTTCCGCAAAGGTTTCCCCGGCAATGGTCACAGGCGCAGCCTGCTCCTTGGAGGCTGCGGCCAATTCTGCCTGCAGACTTTGGACAAAGGGAGCATCCGGGCAGATTTTTTCAGCCAGCGATTGCAGCAGGCCTGTCAAAATCATTTGCTGCTTTTGCAGTGTAGCCAGCCGTTCGTCCAGGGCCAAAAAGCCGGTGGATAAAATATGGACAATGCTACCTAGCTGCTGGCTGTAATCGATGGGGTCCGGGATCTGCAGCCCGGCGCTTTCCGGCTGGAAATCGTACGGGTCATCTTCCTCTACCACACGCTTGAACCGCATTGTGGAGCCGGAAGAGCTGACCAATTCCCAGCCGTCACGGCCCAGGGTCTGCAAAAAAGAGGACTCAGAATAAGAATATCCGTATCCGAGGGCATAATAAGAGTATTCATCGGAATATCTGTGCTTCCGTTCTCCCACAAGGTACTCAATTTTTGCCATTTGCAAGTTCCTCCTTTTTTGGCGCAATGCGCCGCTATTTTCATCTTACCATTCCGGTTTTCAAAAGTCAACGCGCTTGCTTTTTCGATCAAGAAGCAAATAGCCGCCCGGGGCGACCCAGGCGGCTATAAAAATCAGTTCATCCGGTTTTTCAGTTCCTGGTAGCGCTCGGTGATGGCGGCCAGCACCTGCTCGGGCTTGCAAGCATCATTGATGGACTCCATTTTCTCATCCAGGATCCGCTTCAGATAAGCCATTGCTTTTTCGTACTGGGCCAGGGCATCGCGCAGCTGGTGGTTCCGGCTGGAAAACTCAGCGATGGCATTCCACATCATGGCAGCATCCCACAGGCTGGCAAACCAGGGCAGGATCTGAACGTCCTGTTCTGCCACCTCGCAGGCCTTTTTCAGCCAGGAAAGCTCTGCGTCATAGCCGGCGCCGCTGGTTCTTTCGTAGTTCGCGGCGGTCTGGTAGGCATTCAGCAGCTCGCAAGCAGTACCGCTATGGGGTTCCGCGCGAAATGCGGCTTCCTTTGCGGCAACCAATTCCAAAATTTGTTCTTTCTCATTCATAGGGGAATACCTCCTTTTAATATGTGACTTAAATTATAATTGAGTGCAAATAAATTTGTCAAGCTTTTTCCAAAACCGCCACCGATCAGGCGGCGATTTTATTGGTTTCATTAGCCCTTAATTGCAGACTGGGGTGGGTGGCGCAAAAGAGGGGGGCTCTGCTATCATTTCAAAGTGTTCAGGTGGAAATAAATAATCTTCTTCCAATTCTGTCATGATGCGAAACCAGCCTTTTTCAATGGCTATAACATCATACACTTTGTCTTTTACCAAAGCAACGGTATCAATGTTTCCTAAAAATCTTACACGCATTTTTAACCTCTTGGTTCCATTGTGCTACGCCGCCCGGTCGGTCGGCATTTTATTGTTCGCAAGTGGCAGCCCAGTGGGGAATGGGGAACTGCGGAGGAGCTGCGTTTATGCCTGATCATACCCGGGCAAACGCTCCCGTCTGGTTCGGATGGCTTCTTTTGAATTGGGTCCCTGATAATCGTGGTCTTCCTCAAGGATATAAGGCACACTGACAAGAAGCTCATGAAAGAAATTATGATACAAATTTGTGGACGGCACAGTGAAAACTTGGGGTACGATGCCAAATTCGGCGTAAAATAAAGTTTTTCGCATCAGCTGATTAGGCGAGCATACGGAAAATAACTGACAAAAATCATTTTCTTCCTCGAAAAATATTTTCGATGCCACATAACATTCATCCGCCGTATTGTAAACACCTTTATGATTTCGCCGATCGTCATAAAGGGAATTGTAATGCTCGCCCAGAATATTCTCCGTGGGGATGCCCTTCTCTTCCAGATAGGTACAACCTGCTTTGCTTAAAGAAACCTCATCTGCAACGCCGTCAAAATCCAGGTGAACACTACCCGGCACGAAAATTTTCACGCCAAAGCCCAGGCCGCGATATTCATCGTACAATCCAATTGCAAAATCGAGCCGTTTAGAAAATTCTGCGCCGGGATACAACCCATCCTCCAGGGGATGCTGGGCCGCCACCTCGATGAGAATATTCTTTTTTCTTTTTCTCTTTTTCATATTGGCTTTTGCGATTTTTTCTTTTTCATACCAATAATCAAGATCGGCTGCCACCTCTTTTTTGGCTTCAAACCCAATGTTTGCCGTCGTTTCAATATCCAGCAAATCGTTGTTTTCGATGGCGTAATTCCAGGCGTATTCAAAATAGGTGTTGCTTCTGCTTAGCAGATTGTTTTCGCAGAGCGTATTATCCGCGGAAACAAACTCGAAAGAAACGGTCTCTTTGGATTTGGCAGGAGGCAGGGTGATGGTAAACCAGCCGTTTTGTGTACCTTCGACGGTGTTTTCGCAAATCAAAAAAGAAGACCTTAACAAGGTGGACAAAAAGCCGATTTGAATTTTTCCCAAAGGCTTATTTTTGCCGGCTTCGCTGATTTTCTTGGCCCTGTTGTAAACATTTTTCAGTTCGTTATATACATCGAAAAACTCGGCGTGTATTTGCTCTCTGTTTCCGTATATTTTTTCTTCAATGTTCTGGATGTCGTAAAGGGATTGGGATTTGGGCTTGCAGCACAGTAATTTTATGTTTCCGCCGTTTAATATGAACTCTACCAGCAGATCACTGTTGGACAGAATGAATGCGCGCCCTGTTGTATAACACAATTTGAGTTCGCTTGCGGTAGTTAACCAGCCCTTGAGCTTTTCTCTGGAGAGGAACCCATCCAAAGAAACATCGATAATTCCGGCGCTGATGGTAGATTTAAAAATGGCGCTGTCTTTTTCTTTAATCCAGCCCATCAGTTCCGGGTGGATCAAAATGTGCCTGTTCAAGGCGGTCACCACATCGTCCGGCTCCGGCGCGGTGATAAATGTATTGTACGCGCCTTTGCTGCTGATGGCGTTGTAAAACCGCAGCAGATCCTTATCCGGGTCGGGGCCTTCGCAGGCGCTGACGACCGACTTTTTGACAAAGGGAATGACCCCGATATTCAGATACTGCGCAAAGGCATACTCCACCTCGGTATAGGTCATTTCGCCGATGTCGTCGATCTGATATTTTTCTTTGTAGGCGTTTAATGCATTCCATACACTTTGGCTTGTGATATTCTGCGTAGCGCCTTTTAATTTAGTACCGATCTCATCGCCCAATAACAGTAAGCACATATCGGAAGATTCCATATAGCTATAAAGCATATCGAAGGTGCTGCTTTCTGCGGCCATATGTTCCATCGCGATCGGGAAGAATTTGTTCTGCTTAAGCATTTTTGTTATAATATTACTCCGTATATCAGAAAATCCCTTTGAAGCGGAGCTGATGAAAACCTGATAATATTTTAACATTATACAAACACTCCTAAAATATTTTGAACCGATATACAAAGCATATCACAAAAGTTCCAACATAACAAGCAGGCCCTGCTTTCTGACGGCATGTAATATCAAAAAAATTGAAATAAGCGGACCGTCGGGGACGCCGGTCCCTACAATCGCAGGCAATCCTAACGGCCAACAAAAATCGCCGCCCGAAGGTGGCAGTTTACAATCTTAAATAAATAGCAATCAAAAACCGCCCATCGGGGGATGGGCGGTTTTGTGAAACGGGGATCGGGTTTTACAGGTCAAAATTATTGACATCTACCTCGGTAACATTGAATGCGCTTTCCACGGAAAGCGTAAAGGCTGCAGCGCGACCAGAAGGGCATGCCTCGATCAGCTCAATCACTTCACCGGGCATACCTGCCATCTTTCCGGGGACAAATACCTTGTCGCCCACCTTCACATCGAAAGAACAGAAGTAAGAATAGGCCTTGCCGTTCTCAAAGCGAACCTTTATGTATTTCTGCCAGGGGATTCTGGGCGCAGGTGTTTCTGTACGCATCACAGTCTTGGCTTCCACGGTTTCTTCTCCACGGAAGGACAAAATCATTGCCGCCAAATCTGTTTTTCCGGCGCGGTTTGCCTGCTCCGCCAGCTTGTTCAGATCCAATTTCAAGGGGAGCTTTCTTTCAAAAACATTGCTTATGGTTTCACTGTCGCCCTTGGCAATGCTATACTGCAAAACGAATTCCGCCACATCGGACAGGCTCTCAGCCAGTGCCTCGGTATGCTCCAGCAGCAACTCCTTTGCAATTTTAAAGCGTGCCACTTCACCGGAGGCTTTCTTTAAATTCTGTGCCGCGGTCTTATAAGAGAAGGTAAATACGCCCTCACTCTGTGTCAGCGCATCCAGCATATAAGGATCATGAATGGCAATGCTGCGGCCGTCTGCCAGGACAATTTCTTTAATATTGCCAAGGATCAAAGCGGTTATATTGATTTTTTCCATTTTGTCAGGCAAAACGATGGTCTTCAAGGTCTTGCAGCCTGCCAGGGCATCGTTGAGCAGCCGCTTCACACCACTGTGGAGAACAACACGCTTTAATTTGGGACAATTGGAAAATGCGAATTTGTCGATCTCCGTGATATCCTCCGGAACCGTGTAAGTATCGCGCAAGGTGATCAGACCCTTCAGCGTCGCCTTCTTACGCAGAATCAAATCTTCATCACTGTCCGGGGCATCTGCGAATACTACGCTCTTGAGCTTTTTGCAGCCGGTAAAGTTGCCTGTGCCAAAAGAGGTGATGGTGTTGGGCAGAATCACTTTTTTTGTGTTTTTCAGATTGATAAAGCATTTTATGTCTAGTCCCGTGACTTTTCCCGCTGCTGTTTCCGGTACAACGATGGTTTCGTTGTCAGACAGGCACATGGTGCAGATGCAGGTATGCTCATCTTTCGGCAAGAAGGACAGATCCACCTGGTCTTTGCCTGCGATGCCGCAAATATCCACAGTATCTGCCTGGTTGCAACTTACCGGGTATTCTGTATAGGAAAAATCAGAATCAGCAAACTGCGGCGCCGTCACAACGGTTTTTTCGGTTTTGGTCAATGTGTTGGCTGCAAAGTCAAACACGCACTCTGCGCTCACGCTGCTATAGCTATAAACAAATAGCGAAAGGGAAGGATCCGGCAGCATTTTGGCGGTAGCTTTTGGAATGTCCCCCTTTTTGACGGTATCTCTCACAACGATCCTGGTGATCTGATCCAAATTGCCGATGGTGCTTCTCATGCTTTCCGCAAACTCTCTGCGTTTTGCCCTGGCCAGGCGATTGCAGCATGCATTTGCCAAAAAGCTGAGGGTTAAGGGTGTGTTTTTCAGCTCCTCAAAACGCGCGGTCACAGGCGCTGCCTGACTATAGCACAGGGGGTTGCCATTTTTTAAATGGATCTCGATGGTGGATGTATTATATTTGCCCTGGAAAAGCACAAAATCAATGTCATCGTTCCATTCTCTGTCCATCGTTCCGTCTGAATGGGTTTCGACGTTATCTTGGATCCATGTGCTTTCGCCGGGTTTGCTATAATCGGTCTGGCAGCCACCGTATTTGCCAAGACCATGGCTGATAAAAAATTCACATTGGGGATACTTCTCAGCCCACTCGTATGTAGGCAGATCCCACCAATAGGATGTGGTGATCGATGCATAAGCGCCATCGCAGGTTTCTACCAGGCGCGCTTTGTCTTTTTCTGCAACCAAGGCCTTCAGTTCGTTGATTGTTTCCTTGGGACCAACAATTTTCAATACGCCATCATAAATACTGAACATAAGGTTTCCCCCTCCAAAGTGATGCCGGCTGCTGCGGATTTCCCTTGGCGCACGGTCTTTTTTATTATACAACAACTTCCTGGATTTGCAATAACCACAAAAAATGCCGACCGACCGGCCGGTATTTTATTGTTCGCAATTAGCCCTTAATCGCAGCCTATGCTGCGATGGGCAAAAGTGGGAATCAATATATATTATAGTTAGCTGCAATAAAAGATTTGACCTCATTTGGTTTGGTGCTATTCTTGTACTCAAAAACAATCCCAAACAAATCATCCCATTGGTATATTAAATCAACAGGGTCATTTTTAACTTTATATCGTGCTTCACCTACGGAAGATATTTTTCCTTGCCATTCGTCATTATTCCACTTCTTCGTAATATATTTTACTAACTCAACAAAGGGTTCATTTTCACTAACGCTATCTTCCTCGTTGCATTTAATATATATCCAGTTGTCCGTTTCTGCTATGCCAGTGATTTTATATGTATACATTTTCCACACCTCTTGATGCGATTATAGCACGCAATCGGTACGATAGAAAGGACTTTTTAAGAAATTTGTAGGGGCCGATGACCACATCGGCCCCTACAAAAGCCCCTTTACACAAGGGAGGCTTAAAAACAACAGGGGCGACAGGGGCGCTATCAGCAAAAGAGGGAAATCACTTTTTTGTTATTGATTCGATGGCATCCTCCGACCAAAACAACGTATAACCATCCGCTTCTGCATCATCCGGGCAAATAACGAAACTTTTTCCGTTGCTCATAGAAAATTTGATTTCATCATATGTTTCTGCAGTCGGTGATACAAAAGCAGTATCTCCATCTATCCACTTGCTGTATTTCTTTGTTACAGGCCGGAACGAAACACTGGTTATACTTCCGTACTCTAAATTACAATTTTCCATTTGATACACTTTTCCGGTATAAAGATCGGAAATATCATCAATGGTATTAAAGCAATCTTTTTCCTGTAGTTTATAATGATTCTTCTCTAATGATGTTATTTTTCTGAATTCAACATCCAAAGCATCAATGAAAGGATACGCAATTACCAGGCAGGATTCATTTTCAAACAAAATATATACATTTGTGTCCGTGCTATAAATGCGATAGCCGCTTTGGTGATTCCAGGACATGGGACAAAATGTAGATATTGCAGTAATTTTTAGCTGTTTTAAATTTTCTAAAATAGAATCAAAGTACTTCATTGCTTCTGATTTTTTAGAAAAATCTGTCATTTACATCACCTCTTGATTGCAGTATAGCACCCAATCTGTACGATAGAAAGGACTTTTAAAAGGCCCCCTTGTGCAAAGGGGGCTGGATTTTTGCGAAGCAAAAAGACCGGGGGATTGTCTTTCGTGGTTATATTACAACTGAATAAATTTGTATGTATTGTGCCGGAGAAATCTCATTGAAATGCTTTATAAAAGCATATATAATATGTCATATAAGATACACGGGAGGAAAACCACATGACGCTTTTTGGTTATAGCACAAGGCACAATGATGATCCGAAGGGAAAGCCTAGAGTATATTTTACATGCCATCCGGATGATTTCTGTCTGTTTTTTAAGAAAATACAAGAGGATATTCACAGAACACATGATTGTGCAATTTACTTTGCAAAAGACATGACAGCAGAAATTTCCCAAGATGAGTTGGAGATAAGCCTGAGTCAAATGAATTTGTTTGTTGTACCTATAACGCATCGCTTGTTAACACAACCAAACCGGGCAATGGACCGGGATATTGCTTATGCCAAGCAACAACGAATTCCCATTCTGCCCATAATGATGGAAAGCAATATCCAGGAACTTTATTCCCAACCCGAAAAGTTTGACAAACGGCAGTTTATCGATCCCAACAGTCAAGACGGCACGCAGGTGCGGTATGAGGACAAGCTTAAAAAATACTTGGACTGCGTTATCATCAGCCCTGAAATGGCAAAGCGGGTTCGTGCTGCTTTTGATGCTTATATTTTTCTTAGCTACCGGAAAAAGGATCGTCGCTATGCCAATGAATTGATGAAAATGATTCACCAAAACCCGGAATGCAGGGACATAGCCATCTGGTATGACGAGTTTTTGACCCCGGGAGAAAATTTCAGCGACACCATCCAAAAAGCGCTTCATGACAGCCAGTTATTTGCGCTGCTGGTTACGCCGAATGTATTGGAAGAACCAAATGGTAACCCCAATTTTGTAATGGGCGTGGAGTATCCGGAAGCGAGAAAATCCAAAAAAACGATTTTACCGGTTGAGATGGTGCCAACCGACCGGGATGCGCTGAAAGAAAAATACAAAGATATTCCTAACTGCGCAGATCCCAGGGATGATATAGCTTTTAAGGATCTGTTGTTGACGGCAATCCAAAAAGTTGCAACCTCTGCCGATGAGAATAGTCCCGAACATAATTTTTTGATTGGTCTTGCCTACCTGGAAGGCATCGATGTAGAAGTCAACCGTGAGCTTGGCCTTGAACTAATCACATCTGCTGCAAATGCAAATGTATTGGAAGCAATGCAAAAATTATCTTCCTACTATTATGCGCAATACGATGTTATCAATTTTTCGCACTGGGTGAGTCAAGCTGTTCGCTATAAGGCGCATCAACATGGCGATGGATTTTTTTATGATTTAACGGAATTGAAGTATCGTGCGTGTTGCTCAGGCAAAATAGAGGATTGGCAAGAGGCGCTGAAATATGCAGAGGAAAAATATGCCGAGTTTTACGAAACACTCGGCCCAGAGGATTCCAGAACAAAGTATCTTTTGAGTGATATAACAAGCCTTCGCAGCAGATTGGAAAAGCATCTGTCATAAAGGTCGCTTGAATACGGTATATCACACCTTGTGTCCGATAAAAAGGACTTTGGAACGAAAAATCAGAAAAGCGCCCCGTATCCTTTCGATACGGGGCGCTGATTGTTAGCAAGGCGCATTATTCTTAAACGATCTCTTCAAGGGAAACGCCTATAAAATCTTTGTTGTACTGAACGCTAAAAATGGTATCCAAGAAGAAAGCGTCTTCATCAAGTCCAACATTAGAAATTGTAATATATAGCACATCCGCTTTGATATATTTTCCCTGATGCATACGGTTAAGAACTTCCAGATGTCCATCCTCAAGAGAATATGTATAATTGGCAGTTTCACCTTCCAGATCGCCTGTCGGCTGGGCACGGCCTGTTTTTGCATAGCTTCTCAAGATGTTGGCAATGGGCAGGGGCAACTCGCATAGCAGTTCTTCCCAATCTGCTTTCATCTTCCCTTCAAAGGCCAGCATTTTAACGATTTGTTCTTCCATGCATTTTTGGGCTTCCGAAAAGTCATCCCATGTGCCGCAATGCATTTTCATGTCCTGACCGCACAACAGCTCTACTTTATATTTTGTTTCCATTAAAATCTCTCCCTGATAAAATTCAAAAAAATACTCTTTCAGTTACTTTTTTCCGGTTCCCAACTAACACCTGCTATGCCGGCCACAAAAAGGAAAACAGCAGACCACTATGTAGAACCCACTTCTACGGTTAGTCCTGCTGATTCAGAAGGCGCCCAACGGACTTTACATGCCGCAGTGACCGACGAATCGGCAACGCCTTCTATATATAACATAACAAGCCAACGGAATGTTGTCAAGAAAAATGCCGACCCGAAGGCCGGCATTTTATTGTTAGCAATTAGCCCTTGATGGGGAGCGAGCCGACTGCCGCCGGTGGCAGATGAAAAAGGGGACCCCACAAAGCCTGCTTTGTGGGGAGAGGAAAAGCCAAGATACAGTCGGAATTTTCCGCTTGCGGAAAATGGAGCATTGTAACTTGTGCTTTGACGAAGCGAGTGGCAGCGGTCGATAAAATCGAGGATCAGCGTAAGCCCGAAGATTTTATCAGGCACCGCAACAGGGGAGCCTGTGGTGCTATCCGCAAAAGTGGGAAATAAATTAGTTTATAATTATTTCTTGTCACTTTTTCTCATAAGATAATATTTATCCGTATACATCATATCATGGTCTGAACTTCCAAATCCATCATGGCACCAACAAAATACAGGTTCATTTTTATAATCTTCGATCAAACCATAATGTATTTCATAAAAAGGAAGGCTATTCTTATAGCTAATCAATCCCGCAAAGGAGTTGTCTTTAACTAAAATACGTTTAGGATTAATTTCTAGAAAAAATATATCTGTTTTTTCTGTTTCGTCATATATTGATGGGTCCCATTTTTCTGTTCGTACAACTTTCATAACCCATTCAGATGCTTGATGAAGTATATTGTTATAATCATCACCATAATACTTATTAAAACGAAAGAAAAAGTTTTTTTCTGGGATTGAATAAGTTGCATATTCTTTTGAAGTGATAGTAGCAAAAGAAAAAGGGGTTTGTGATGCGATAATAAAATCAAATATCTCGCCTGGCGTAAATTTAGTGTTTCCTAAGAAATCTTTATCACGCATTATAATTAATTATCCTTTCAGTATAAACTTTTATTTTGCTATATTATAACTTGTTTAGCAAATTATTGCAACAAGCATACAAAAATCCCCTTGGATTGCTCCACGGGATGAATTGACACTTTGTGTCATGAATTGCCGCTTTGCAGCATGATTTCTCGCTGCGCTCCATGAATTGAATTGCCCACAAAAATGCGCGATAGCGCAATTCATGCCGAAGGCAAATCATGGCGCAGCCAATTCATGCCCGTGAGGGCAATTCATTGGGCGAATTGCAACAAAAAACTGCCACTCCAAAGAGTGGCAGTTTTATTGTTAGCAATTAGCCCTTGATGGGGAGCGAGCCGACTGCCGCCGGTGGCAGATGAAAAAGGGGACCCCACAAAGCCTGCTTTGTGGGGAGAGGAAAAGCCAAGATACAGTCGG
>JAZRRS010000034.1:0-3564 GCA_045651005.1 Faecousia sp.
TTTTGCGAACTTCAAATTTCAATTTAGCGGGCAGGTATGCTGTCATTCTGAGGAGCGCAGCGACGAAGAATCTCCTTCAATACTGCGCATTTTTTCGATGGAGATCCTTCGCTTTGCTCAGGATGACAGTTTGATAAACTGTCAATTTAGCGGGCTGTTTGTCGGATGCACCGACCCAATACCCTCTCCCGGGGAGAGGGTGTCAGCGAAGCTGACGGGAGAGGAATGGCGTGCACAGAAACTTAATAAAAGCCTGCAACTGCAAGCAATATCTAAGATGATCGCCCGCATTCCTCTTCAGTCACGGCTTTGCCGTGACCGCTTCCCCCCGGGGGAAGCTATGGTGCGGAGCACCATCCATAACTGCACGATAAATACGAATTTGAAGAGGATGCAGCGTTACCGAGCAATCAATGGAACGATCACCACAGAACTGTGCACGCATTGTCCGGCGGCACTGCCGCCCGATAAATACGAATTTAAGGGAGATATTTATGACAAAGCTTTTCCTTCGCCTGTTTATCAAAAACAGCCACAATGCAAAAGATCCCAAGGTCAGAAGTGCCATCGGCAAGCTCTCCGGCACTGTTGGCATTTTGTGCAACCTGCTTCTGGCGGCAGCTAAGCTTTTCGTGGGCATCGTATCCGGTGCAGTATCCATCACCGCCGACGCTATGAACAACCTCTCCGATGCTGCCAGCTCCATTCTTACGCTGGTTGGCTTCAAGCTGGCGGAAAAACCGGCAGACAGTGAGCACCCTTACGGTCACGCCCGGTTTGAGTATCTCTCCGGTCTGGCTGTTGCCGGTCTGATCCTGGTCATCGGCTTCGAGCTTGCCAAAACCTCTTTGGATAAGATCCTGCATCCCGCACCGGTGGAGCTGTCTTTGCCCCTCTTGGGGATCCTGGGCGCATCGGTGCTGGTGAAGCTGTGGATGTGCCTGTTTAACCGGAAGCTGGGAAACCACATCTCCTCCCAAACTCTGCTTGCCACCGCCGCCGATTCCCGGAACGACTGCATTGCCACCACCGCCGTGCTTTTGTCTGCACTGGTGGAATATTTTACCCGGCTGCCTGTGGACGGCTGGATGGGTATGGCTGTGGCACTGTTTATCCTCTACAGTGGAGTTGCCCTGGGAAAACAGACCATCAACCCCCTTTTGGGCGAAGCCGCCAGTCCGGAGCTGCGGCAATATATTGTGGAGACCGTCACCGGCAACTGCTGTGTTTTGGGTTGGCACGATCTGATGGTCCACGATTACGGTCCGGGTCAGCGGTTTGCCAGCATTCACGTGGAAATGGATCAGAAGCAGGATCCCCTGGTTTGCCACG
Organism: Faecousia sp.; assembly: GCA_045651005.1. GTDB lineage: Bacteria > Bacillota > Clostridia > Oscillospirales > Oscillospiraceae > Faecousia. The sequence continues at coordinate 1,333 of JAZRRS010000034.1, forward strand.
AGATCATCGACGATCTGGAACGCCTTTGCTACGAAAAACACAACATCCATCTGGTGATCCATTATGATCCCGTGGTCACCGACGACCCCCGGCTGGATGCCTTGCGCACATTGGTTGCCGAGGCGGTGCAGAATTTTGATCCCCGGGTCTCCATCCACGATTTTCGTATGGTGCAAGGCACAGGTCACAGCAATCTGATTTTCGATGTGGCTCTGCCGCACGAAATGACCGATAAAAAGACCGCCATCCAGAACGCCATCAAACACGAATTGACAGAAAAAGCCGAAGGCAATTACAACACAGTAATCACCTTCGACCTGGTAGATTGAGAAATTGATGGTTTATCAAACGGTCATTCTGAGCGCAGCGCAGCGGAGTCGAAGGATCTCCTTCGTACTTGTAGGAGATTCTTCGTCGCACAGCTCCTCAGAATGACAGCATAGCTGTCCAAACGCCTATTTTTTCCGCCACAGTCTGGGAGTGGAAAGCATCAAAAGACACGCCCAAAGGAACATACTCAAAGCGTACTGGCGGCTGCACAGCATGGGCACGGAAGCAAAAATCAGCACTTGGTGGAGCACTGTGCCTGCGGTATCCGAAGCATTCACCGAAGCAAAGTTGGCGATCAGCGCCACAAGGGTCAGACTCAGCGACAGGATACTGAAAAGCCGCAGAAGCATCAGCGTCTTTTTATCATTTTTCTTCAAAGCATCCCACAAAAGGATGACCGGCGGCACAAAAAACACAAACGACAGCACCAGCATTGCCACACTCTGGCTCTCCGTGGGAAGCTGCACGTTGCTGACAAAGGCACACAGCAGGTAAAAGAAGCCCCAAAGAAAATACAGGATCGGTTTTTTCATAAGCCTACTCCTTTCGATTTCCTCTATTGTACCCCAGAAAAACCGGAAACACAAGGGGAACATTGACAGTGGAGGGTTCTTTTGTTATAATATGGATAAATTACCACGGAAATGGAGTTGATTTCCAATGAAATGCCCCTTTTGCGGCGATACGGAAAGCAAAGTCGTAGATTCCCGACACAACGAAGACGGTTTGAGCATTCGCCGCCGCCGTGAGTGTCTTGCCTGTCAGCGCCGGTTTACCACCTATGAGATCGTGGAAAGCCTGCCCATTATTGTTGTTAAGCGCAACGGCGCCCGTCAAGGCTTTGACCGGAACAAGATTATGCAGAGTATGGTGCGTGCTTTTGACAAGCGGCAGGTGGAAACTGCCGATCTGGACCGCATCACCACAGAGATCGAACAGACCATTCAGAACTCTCTGGAACGGGAGGTCAGCACCGACAAGATCGGTGAAATGGTGCTGGAACGCATCCGTCCTTTGGACGAGGTCGCCTATATTCGCTTCGCTTCGGTGTACCGTCGTTTCCAGGACGTCAACGGTTTTATCCACGAGATCAACAGCATTCAAGGAAAAAAATAAAAAACCGGGTGTGCTACGGCACACCCGATTTGTTTTTATATTTCAATTTGACACATCGCTTTTGGCGGTGTGTCATCCTGAGCGAAGTCGAAGGATCCAAATGGCAGTGTTTTACGATGGAGATTCTTCGCTGCGCTCAGAATGACAGAAAGATAAATCTGAATTTAAATGTGTTTCTCTGCGACTTTATAAAGCACCATCGCCCCAAGGCTGACGGGAATCCACAACAGAAAAAAGGGCAGGCACACCTGACCTCGAAAATTCAGCGGCATCCGCCGATAATCCCACACCCCATACCGTCGATTCACCAAAAGACCGGTCAGAAGCTCCACGGAGGTGATGGCTGTCGCCCCCACCAACCCCTTGACCAAAAGCGGTGCCGGGTGTTTGTTCATTCCTCCTAACAGCAGAAAACTGCTGCCTCCTGCAAAAAACATACTGCCGTGCGTCCACCCACGCCACAAAAGCTCCAATCCCATATAAGCACATCCTCCGGCGGCAAACAACACGGTTTTTTTCCAAATAGCCAAATCTCTTCACCTCAATAAGAGGTTTTCCAAAAAAATACGAAAAATTCAAACATTTTCTCTTGACAAACGGCAATACTACATATATAATAACGAAGCTGATTTTCAGTATTGCTGAAAATATGGCGGCGTAACTCAGTTGGTAGAGTAGCCGGTTCATACCCGGTATGTCACCTGTTCGAATCAGGTCGCCGCTACCAGGCCCGTTGGTCAAGCGGTTAAGACACCGCCCTTTCACGGCGGTAACATGGGTTCGATT
>JAZRRS010000035.1:0-3281 GCA_045651005.1 Faecousia sp.
CACCGACCCAATACCCTCTCCCGGGGAGAGGGTGTCAGCGAAGCTGACGGGAGAGGAATGGCGTGCACGGAAACTTAACAAAAAGCCTGCAGCTGCAAGCAATATCTAAGATGATCGCCCCCATTCCTCTGCAGTCACGGCTTAGCCGTGACAGCTTCCCCCCGGGGGAAGCTATGGTGCGGAGCACCATCCACAGCTGCCCGATAAATTCCAATTTAGCGCTCTCTTTGTAGGGTGGGGTCTGTGACCCCACCGACCCACTATTGATAAATTGTCAGCTATAATCGGTGCGTCGGCGGGGTTATAACCCCGCCCTACAACGGACGGAGCGCACATCAAGCACAGCGATAAATACGAATTTGAAAGGGATGCAGCGTTACCGAGCAAATGAATGTCACGAAACAAATGCGTCGTGCACGCATTGCCCGCTAAATGGGGATTCTCATTCCTGTGTTTTCGCTTTATGGTTTACATAATTCCACTCCCGGAAGTCGTCGATGGTTTCCTTCTTCATTTCCAGATAGCGTGCTGCCTGTTTGCGGGTCACAGGATCCGGTGCCTCCTGTTCCAGGCGCTTCAGCGGTTCAATGGCAGCATTGCCTAGGGAATTCAGGTGTGCCACATCCACAGTCTCGTGTTTTCCTGTAAGGTAAGCATCCACATTGTACCACGCAACCTGGGTGTTCACATCTGCCCATATGGTAGCAGCACCCAGCACCAGTGCCGCCAAAAGCACCACACGCATATATGGCAGCTTTGGCACAAACAACCACACAGCCAGCACCACTGTGGTCACTGCCATAAACAGCATAATCACTTGGGTCAGCATCCGAAGACGGGTAAGTCCGTAGGTGCCGATGTACATAAACATTTTTGCACCGGCTGTTGCCACCAAAAACAGGTTTAAAAGACAAATAAACAAGCACAATATTCGAGTCATCAGCGGCGCATTCTTCTCCTTGCGAATCAGTCCCAATGCCAGCACCGTTACCGTCAGATTGACACCGCAAAGACAGGACATTTCAAAAAAACCACGTCTTGCGTATTCGGCGGTGGAGAAGCCCTCAGGCAGGATTCCGGCAAAGCCGCCGGACAGGTACGCCAGCTGACTGAGCAGATACACCACATACAGAAGGCACACTGCCCACAAAACTGTGTTCACGGTGATGGTAGGAATCCCCTTTCCTGTGCAGGCTTTTGGCGTGCTTTTGGGCTTGTGGTGCAACGCTGTACCGCGAGTATAGAGGACGCAACAAAGGGTGCTGCCCACCATTGCTGTAGAGAAAACTTCTTCCATTTTAAATTCCGGAAGCATCTGCATCAATCCGTCAAATGCCGCATCCGCACGGATCAACAACGGGATCATAATTGCCAACACCGGTACGCATAGACAAAGTCCCAGCAGGAACGCACCGCCTTTTTTGCCTGCATTGCCGCTGCGGTGAAATCCCTCACCGATTCCCCGAAATGCTGGGCCTAAGCCGCCAAATCCAAGGGTAAAGGCAGCGCGGGGGGCATCCAGAAGAGACCGAATAGAGCCGGCGGGTCTTAGATTCTGACCTGCCATCAGACATAGACCCAGATTTATACTGACCAAAAGAAAGCACACCATCACAAATTTTACAAAGCCGTCATCGGATCGGGCAAAGGCGGTAGCAATGACCGCACTCAAAAAAAGCAAGCTGCCGCTGTAGATCGTGGGCTTATGTCCGGAAACCAGCAGATAAGAAAAGCTACAGGCAATACAGGCGATAACGCCCACAGCAAAGCCAAGGTTAAAGCCACCATACAGGGTAAAATTGCTAAGTAGCAAACTGCTTAGCAGTATCATCAAACCAAATATAACTTCTCGCTTTCCCGCAGAAAAGCTAAGGGGCGGTTCTATCTGTGGTGGTACAGGCGGGTAAGCGTTCTGCCAAGGATGATTGTAGTCCATATTCAGTCCTCCACATATTCAAACAGGTCACCGGGCTGGCATTGGAGAATACGGCATATCTCGTTCATGGTGCTGAGACGAACCGCTTTTGCCTTTCCTGTCTTAAGAATGGACAAATTTGCCTGTGTAATACCCACCTTTTGGGCAAGCTCCAGGGAGCTCATTTTTCGCTTGGCCAGCATTACATCCAAATTGATCACAATTGACATTCGCTGTTCCTCCTTACACCGTCAGCTCGTTCTCCTCCCGGATGGATACGGCGGCATCCATAACCCGGCATACCACACTGACCACCAAGGACAGAAACGCCATAATGATCACCAAGAATACCAGCGGATAATAGCAGAAGGCAGCCGGAATGCAGATCAGACAGGTAGCAACACAGCACCAGCGGACAGTACTGATGCGCCGCACATTCTCCCGGACAAATACCTCTTCCCTGCCGATTGCTCGCAGAAGGGTGTCCATCTTCAAAAGAGCAATGCCCACAAATACAGCGCAGCAATAAAACGCAATTGTCAGTGCCATACGCTCACTGTCAGTCAGTGCCCGGTATTGGCAATACCAGTCCAAAAGCATCGGCAGAGTAAACAGCAGCATCACCAGCAGCAGTGCTACCACACGATTTGCGAACAGAGTCGCAGTAATGGAATTTACAGTTTTTTTCAAGGATGATCTCCCCTTTCCACAGGTATGGTATCACCTTATTTATCGTTTGTCAATAATTTTTTATTGTTTTATAACTATGCGCAAAAAGGGAGGGGCATTGCCCCTCCCTTCAGAGTGTCAAAAAAGCCGTCAACCGTCAAAAAGTGGGATGACACAACAAAAAACTTCTCCTTGGGGAGAATGTGGCAAGGCCTTTTGGTTTTGACGGATGCGGAGTTTAAAAATATTTGCTGCGCAAGGCATTTTGACTTATTGCGCAATTCTCCCCTCTCGTGTATCCCCATACACTTCGGGGTCGAATTGCTTATCTTGACGCCTCCTTTGACCTCTGCAGTCTTTCAAAAAACATAGTTTTTGAAAGACTGTGCCGCCGTGAGAAAATTCTCACAGCGGCTTTTTGCAGAAACAATGGCGCACAACCAAATCCGCGTATAAAAAGGGAGGGGCAATGCCCCTCCCTTAGGAAATATGCGATTTGCGATGGATAGATTACTGAACAGCAATCACAGTGACGGTAGCGACCTCTGTGTATTGTACCAAGCCGTCGCTAAGACCCACCAAGGCGCACTTATACATACGGCCATTCTTGACCTTTGCAGTCAAGGTTGCGGTCTTGTTGCCTTCGTTGCTGGTGGTGTACCATTTAGTACCGTTGTCAGAGTAGTACCACTGGTAG
>JAZRRS010000036.1:0-4653 GCA_045651005.1 Faecousia sp.
GCTCATTCGTGCAATATAGCTTTCCACGCTGTCGGTAGCAGAGGCCACAACATTGCCGTCGGCGTCCTTCACCGTAATGGAAACAGGCTGTCTGCCATCTGCTACGACCAGTTTATCTACCGTGATGGAATAGCAAGCCTCTCCCTTGTAGGTCACAGGCTCAAACTCGCTGCCGGCAACGGTGTATTTTTTATCCTCACCATAGTGGTCAGTAAAGCTAACCTCTGCCGTCATGGTTTGATCAATACCACCAAAGAGCAATGCCAACTGAATATTGCTCTCCAAGATCAGCGAAGATGCCCGATAGCCGTCATCTGCGACCAGCTTGTTCTCAAAGGACACCGTCTGCGTTGCCTGTGCAAGCTGCTCTTCAGTCAACTGAGAAGTCGCCAGATCGTCGATACCGTAGCTCTCAAACTGCTTCTGGGCTTCGGCACCGTAAACCAGCATATCCACGAACATCTGTACACTGGTTCCGTTTTCGATCATCCGCATGGCATAATCGCGAATGGAATCTGTGAACATCTCGCTGATGGGCTCACCGGCAACATTGAAAATCTGAACCTGAACCTCATCGGTCATTTCCTTGGCAGCGACACCGTCAAAGGAAATGGCATAGTAGTTCTTGCCCCCGATGACGATGGGATTGCCCCACGCAGACTGCTCGACACGCTCCATCCGGTCTGCTGTACCGTCGGCATAAGACTTCGTGATGGTAGCATAGTTGTCAGTACCGGTGATATTGTCTGCCGTGAACGCAAACATGATGGACAGGTCGTTACCCAGAACCATGCTTGTCTTTTCCACGGTAGTGGTGCTTTCTTCAAGCAACAACTGAATATCAGGTAGCTCTACATCTGCCTCATCCGTTAGTATGATTTCCGTTTCATAAGGCAAGTAGCTCTGTTTTGTTATTACCGCATCATAGGTGCCCGGTATCACATTCGAAACTTTAAATTCTTGAATTACCTGACCATCACCAACCGCCAACTCCGACATACTGCTATACAAGGCTGTTGTTCGGTCTCCTTGTGCGTACAGTGTGATCATGACAGGAATTTGGGGCGAATACGAAGACACCTTGCCTGTTACAGACGGTAATTCATCATAATACTCAACCTCCTGTCCACACACCAGAATTTCTTTTTCCGGGACTTTCTCGTCATCCAAGACTAAAAGTCTTGTTTCTTGGACTTGCGTGCTGGCACCTACATCGGCAATTATTTCTTTCGATTCCTCCAGCTGGATACCGGTATAGCTTTTCACATTCGTCTCGTCGTAGCGGTATGGATCTACATCTGCTACGCCAAACTCCATCTCGCCCTCTTCCCGGGCAATTACTTCTATCCGATAGTCTGTAGACGCCGGGAATACAATGGACTTCATCTCGTTACTCACAAGAATATTGACGGATGGATCGGTAATTGTTGTTGTTTCATCTACGACTGATGCAGCACAGCTACCATCCTTGTCATAGACATACACATCTACCGGGCATCTTACTGCAGCCTGCTTGTAATTCGAAATAATACTTCCACTGTGGCAGCTTTCGTTATTCCACGCAGTTTGTTTGCTTGCTGCAATCGACATCAGTTTTACTGCTGCATTACGAGTCACTTCGCCTTTCCAAGCTGAATCAAAATACGCTGCGTAATTGTGCAGGCAGGCATATAGATAGGCGTTCATCTCTTTCAAGCATCGGAATGCATAATCAAACTTCTGTGCGTTTTCCAATGTTGGCGTTTTCTGCAATGTATTACCATATGTAGCTACTGCAGATGTCAACGCTTCCTCTATCGGTGAAATACAAGACATCAAACAATAGAGTTCCTTTTTATTGTTGAGTTTTAGTACGGAATCCAGCAACTTATATGTTCCATTGTAAGTTGCAACCGCAGCTTTCACCCAGAGAGGCTCACACCCCAATTTTTTTGCGATATTTACATAGGTCAACTCTTTTAAGGCATCCTTCAGCTGCGAATTCTCCCAATAGAATGTCGCCGTAGATTTAAGGGTTTCCTCAAAGATATACTCAAACATAGCATCTTCATTGGTAGCAATCTCGCGATACTTACCAAGAACATCCCTCAGTTCAACAGCCGACCAATATTCTTGCGATGAAAGATCACCCTCCCATATTATAGGGTTAAGAACATTTACGAATACAACAAAAATTTCGTCGTTGATTTCTGCTGCACTTTCGGCTATGACGCGAGCGTTGTGTATCTTACGAACAGCGTCAATGCCATCCATCAATGTTGAGGCAAGCGTAGTGATTTTTTCGTATCCGCTGAACATCGTTTTTGTGCCGATGTCACTGAGATATTTTGAAAAAATCTTGTCATACAGCACCTTCTCTACTGGATCCATTGTATCGTCCTGCTCAGAGAACACATTTCGCAGTTTATCATTAAAGACCGATGCGTCATCCCAGTGGAGAATCTCTTTCCAATCTTTGTTTAGATCGCTCAAATCTCCCTGCAGCTTGTTGTCCTGTGATATGAACGCTTCAATATCTGTTGCGATGGCTTTACCCGTACTTAGAAAGATTTTTGCTTCCTTCTCCACACAAGTCTTCTTGAGAAGCTCATCCTCTGTGTTCGTCATCTTCAAGAGGAACTCTGACATAAACACATCATAGTAATTCATGGATATGCCATTAATCGACAGACTGGCTAAAGTTCCAATATCGCCTGCGGTATCCCAAATTTGATAAGCAACTAAGGTGCTGGTTTTTGCAACAAAGGGCTTGACTTTTGAGAAACTGAGATTGTCGACAACTTTCTTATAATTGTTTTGATAAAAACTGATATGAGAGTTTATAAACCTGTCTGTTTCATCTATCAAATCATCTGTATAGAACGCATTGATATTGATCTTTGTGGGAACATTCTTGTCTTCCGTAGTACCGTCGCCCAATTGTCCGTAATCGTTCCGCCCCCAGGTATACACATCACCATTGTTTTTTATCGCGATGGCCTGGTGAAAGGGTGCGCCAGCAACTAATACATCATCCAATACTGTCTGCTTTCCATTAACACCGGATCCAGTTTCCTCCTGCCCCCAGATATCGGCTCCCCACATTTCCAGCTGGTTATTCATATTTATAGCCACAGTAGTGTGCCCAAATTTACAGTATCGGTACTTCTGTCCGTCGTTCATGACGGTCAACGATGGTACAGAGTCACTGCTGTTTGGCAAAATTGATTGATATCTATTCTCTCCACAACCCAGCAGAGTGTTATCATTCAAAATAACGCCCGTCATATGTGATCCGCTTAGTGGGCAAATCTGTCTCACGTTGTCTATATCAATTTGTACCGGGTGATCCTTATCCTTATAAGTTCCTTGCCCCAATTGTCCATAGTAATTCCATCCCTGAACCCATAGTGTTCCGTCGTTTTTCAGGTATGCAATATGAAACAAACCAGCTTCAACCTGCTTCACATTAGAAATAGCGGTCAATTGTTTCGGTACCGCCGTTGCAGTGAGACCCATTTTTGTAGCATAGTAAGGATTTCCCCAATACCAGACGGTCCCGTCATTTTTTAACGCAACAACAAAATAATGACCTGCTGAAATTTGTTTCACATCGGAAATATCTATTTTTGTCGGTTTGTTTTGTGTTTCGTAGTTTCCGATGCCCAATTGTCCCCGCTGATTGCTTCCCCATGCCCAGACGGTTCCATCAGATTTTAATGCATATGTATTTGCGTAATAGCCATCATCATGAAGTGTTCCTGCGGCTATATGCACCACATTATTAATGTCCACTTTAATTGGCGTATGGCTGTCAATAAAACTTCCATCGCCCAATTGGCCTTCTCGATTCCTTCCCCAAGCCCAAACCGTTCCGTCGCTCTTCAGCAAGACAGAGTGATATTCACCTCCGGCAACCATGGGGGTAACTTCAGTGCTCGTTGTTGCCGCCTGAACATCTATCGAAAAGGCCGGCAGCATACCAAATACCAAGATCAATACCAACAACATGCTGATAGTTCTTTTCAGTTTCATTTTTCTACCTCCCTACTTTTTGGTTTCTTGCATTCTATGGGACAATCTTTTCTCATACAAGATTGTCTCATTTGGCATTTCTTCAGCAACCGTACCTGTATCCTTTGTATTTTCTTTTTCGGCAGCCTGCTAATTCCGGTGAGAGGGCACATATCCTTCTCCCGAATCACATGGCGGATGTACATCTGTGCCAGTTCGCTTTCCAACAGGGTTTTATAACCGTTTATCACTGTGTTCTTAAACACAGTACGGTAATCTTCCTCCCGAAGGGGCTTCTCATCTTCACACAACTTCTTTCCGTAGGTCGTGATCGTCAGCATGGCTTTGACCAAAACAAGCTCCGGTGTATCGTTTTTGATGTTGAGGCTTAGGCCAACGACGGAACCGCTTTCTCCATACTCGTGGTCTTTTCCCGATGGGCGATAATCCCGACTGTCAACGGTTTTATCGTTCCGGAATACAAAATTTTCTTTTTCCAACAGAGCGTAGAACGATTCCCCATCTTCCAAAAAGTCGTGAATTTTAGCGTTGGTGCAGGAAGTGTCACCGCTGGTAATCACTCTCCATTTTGGGGAGTGTTTTTTCTCTACCGGCAAATTCCCCTTATATTCTTCATCCGGATAACAATACACCAAATCT
>JAZRRS010000037.1:0-10023 GCA_045651005.1 Faecousia sp.
CGCATTTTGTTGCAGCAGCCTCCTCGTCAGACGGTACGTTCTGAATTCGCTAATCTTTTCCGTGGCAAACACTCTGCACCCACCGCATTGATATAATGCCCCCGAAACCGTTATAGTTTCAAGGGGTTATGGTAGAGATAAGTCAAAACCTCCGGCTTAGCCGGAGGCTTGATTAAGTCCTATAAGGGCATTTTACAGACGATTGCCCCTTAAGGGGTTTTCTTTATACAAGAAAAAGCACCGAAAACCAACGTTTTCGATGCTTTTACTATGTGTAATAACCCTAATTTTGAAATGCTGCGACCCCCGGGGTCGTTTTTTATGTAAAGGGGGGGCGCAACAATTTGCTTTTGCAGCGAACACACAGAACCGTCCCCTGTGCTATTGCCAATGACAATTATGGGATATGATGATCAATGGAAACTATAGGTGACACTATACTTTAGCAGCATTTGCTATTTAACTCAGCCAAATTAAACCATCTGCACATAACGAGAAAAAGCCCAGAGGACAGTGAAATCCTCTGGGCTTGAACATCAATATGTAATGTCTTTGATATAAACAAAAAATCCGAACGCACTTCCTATCGTGAAGTAGTTCGGATTTTTCATATATGGTGGACGATATAGGACTCGAACCTATGACCTTCCGCACGTCAAGCGGATGCTCTAGCCAGCTGAGCTAATCGTCCAAGCGCTAGGTGATTATACTTCAATTATTCTTATTTGTCAATAGCTTATTACAATTTTTTTATTTGAGTTTTCTACTACTTGTAAATTCATACCAAATGTGGTAAACTAAGTTGATTTATTTTGAAATTCATTACGGAGTAGATGTAATATGTCATCATTAGAACAAGAAATCAGCCGGCGCAGGACTTTTGCCATCATTTCCCACCCCGACGCCGGTAAAACTACACTCACCGAAAAATTCCTGCTCTACGGCGGTGCTATTGCCCAGGCAGGTGTTGTAAAAGGCAAGAAAAATTCTCGTGCCGCCACCTCCGACTGGATGGAAATTGAAAAGCAGCGTGGTATTTCCGTTACCTCCTCTGTGATGCAGTTCCAGTATGGCGGCTTCTGCATCAACATCCTGGACACCCCCGGTCACCAGGACTTCTCCGAGGACACCTACCGCACCTTGATGGCAGCAGACTCCGCAGTTATGGTTATTGACGGCGCAAAGGGCGTCGAGCCGCAAACCAGAAAACTGTTTAAGGTCTGCGCTATGCGTCACATTCCCATTTTCACCTTCATCAACAAGATGGACCGTGAGACTCAGGATCCCTTTGATCTTTTGGACGAAGTAGAACGGGAGCTGGGCATCGAGACCTATGCTATGAACTGGCCCATTGGCTGCGGCAAGGATTTCCAGGGTGTTTACGACCGTGAAAACAGCCAGCTTCTGTTCTTCTCCGGTTTAAACGGAAAATCCAAAGCAGAGACGCAGTCTATTGATCTTTATGATCCGCAGGTAGCAGAGCTTTTGGACAGCCAGCAGAAGCATCAGCAGCTGATCGACGATGTGGAGCTTTTGTCTGCCGGTCGCGAGATGGATATGGAAGCTGTGCGCAACGGCACACTCAGTCCTGTGTTCTTCGGCTCTGCACTGACCAACTTTGGTATCGAGCCCTTCCTGGAGGCTTTCTTGAAGCTGACGCCCCCTCCCCTATCTCGTACAGCGGACTGCGGTCTAAGTGACGCCTTCAATCCCCACTTTTCTGCCTTTGTTTTCAAGATCCAGGCAAATATGAACAAGGCTCACCGTGACCGACTTGCCTTTATGCGTATCTGCTCCGGCAAGTTCCAGCGTGACACAGAATACTTCCATATGCAGGGCGGCAAAAAAATGCGTCTGTCCCAGCCTCAGCAGCTAATGGCAGCAGAGCGTGAGATCGTGGAAGAGGCTTATGCCGGTGATGTGATCGGTGTGTTTGACCCCGGTATTTTTGCCATTGGCGACACCATCACCATCCCCTCCAAAAAGTTCCTGTACTCCGGTATCCCCACCTTCGCTCCGGAACATTTCTCCCGGGTTTCCGCCAAAGACTCTATGAAGCGCAAGCAGTTTGTCAAGGGCACGGAACAGATTGCACAAGAGGGTGCGATCCAGATCTTCAAAGTACCCAACTCCGGTATGGAGGAAGTGATCGTAGGCGTTGTGGGCACATTGCAGTTCGATGTGTTCCAGTACCGAATGAAAAACGAGTATGGCGTTGATTTGCGTATGGAGGGTCTTCCCTACGAAGAGATCCGCCTCATCGACAGCTATCCCGGTGATCTGTCTGATTTGAATTTGGGCACTGATGCCGAACTTTTGGAAGACTACCGTGGCAGAAGCCTGTTGGTGTTCTCCAGCTACTGGGCCATTGATTTCACTGTGAAGCGCAACCCCGGACTGGTTCTGTCCGAAATCGTTGTAGCTGAAGGATAATTGTATATAAAAAGCAGAAGGAAGCCTTTGAATACTTCCTTCTGCTTTTTCATTTCATTATTCAGCAATTGCTTCCTGCCGCTGCTGCTTTCTGCGCACATATCGATAGTACACAAACTGCAGGATACTGCTTACCGCCCAGGAAATGGGGAAGCAATAATAAAGCGCCTCCACAGTAGGATTCAGTGGGAACACTGCCAAAACCCACAGAATGCGGACACCGCAAACCGCCACCATATTCAGCACCGTGGGTACCATAGCACGCCGCATACCACGGGAGCAGCCAAGGTAAATTTCTGCCGGAGCATAAACAATGATGCCCAACGTATTGATCCTCAGCATAATACTTCCATACTGCACCACCTCCGGGTCCGTATTAAAAAGCATTACCAGCTGTGGCGCAAAAATACCGCACAAAACCGCACAGCTACCCATCATTAACACACAAGCAACCGTTGCAGTAGCCGCCACCTTATCAATACGCTTATATTTCTTCGCGCCGAAACACTGACCGGCAAAACTGACGCAAGTAGCAAGGAATGCCGCCTGTATTTGATAGACCATCGTGTTCACATCGGTAGCAGCCGCCTTACCGGCAATCACCGCAGCGCTGTCCAGAGAGTTCATCGCCGTCTGCACCACAATGTTGGATGCGCTGAATACCATACTGCCCAAGCCACTGGGAACACCGATGCGGATCACCGCCATCATCTGCGCCTTGTCAATGTGCATTTCCCTCATTGTGATCTTATACTGGTCCTTGGGGGTGAACATAATCCACAGCACCGCAGCCGCAGACATATAATGCGAAAGCACCGTTGCGGTGGCAACACCGGCGACATCCATATGCAAGCCTATCACAAAGAGCAGATTCAGCGCTACATTTAAAAGACCGCTGATCATCAGGATGTACATAGGACGCTTTGTATCACCGTGGGCACGCAGAATGCCGGATCCGATGTTATACAGGAGGGATGCCGGCACGCCTAAAAAATACACACGCATGTACAATACCGCTTGCGCCATAACGTCCTGAGGCGTATCCATCCAGGTAAGCAACAGCGGTGTCAGCAGAATACCCAGAACACAGATACCCACACCGGAAATAACACCCATTAGCAAGGATGTGTGCATACTTTTCCGCAGATCTTTGTGATTTTTTGCTCCCAAAAGGTTGGCACAGATCACGTTATTGCCTGTGGCAATGCCCACGAAAAAACCAATAAGCAGATTCAGCGGTGAAGTGGTCACGCCAATAGCCGCCAATGCGGTAGCGCCGTTTTCCGCAAACTGACCCACCACCACACGGTCTGCCGCAGTATAAAGCTGCTGCAGGAGATTTCCCAATATAATGGGGATCGCAAATCGGAGCATTTTATTCAGGATCGGGCCTTCTGTCAGATCCATCGTCCTTGAAGAAGCCATACCATCGCCTCCCTTTCCCTACCCCCATCATAGCACACAAATAAAAAATAGCAACCACAAATACTGCTTTTTACGAAAAAGAAAGCAGACCCTTGCGCTGCATCAAAATGCAGTCCTCAGGTCCGCTTTGTTTTATTATTTTATCCCAGCAAAACCAACGGCACATAGATTGGAATTGCGTGCTGACAAGACTGGATCACCACAGGAATATGATTGATGGCATCTACCTTTTCGCCTATATGAATTACCATTTCCATACAGGCAATACCATCCTCCCGGTGCGGTCGCTGGGAATAACGGATCGCTACGGTTTTATTATGATCCGCTGACCACCCTTCCGGCAAATATGTCTCCACCGTGTAGAAATGGGCATCCCTTCGCAGATTCTTCAATGTGATCTTCAGCTTAAAATTCTCACCGGCTTTGACCACAGGATCACGCTCATACTCCACCACGGTTTGCGTATGCAATGTACCGGGTACTTCAAAAGACAAAGGACTTCTGGCAAACACCTCCTGAGCATAACCGGACAGCACCTTTTCTCTTTCTGTCTCGTCGATTTTTGTTTCTTCTTTCGTCCAGAAAAGCTCCACGCCGTGCGCCATAAACATCTCCGGCATCAGCTTCAGAACACGTTCTGTCAACTCAGTACAAGTTTTCGGTATCCAAAGATGGTAAGAGCCGTTAATGCTGATGGTGACGATCCGATCACCTACATACTCTTTCAGGTCTTCCGGGATGCCACTTGCGCCTTTGATGATACCCAACACTGCGCCTACTGTACCGGCGGTACAGTCCGTATCGTCTCCGCAATTAACAGCGTATACAAGACTCTGAAGCATATCCCCTTCGCCATACATCAATCCCAATACAGTAAAGCCGATATTACCGGCGGCCTGGAACCACCCCACCGACTTCACGTTCTCCACGATCCGTTCCCGTGTCTCCTGCCAGGGAATCTTCCGGTCGTAGCAATCCAGCACCAGACGGACAGTACCGGTGATCATAGAGGTTTCCGGAATATAGGTAAGCGCCGTTTCGATCAGCTTGCGAACATCGCTCTCAAAGAAAGCAAGGCTCTCCAACACCGCAGTGAAAACTTCTGCGTGTGTGCCCTCAGACAAACCGTGGTCAACAGAAGCATCCATAATGGCATACTTAACGGCAATATTAGGAAAACCGGGAGCAAGACAAGCCCAGAGCTCAGAACGGATCCACGCACCGTTGGAAGTTTTCCACTTGGCGTTATGCAGCTCACCGGACAAAGGCGGCAGCAAGCCCATCTGCAAATTACTCTTGGCAACGCCGTACTCATTCCAATGGGGTGCAATATAAGAAAGCCAGTAATCTGCCAGTTCATTGGCAGTTAGACGCTTTGCGCCCACAGCCTCCAGTGCAAGCAGCCATACCAATTGCAGATCCAAATCGTCATTGGGAAGCGGCTCTCCTTTATTGGTGGTAAAACCGGGAATGTCCAAAAGCATCCGCTTGCCCTCAAAGGGGCCGCCAATGGTGCCGCCCATATTTTTACCCAGCCAGCAGCCATAGATCTTGTCGGTAATTACTTCGCGATTTAATTTAATGTCCATACTAAACCCCTCCTATAGCCTTAGTATACAAGGTGTTTCCTTTGAAAGAAAGATTTGTTTATAGCTCAAAAAGTATTTGTTTTTTACCTTTTATTGCACAAATCTTTTCTGTAGGCCAAAGGCGTCTTTCCATTGATCTGCCGAAAATCCCGGAAGAACTTTGTCTTATCTGCATATCCAACTTCATAACAAATATCCTGCACCTGCAGTTCTGTGTTGGCCAGAAGCTGCGATGCCCGTTCAATACGCACTTCTTTCAAATATTCCGTAAAACTCATTCCGGTGTATGCCCGAAAGCTTCTGCTAAAATAAGACGGGTGATAGTGGCATTTGTTCGCAATCTCTCCCATTTCCAATTTTTCACGGCAATGGGTTTTGAGAAAAGCAAGCAATTCCTCCGAAATACCGCTAAATCGTTCTGTCAGCAACTGCGACATTTTCCGAAAGACCATAACCAACAACAGGTTGAACCAAGAACGAGCAGATAAAACATAGCCTGCCGGTTTCCGGTTCATCTCCGTTTCCAGATTCAGCAAGATATTCTCGACTGTCGCTCTTTCAAAATCAGAAAAGGAAACAACATTCTTGAGTTCCCTTAATGTATTTTTAAATTCAGAAAACTCTGCAAGATTTAACAATGCAAAAGCATTACACTGATCCGCCAGATTTTCATTCAGGTACTCCGGCTTCAAAAAAATATCAATAAACTCTCCGGTTCCGCCAACTATGCTGTGGGTCTGATCGTAGTTAATGATCAGCATATCCCCTTTTTTCAGCGGAAACACTTTTCCATCCACAGTATGCACGCATTTCCCACTTAAAATATACACGAATTCAACAAAATCGTGCAAATGTTCCTTACATTTATACATCTGTGCGTGATGACAGATACCAGCATTGGTGGACAAATAATATGTGTGATCCCGTAATTGGACGCCCATATTCTCACCTCCGTCGTTTACCATAAGCATAGCATACAAGAGAAAAATAGCAACTATAATTTTTGGCAGGTCGTTATACGACCTGCCAAAACTGCGTTACATTTTTTCGGGAGCGGAGAAGCCAAGAAGTGCAATACACTGCTCCAAAATATTCTTTGCCAGTGCAATCAAAGCAATGTAGCCCGCCTGCAAAGACTTATCCTCTTCCGTGAGGATACGCGTCTCGTGGTAGAACTTATTGACACAGCCTGCAAGCTCATAGATATAAGCACAGATCACATTGGGTGCGGAAGTGCGCAGCGCATTTTCCAGATTGGGACCCAATTTGGTGATGGCCAACATCAGCTCCTTGGCATAGCTATTGGCAGCCGGCTGGATCGCCAGATTCTCCCAAGCACCATACTTGGCAAGAATAGACTTGATACGCACGATGGTATAGAGGATGTACGGGCCGGTATTACCCTCAAAGGCAGCAAAACGATCCATATCGAACCCATAGTCCTTGGTGGGTTGGTTGGAGAGGTCGCCGTATTTCAGTGCCGCCATTGCGATCTTTTTGGTGGTAGCCTCCACCTCGCTGTCATCCACGATCTTGTTCTCCACCACCTTGGCACGGACAAAATCGGTCATTTCACGAATCAGCACCTCCAGGCGCATAACGCCACCCTCACGAGTCTTGAAAGGCTTTCCGTCTTTGCCGTTCATCGTACCGAAGCCCAGATGCTCCAACTCTGTTTCACCGGGCACGATGCCGCATTTCTTCGCAGCACGGAATACCTGCTCAAAGTGCAGTGCCTGCCGCTTATCTGTGATGTAGAACATCTTATGAGGTTTAAAGTCCTCCATACGCTGCACCATAGTCGCAAGATCCGTAGTGGCATAGATAGCAGAGCCATCGGACTTCACCAAAATACAGGGCGGCACTTCCTTCTTGTCCGTCTCCTCTGCCACGGGAATGACCCATGCGCCTTCAGACTGGACTGCATAGCCCTTTTCCTTCATATCTGCGATCATTGCCGGGATATAAGGGTCTGCATCGCTCTCACCCAGCCAGGATTCAAAATGCACATCCAGATCGTCATAGATCTTGCGCATATCCGCAAGGGACAGACGCATAATATGCTGCCACAGAGCACGGTAACCGGCTCTTCCGCTTTGCAGTTCAAAGGTGGCAGTATGTGCCTCCTCAGCAAACGCCTCGTCCTCCTTCTTCTTTGCTGCGGCGGCAGGATAGATCTCTTCCAGTTCAGAAATGGTAAACGGTGCCTCCGCAGGGTACTCACCGGTATAGTCGGGATCAAAGTACACCAGCTCCGGCTGACGGCAGCGAAGCTCCGCAATGATCAGACCCATCTGCAAACCCCAGTCGCCCAGATGGATGTCACCGATAGTGTTATAGCCGAAGAACTTATACAATCGCTTCAGACTCTCACCGATAATGGCAGAACGCAAATGGCCGATATGCAAGGGCTTTGCCACGTTGGGTCCACCATAGTCCACCACAACGGTCTTGCCTGTACCGATCTTATCCACACCGAAATCCGGTGCGTTACGCATTTCCTCCAAATAGTTCTGCAAAAAAGCATCGGAAAGCTTCAGATTGATAAAGCCGGGCATCACTGCGTCGATCATAGAAAAGTCTGCCGCATCCAGCTTTTCTGCCACAGCATTGGCAATCTGAATAGGAGCGCACTTATACTGCTTGGCTGCAGCCAATGCACCATTGCACTGGTATTCGCACAGGTCGGGACGGTTAGACACCGTTACCTTTCCGAAAGCGGCATCATAACCGGCAGCAACAAAGGCATCCGCCATTTTCTTTGAAATAATATCTAATATTTTTTCCATAACTTACTCCTTACTGCTTGTTCTGTACCATCCATTCCAGATAATCATCGTAAGTGCCGTAGCGGTCAACAATCGTTCCGTCGGGCTGGAATGCAATCACACGGTTACAGGTGGAAGTCAGCATCTCGTGGTCGTGGGATGCCAGAAGCACCACGCCCTGGAACGCCTCCAGCCCCTTGTTCACCGCCTGGATGGATTCCATATCCAGATGGTTGGTAGGCTGGTCCAGCAACACCACATTGGCACCGGAGAGCATCATTTTAGAAAGCATACAACGCACCTTTTCGCCACCGGAGAGCACGTTTACCTGTTTGAACACATCTTCATTGCTAAACAGCATTCTGCCCAGGAAGCCACGGAGATACACATCGTCCTTTTTGGCAGAATACTGCCGCAGCCAGTCCACCAGCTCCATAGAGTTGCCGTCGAAATACTCAGAGTTGTCCTTAGGCAGGTACCTGCGAATGGTAGAGATGCCCCACTTGATACTACCCTCGTCCGGCTCAAGCTCACCCATCAAAATCTTAAACAGAGCCGTCTGCGCCAGCTCATTTTCGCCCACAAAAGCAATCTTATCGTTCTTACCCACAGAGAAGTAGACCTTGTCCAGCAGCTTTACGCCATCCACAGTGACGGATACATCGTTGACCGTCAGAATATCCTTACCCAGCTCACGCTCCGGCATAAAGCCCACAAAGGGATAACGGCGGGTGGAACAAGGCATTTCCTCAACGGTCAGTTTATCCAACAGCTTTCTGCGGGCGGTAGCCTGCTTTGCCTTGGACTTGTTGGCGGAGAATCGCTGAATAAACAACTGCAACTCTTCGATCTTCTCCTGGTTCTTCTTATTCTTATTGCGGATCATCGCCTGGACCAGCTGAGAAGACTCGTACCAGAAGTCGTAGTTACCCACGTACATTTTGATCTTGCCATAGTCAATATCCACAGTGTGGGTACAGACGGTATTCAGAAAGTGACGGTCGTGGGACACAGCGATGACCATTCCGGGGAAGTCCAGCAGGAAGTCTTCCAACCAGTTGATGGCTTCAATGTCCAGGTTGTTGGTAGGCTCGTCCAACATAACAATGTCGGGGTTGCCAAACAATGCCTGTGCCAGCAACACCTTCACCTTCAGACGGGGATCCATAGTTGCCATGGAATCGTAGTGCAGCTCTGTGCCGATGCCCAGACCCTGCAGGATTCGGGAAGCATCACTTTCCGCCTCCCAGCCGTTCATTTCCGCAAACTCCATTTCCAATTCAGTGGCACGGATACCATCCTCGTCGGTGAAATCCGGCTTCTCATAAATGGCGTCTTTCTCCTTCATAATGTCATACAGACGCTGGTTGCCCATAATAACCGTATCCATTACGGTGTACTCGTCGTAAGCGTTCTGATTCTGCTTCAACACAGACACACGCTTTTCAGGATCGATAAAAATGTCGCCTGTGGTGGATTCCAATTCCCCTGTCAGCAGCCGCAGAAAAGTAGACTTACCTGCACCGTTGGCACCGATAATACCGTAGCAGTTGCCGGGCAAAAATTGCAGATCCACCTTTTGAAACAGCCACTGGCCACCAAATTGCATTCCCAAATTGCTTACTGTGATCATACTTCAAACTCCTTCTTGTGATACAATGGTCTCCAAATTCGTATTTATCGGGCGGCAGTGCCGCCTGACAATTCGTGCACACTGCGGAAGAAATCGTTACAAAAAATGCTCGGTAACGGAGAAATATAACGATATCGAGCAATAAATGTTACGAAAACAAACGCACTATGCACGA
>JAZRRS010000038.1:0-7043 GCA_045651005.1 Faecousia sp.
ACTTGGGGAGGGTTTGAGTGAATTGCTCCCGCAATTCAAGCCACCTCCCCAAGACCCCACCAGGCGCGCATTTACGAAGGTGCAAACACGAATTTACCATTTGCCCGGTGCTTCCTGTATGGGATAGAGATTGCGTTGCAATCACACAGAAACAGAAGATTGTACCCAATCAATGAGAATGCTCGGTGACAAAGCAGTTTTTGTAGGGGCGAGGCTGTGACCCGCCCTAAAGAAAAGGGAAAAAAGCGTGCCATTCTGAGGATTACGAAGAATCCCCATCTTAATTAGGAGATTCTTCGTCGCATTACTCCTTAGAATGACACGCTTAACTTGGTAATGTTGCCTGTAAATGGCTTTTTTAAGACTCGTTTTTAATTTGTGCTTTTTCCATACTTCTTCCCAGGGAGTAGTAGAACACATTGTCCCGGGAGGGGGTCAGAGAGGTGAGAAGACCACGGGTGGCGTAGACCGCATAGCTGCGGAACAGAATGGGACACAGCCGTCCGTCATCCATCACATTCTGATGGAGGGTATAGAAGTTGCCGTGGTTGGCAAGGGCATCCATACACAGGGTATAGAGGGAAACGGAATCGATACCGCCCCAGCTGACAGCACCGTTTCTGTGGAAGAAGGGGGATAGATCCATATTGGCGGACAGCTTGGTCTGTCCCAGATACAGGTCAAACCAACCCATTTGCAGATAATACTTATAGTTTTCTGTGTCCAGGGTCAAAAGCTCCACCGTCATACCGCATTCCCGAAGACCGGCGGCAATGTCACGGGCCACCCGGGTGCGGAGACTGTCATCCACATTGACCAAAAATTTTACCACCGTATCTGCCGGCAGCTGGGCGGCAGCGTAGGCTTCCTTCAAGGCGGTGCCGCCGTCGTAGGTGTAACGGGAGGCAAGGGTCTTGTTATAGTAGGGGGATTGGGGAGAAGCCGGCAGTGTGGCAACACGGGCAAAGCCACGGTAATAGGCATCTGCCAGGGTGTCCCGATCCACAGCACCTGTAAGCGCAGACCGGATCTCCGGAACAGAGAACACCGCGCTGTTCATATTGCAGGCAAGGAACAGGAAAATACCGTTTTCGCAATCCCAGAGCTCATAGTCGCAGCGGTAGTCCGCATAGCGGTCAGAGCCTGGATCTGCGTATACCAGATCCAGGGTGTCAAATTCAAAGGTATCCCGGATCTGGGTGGGAGATTCGGCTTCCAGCAGGGAGATCACCGGTGCGGTGACGGTCATTACCGCCTTGCACCACCAGTCGGTGCGGCGGCGCAGCACGGCTACACTGCCGCTGCCCTCCAAACGGTAAGGACCTGTGCCGGAGGGGCAGTCTGCCACCAGCTGACTGGTTTTCAGAATGGGCATATCCAGCAGCAGCGGCAGGTTTTCACAGGGGGTGTCCAGGGTGATGGTCACGCCGCCGTCGGGGGACAAAGCGATCTCCTGCATATGGAGAAACCGCCCCTTGTAATTCACGCTTTCCTTTGCGGCCAGCAAGCTGTCCAGCACATCCTGGGCAGTGAGGGAAGAGCCGTCGGAGAAGGTGGCTTGGGCAGGATAGAAGGTATACTGCTTCATATCCTCAGACATCCGGAACGTCTCGCACAGCACCGGCTCAACGGTATAATTTCTGTCCACGGAAAACAACCCCTGATACAAAAGGGAGAACAGTGCCTGGTTGGTAAAATCTGTGCAGATATAGGGATTCATAGACTGGTTGGGATACCAGGTAAGGGTCAGCTTCTGCTCCTCGCCGGAGGGGGCAGGGGTGGTAGGCCCGGTGTAATCCTCATCCCAGGTCAAACCGTCACCGGTGGGCACATAGGCTTCGCCGCCGGTGGCACAGCCAAAGAGACCTGCGCAAAGACACAGGCACAAAAGAATGGCTAGGAATCGTTTCAAGCAGGTCACTCCTTATTACAAACGATGATTGCGCCCTGAGAGCCACGGCAGTTGCCGGTTCTGCGATGTGACCAGAAAAGGTCTGCGTCACAGACGGTGCAGTGGGGGGCGATCTCAATGTGCTCCACACCGGCACGGCGCAGAGACAGGGCGTTGATTTCTTTCAGGTCAACAAAATATTTGTCCTTCAAAGGACGGATGAAGTCCAGTGCTTCCTTTCCGTATTGGGCAAGCATCGCTTCCGGCACATCCCGATCCGTCTCAAAGCAGCAGGCGGCCACATTGGGGCCGATGGCGGCACGGATGTTTTCTGCCTTGCAGCCAAAGCGGGCGCACATAGCGGTCACTGCTTTTCCTGCAATGTCAGCGGCAGTGCCCCGCCAGCCGGCGTGGACTGCGCCCACAGCACCGGTCATCGGGTCGTGCAGAAGGATGGGGGTGCAGTCGGCAGTAAATACCACAAGGGCGGTGCCGGCTGTGGCGGTAATAAGGCCGTCGCATTCCGGCAGCTCCGGTGCAAAAAGCCCGGCTCCGTGCTCCTGTTCCCCCACCGCAAGCACCGTGTCGGTGTGCGTTTGTCTGGTGAGCACCAGCTTGTGCACGTCAAACCCCAGAGCGTCGCCCAGAATGCGGTAATTTCTCTCCACGTTTTGGGGATCGTCACCACGATGTGTGCCGATGTTCATAGAGGAAAGGATGCCGCTGCTCACACCCCCGGCACGGGTGGTGAAGCAGTGGGGTACGGCAATGTTCTCCGCTGCAAGATATTCCAGTTTTCCCAGTGTTTGCGTTTTGATCATAATGGTACCGCCCAATTAAGAATTGAGAATGAAAGCGCTTAATTCTTAATGTTACATATTTTCAGCTTTGTCTTTCTGCATACAGCACTTTTTGTATTTCTTGCCGCTGCCGCAGGGACAGGGGTCGTTGGGGCCGATCTTGGCGGATTCTGCTTTTCTCACCGGCTGCTTTTTCACGCTGCCGTCACCGCCGCCGGCGGCAGAGGTCTCTTTTGCCACCTTTTCACGCTTGATCTCCTGATTTACCTTGATCTCCGTCAGGAACAGACGGCGCACCGTCTCCTCACGAATGGCAGTGATCATAGCCTCAAACATCTGGAAGCCCTCTTCCTTGTAGGCAATGACGGGGTCGTGCTGACCGTAGGCACGCAGACCGATTCCCTGCTTCAGATCGTCCATAGCATCGATGTTGTCCATCCAGTATTCGTCCACCACCCGGAGCATTACCACACGCTCCAGCTCCCGCATCAAGGGCGCACCGTAACCGGCTTCCTTGGCTTCATAGGTGTTGCAGGCAAGGTCGTAAATGCGCTCGGACAGCGTTTCGGCAGACTGACCTACGCCGTCAGCCAAAGCACCTCTGGGGAAATAAACGCCTTGGAACTTGGCAAGCACAGCACGGAAGGTGTCCTCGTCGGCAATGCCGCCGGACACGCTCAAGGCATCGGCAACGGTGGAATCCACCACTTGGCGGAGCATAGAGAGCATATTCTCCCGGAGGTCGTCACCGTCCAGCACCTTCTGACGCTGGGCATAGATCACCTCACGCTGGGTGTTCATCACGTTGTCATATTCCAGAACGCTCTTACGGGAACGGAAGTTGCGGCTTTCCACGCTCTTCTGGGCGTTTTCCACAGCACCGGACAAGATCTTGGCGTCGATGGGGGTGTCCTCATCCAGACCCAAGGAGTCCATCATACCCATGATCCGGTCAGAGGAGAACAGACGCATCAGATCGTCCTCCAGACTCAGATAGAAGCGGCTCTCACCGGGGTCACCCTGACGGCCGGAACGGCCACGGAGCTGATTGTCGATCCGTCGGGATTCGTGACGCTCTGTGCCGATGATGAAAAGACCACCGGCTTCCCGGACTGCGCTTGCTTCGTCAGCGATCTCTGCTTTGTAATTTTCAAGAAGCGCCTTGTAACGGCTGCGCAGTGCCAAAATCTCCGCATCGTCTGTTTCGGAGTAGGCGTTGGCTTCTGCCAGCAGCTCATCGGGCAGGTCTTCCTTCTGCAACTGGGTCATCGCCATATGCTCTGCGTTGCCGCCCAGCATAATATCCGTACCACGGCCTGCCATATTGGTGGCAATGGTCACAGCACCCAGCTTACCTGCCTGGGCAACGATGTGGGCTTCCTGCTCGTGGAATTTGGCGTTCAGAACGTTGTGGGGAATGTGCTCTTTTTTCAGAAGCTTGCTCAGCAGCTCACTGCGTTCTACGGAAACCGTACCCACCAGCACAGGCTGACCTTTTTCGTGGCAAGTCCGCACCTGGTTGACAATGGCACGGTACTTACCGGCTTCTGTTTTATACACCACATCGGGGTGATCGATTCTGGCAACCTCCCGGTTGGTGGGGATCTCCACCACATCCAGCATATAGATGGCAGCAAATTCGTCTGCTTCCGTCAGTGCCGTACCGGTCATACCGGAGAGCTTGTTGTACAGGCGGAAGAAGTTCTGGAAGGTAATGGTGGCAAGGGTCTTGCTCTCACTTGCCACAGTGACACGCTCTTTGGCTTCGATGGCTTGGTGCAGACCTTCGTTGTAGCGTCTGCCGTACATAGGACGGCCGGTGAACTCGTCAATGATGATGACCTGACCGTTTTCAATCATATAGTCGGTGTCCCGTTTCATCAGGCCCCGTGCCTTCATAGCTTGATTCAGATGATGAGACAGGGTGGCGTTTTCCGGGTCGGCAAGGTTTTCAATGTGGAAATGGCTTTCTGCCTTGGCGATGCCGGAGGCGGTGAGGGAAACGGTGCGGCTCTTCTCGTCTACGATGTAGTCGCAGTCGTAGTTGTCCTGTACCTCCTTGTCCTCGGTCTTGGCAAATACCTGCTTGCGCAGGGTGGATACAAAGTAGTCCGCAAGCTCGTAGAGCTTGGAGGAATCCTCACCCTTACCGGAGATGATCAGAGGGGTACGGGCTTCGTCGATCAAAATGGAGTCCACCTCGTCCACAATGGCGAAGGCGTGTCCGCGCTGAACAAGATCATTTTTGTACAGTGCCATATTGTCACGAAGGTAATCAAAGCCCAATTCGTTGTTGGTGCAGTAGGTGATGTCGGCAGCGTATGCCTTGCGGCGTTCTGCTCCGGTCATACCGGGAATGATCAGACCTACGGAAAGACCCATATAGCGATGCACCTTGCCCATCCATTCGGAGTCACGCTTGGCAAGGTAATCGTTGACGGTGACCACGTGGACACCCTCACCGGTGAGGGCGTTGAGGTAACAGGGGAGAATTGCCACCAGGGTCTTACCTTCACCGGTCTTCATTTCCGCAATGCGGCCCTGATGCAGAATAATGCCGCCGATGAGCTGCACCGGATAGGGGCGCATACCCAGCACACGGTCCGCAGCCTCCCGGATGGCGGCAAATGCCTCCGGCAGCAGGTCGTCCAAAGTCTCGCCCTGAGCAAGCCGCTGCTGAAACTGTGCGGTTTTGCCACGCAGCGCTTCTTCGGAGAGGTCTTTGTATTCTGCTTCCAAAGCAAGGATCTTGTCCACCAGCGGCTTGATCTTTTTAAGTTCACGCTGGGAGCGTGTACCGAAAATCTTAGAAAACAATCCCATATTTGAAACTCCTTCAGGGTATATTTTTTCCATTATAGCACACTTTGCGCAAAAAGAACAGAACATTTTGTGAATTTCATACCTGCAAATTGCAAAAACAGCGGCGTCATTAATTTAAGCGTGTCATCCTGAGGATTACGAAGGATCTCCACCGTATATTGATGGAGATTCTTCGTCGCGTTACTCCTCAGAATGACACGCTTTCATATTATGCCGGGGCATCCGTTGTTTCTCCGGAGGGAGATTGCACAACACAGTAGTTGCAGAAATAGGCAGGAATCGTGACAGCGCTGTTATAAAAGCCGTCGCTGTTGGTCTCCGGTTCTTTTTGATTTAAGAACGCATCCACCAGCTCCACACACTTTTCGTCCAAAAGCTCCAGATCCATAGTCACCGTAAAGTGCTGCTTTCCCTGTTCGGTGTTGGCAATGCCGGCCTCTGTGCCGCCGATACCGGTGATCAGAGGAAGCTCCCGTTTTCGCTCGTCCAATACACGGATGCAGGCGTCGGCAAAATCGTCGGAACCGGTGATGAGGATGTCCGGGCGGCTGTTGCTATAATGCTCCTGCAGGTAGCTGCGGAAGGCTTTCTCCACAGCTTCGGCATCCGGATCCAAGGTGCAAACATCTTCAAAGTTGATGCGGCCGGAACGGACTGTCAGTGTACCGGCTTCCAGATAGGGAGTAAGCACTTCCAGAATGCCGGTGTACAGGTCAATGGCGTTGTTGTCCTCCGGTGCGCCCATAAAGAATTCTGCGGTCAAAGGGGTTTCTGCGGTGTCCGGAGAAGTCTGCTGCACGATGTAGGCACCCATTTCTCTGCCCATAGCGGCGTAGTCGTAAGAAACGTGGTAGCGGACACCTTCCGTGTACAGCACCGGGCGTTCATAGGTCACCACAGGCACACCCTGTTCAAAAGCGGTGTCGCAGAAGTGGGACAGTGCCACGGAATCCACCGGTGCAAGGAGAATGCAGTCCACACCCGTTTGCAGCGCCTGTTCCAGAAGCTGTGTCTGCCGATCGGCATCGTTGTTGCTGTAGCAGAGGGTTACCTGATAGGTCAGATTTTCCAAAAGCAGCTGCAGATCTTCACCGGCTTTTTGCCAGTGTGGGTCTGCTTCGTCCGGTAGGGAGATCACAATGTGCATCTGATCCCGGGTTTTCTTTTTGGGGACGGTCTCGGTGGGAACTGTGGTGACGGCTTCCGTGGTGGCAACCGAGGTTTCCGCAGGTGCTTCTCCGGCACAGCCGCAAAGCAGCAGTAAAATTGCGCCCATAAGAGCCAATATTCGTTTCATAAGCAGACCCTCCTTTCAAATTCCAATTTAGCGGGCAGTTTTGGATGGTGCTCCGCACCATAGCTTCCCCCGGGGGGAAGCTGTCACGGCAAAGCCGTGACTGAAGAGGAATGCGGGCGATTATCTTAGATATTGCTTGCGGTTGCAGGCTTTTTATTAAGTTTCAGTGCACGCCATTCCTCTCCCGTCAGCTTCGCTGACACCCTCTCCCCGGGAGAGGGTATTGGGTCGG
>JAZRRS010000039.1:0-27517 GCA_045651005.1 Faecousia sp.
CATTTACTGCTCTGGATGTTAAGAAGCTGCGCGAAATGACCAACGTCGGCATGATGGACTGCAAGAAGGCCCTGCAGGCTACCGATGGCGACATCGACGCTGCCATCGACTGGCTGCGCGAGAAGGGTCTGGCTAAGGCTGCTAAGAAGGCTGACCGCATCGCTGCTGAGGGCGTTGCTTACGCTACCGTAGTGAACGGTGTTGGCGTTGTCATCGAGGTCAACTCCGAGACCGACTTCGCTGCTAAGACCGATGCTTTCCAGGATCTGGTCAAGAATCTGGCAGCCATCGTTGCTACCGATGCTCCCGCTGACGTGGAAGCTCTGAAGGCTTGCACCTACCCCGGCACCAACCTGACCGTTACCGAGATGCTGCAGGAGAAGGTTATGTCCATCGGCGAGAATATGCAGATCCGCCGTTTCGACCGCTTCGATTCCAACGTTTCCGTTGCTTACGTGCACATGGGCGGCACTCACGGCGTTCTGGTCAACCTGGAAGCTGATGTAGACGCTACCGAGATCGGTAAGAACGTTGCTATGCAGATCGCTGCTATGAATCCCAAGTACTGGGATAAGGCACAGGTTCCTCAGGAAGATGTTGACAAGGAGCTGGCTGTTCAGGTCGCTCTGATGGACAACGATCCCAAGATGGCTTCCAAGCCTGCTGAGGTCAAGACCAAGATCGCTGCCGGCAAGATGGCTGCCTTCTACAAGGAGAGCTGCCTGCTGCAGCAGGACTTCGTTCGTTCCGACCTGTTCAAGGGCGATGTCGCCGGCTACATTGCTGACGCTGCCAAGAAGCTGGGCGGCACCGTGAAGTTCGTAAATGCTATTCACTACATCAAGGGTGAGGGCATTGAGAAGAAGGAAGACAACTTCGCTGAGGAAGTTGCTGCACAGATCGCCGGTGCTAACAAGTAATTAAATCAAAAATGCTGCTGTTTCTTTTGAAACAGCAGCATTTCATTTTATAAAAAGCCGCCTTCAGACAAAAGTCCGAAGGCGGTTATTTGCTTTATTACTCCTGCTCCAGAGCCAGAGTGATGGTGGTGGTGTCGCAGACCTCGCTGGGTCCAAAGTACTGGATCGCACCGGGGAATACATAGCAGTTTTCGCTTGCCCATTGTGCACGATTCTCAGCAAAGGTCTTGAAGGGCTTGCCCTCCAGCTCCACCAGAGCCTTGCGGATAACAGGCTTATCTGCACCGTGGCGACGCTCCATATTCATCATCTTGGTGATGGGCATACCGCCTGCCACCCAGTTTTCTGCAGGCTCCTTCAAGTTGGAGATCTTGGACAGATAACCAGTGTAGCCGTAAAGGATCAGCATAAAGGCATTGTAGCCCAGGCTGTAGCAGTAGTCAGCATCAAAGTTGGAGGGCGCTGCGCAGCGGCCTTCGTAGCCCAGGAAGTGATGCAGCACGGAGAACTTGCCGTTATAGGTCTTAGCAGCCTTGCGAGCAGCCAGCTCCTTCTTTACCAATGTGGAGAACAGCTTCTCGGACTCAATGAGAGAGACCTGCACATTGCCGTGGGGATCACGCTCCAGGAACAGCTGATGCTGGATCTCCTCGGGCAGGAATGCAAAGGTAGCCATAGCCTCAGCGGTCAGCTTCTTTTCCAGGAAAGCATACTGCTCTGCCCAAGAGCCCAGAGCCTCAAACTCTGCCTTAGCGGGAGATTTCTCACCCAGCAGCTCGTTGATCTCCTTGATCAGTGCAGAAACTTCGGGAACAAATTCCACGATGCCCTCAGGAATGATGGCAACGCCAAAATTCCAGCCCTTGTTGGCACGATCATTCACCACATCGGTAAGATACTTGGTGATCTCAGCCAGAGACTGCTTCTTTTCAGCCACTTCCTCGCCCACCAGGCAGATATTGGGATGGGTCATCAATGCGCACTCCAATGCAACGTGGGAAGCGCTGCGGCCCATAACCTTCACGAAGTGCCAATACTTCTTTGCAGAGTTGGCATCACGCTGGATGTTGCCAATGATCTCGCTGTAGGTCTTGGTAGCGGTATCGAAGCCGAAGGAGCACTCGATGTCCTCGTTCTTCAAGTCGCCGTCAATGGTCTTAGGACAGCCGATGACCTGCACGCCGGTCTTGTTCGCAGCAAAGTACTCAGCCAGCACAGCAGCGTTGGTGTTGGAATCGTCACCACCGATGATGACCACAGCGTTGATGCCGTGCTTCTTGCAGACCTCTGCCACAACAGCAAACTGCTCCTCAGTCTCCAGCTTGGTTCTGCCGGAGCCAATGATGTCAAATCCACCGGTGTTTCTGTACTGATCAATGAAAGCATCGTCAAAGATCACATAGTCGTCCTCCAGCAGACCGCTGGGGCCGCCCTTGAAGCCATAAAGGACATTCTCCTTATTTTCAGCCTTCAGTGCATCGTACAGACCACAAATAACATTGTGGCCACCGGGTGCCTGGCCGCCGGACAGGATGACGCCCACAACCTGCTTTGCAGACTTTGCGGTGTTCTGACCCTTGCAGAAGGTGATCTCGTTCTTGCCGTAAGTATTGGGGAACAGAGCCCGGATCTTCTCCTGGTCGGCAACACTCTCGGTAGCTGCGCCGTTCTTGACGCAGATCTCGGAAACGCCGCCACGAAGCATACCGGGCAGCTTGGGGGTGTACTGGTATCTTGCCAGCTGAAGCGGTGACAGTTTCATAATAATAGACACTCCTCTAAAGTTTATATAATTACAGTTTACATTATATACGATTGCTTTGTAAAGGTAAATTGTGATTTTTTATATATTTTCCCTTAAAAAAGCGCTGATATTTGGAACTGTGTAATTAAAAAAGGATATTGAAATGGTTAAAAATTATGATATAATGATATTTGTAAAAAATCGGGTCAAGTCCCGTTAAAGAAAGGATATGTTCATTATGGCTCTTGTAACCACAACCGAAATGTTCAAGAAGGCTTACGACGGCGGCTACGCTATCGGTGCTTTCAACGTCAACAACATGGAGATCGTTCAGGCGATCACCGCAGCTTGCCGCGAGGAGAACTCCCCTGTGATCCTGCAGGTTTCCAAGGGCGCCCGTGCCTACGCTAACCACACCTATCTGGTGAAGCTGGTTGAGGCTGCTGTTCTGGAGTGCCCCGGGATCCCCGTTGCTCTGCACCTGGATCACGGTGACAGCTTCGAGACCTGCAAGTCCTGCATCGACGGTGGTTTCACCTCTGTTATGATCGATGCTTCCTCCAAGTCCTTTGAGGAGAACATCGAGATCACCAAGAAGGTTGTTGAGTACGCTCACGATCACGGTGTTGTTGTTGAGGCTGAGCTGGGCTCTTTGGCAGGCATCGAAGACGAAGTCAATGTCTCCGCTGAGGCTGCTTCCTACACCCGTCCCGAAGAGGTCGAGGAGTTCGTCACCCGTACCGGCTGTGACTCCCTGGCTATCGCTATCGGCACCTCCCACGGTGCTTACAAGTTCACCCCCGAGCAGTGCACCGTCAACGGGCAGGGCATTCTGGTCCCCCCCGCTCTACGCTTCGATGTTCTGGAAGAAGTGACCAAGCGCCTGCCCGGCTTCCCCATCGTTCTGCACGGTTCTTCCTCTGTGCCTCAGGACTACGTAGCAATGGTCAACGCCAACGGCGGCAAGATGCCCAACGCCATCGGCGTTCCCGAGGAGCAGCTGCGTAAGGCTTCTCAGCTGTCCGTCTGCAAGATCAACATTGACTCTGACCTGCGTCTTGCTATGACCGGCACCATCCGTAAGTTCTTCAACGACGAGCCCTCCAAGTTCGATCCCCGTGAGTACCTGAAGCCCGCTCGCGCAAACATCAAGGAACTGGTCCGCCACAAGCTGATCAACGTTCTGGGCTGCGCCGGCAAGGCCTAATCCATACGCTCTAAAAACATTTGGACTCCCTCACTCCGAGGGAGTCCTTTTTTTCTTTTCCTCCAGATACCGTATATGCGCATCAATATCTTCTATTCGCTCTCTCGCCGCCCTGCGCACAGACAGAAACAGGACTTCCCAATCAGGAAATATCTCCCCATACCTAGAAATCACTGCCTTTATTATTTCGCAAATCAACCGCTCATCCGCTTCCTCAATGGCTTTTAATATCTCTTTTTTCATACCTATCTCCTTTTTCCGTCTCGTTTTGACCAGTATTGCGGTCAATATCCATCTTCATATTAACATACAATATCAGTGGTTGCAACCAATACTGGTCAAAATCATTGAGGTGGGTTATGGAACAGAAAATAAGACGGGACAGAAATATGGGTGACAATCTCCGCAAATTAAGAAAAGAAAGCGGTCTTTCACAAGAAAAAATATGCGCAGAATTGCAGCGTCGCGGCTGTGACATTGGAAGAACAACTTATGCAAAATACGAATCGGGAGAATTAAACATTCGTGCCAGTGTAATTATCCAACTAAAAAGCTTCTATAAATGCAGCTACGATGCATTTTTTGAAGGCTTAGAATTTACTGAAGAATAGCAAACGAACAGACACCATTCCATATGGGTGTCTGTTCGTTTTTCTTATTCATTAAAAAATAAAAGCGAATACCAAGTGACAATATTGTCACCGTACTGGAATTCCAGTCCGTTTTCTTCCAATGTAGGAATCAGGTTGATGCCGTGGCTCTCCACACAGGGGTGCATTCTGCCGGGCAATCTGCAAGGAAGTCCGTCCAAGATCGCACAGCGTTCGCAGACGGCACAGGCCTCAGTGGACAGAACGTAGGGCCACACCCCCTGCTCTCGCAGCATATCCCGTACCTTGTTGGTAATGGCTTCGTGCTCCGGACGGGTGCGAAGTGCCTGCTCCATATTACCAATATCTTCCGTTTCCGTAATGGTGCCCACCACCAGGCAGTTTGTATAGCTTTTGCACTTTTCGGCACACGCCGACACCTCTCCCACCCCGGGAGGGCATGCCCAGCTTTTTCCGTACATAGGGCACTCATTTTGACAGATCCAGCGAATCCTGTTGGAAAATTCCAGAGACTTGGGATCGATATAGAAATAGGTATACAGCGGCAGCTCCGACAGCTGCTGCTCCAAACGTTCTCTGTCCATCAGCTAAGCTCCTTCAGAATGTTCTCGCAGCCTTCGCAAATGTCTGCCCAGGTCTGGGTAAAGTCACCGGTATACCAAGGGTCTGCTACATCTCTTGAAAGGAAAGGCCGGAATTTCGTCTCTCCGGGGAACATTCTCTGCAAATAGCGCAGATTGGAGCTGTCCATATAGAAAATATGGTCAAACCGGGCCACATCCGCCGCCGTGATCTGCCGGGCGCGGTGACCGTCACAGGCAATGCCGTGGGCGTTCAGCTCCCGTCTGGCAGGAGAATATACAGGATTTCCCAGCTCCTCCCGGCTCACTGCCACGGATGCGATCTCAAAGGCATCCGCAAGCCCCGCCTTCTTCACGATATCCTTCAAAACAAACTCACCCATAGGGCTTCTGCAAATATTGCCATGACAGACGAATAATACTTTTCTCATAAGTTTTCCTCGCTTTCATGGGAATATTGTAGCATAGCGGCAACAGAAATGCAACAAAAGGCTCCCCTGTGTAAGGGGAGCTGGCAAAAATCTTTGATTTTTGACTGAGGGGTTGTTAAATGCCACTACAATACAATCCCTCCGTCTTGCCTTCGGCAAGCCACCTCCCTTTACACAAGGGAGGCTTTGTCCCGTCGGCAAGTGTTACGCATCTATAGTAGATGACGAAAAAATGGTGAGCCTGCAACCGATGAGACACCGGAAACGACCGAACAGACAAGAATCCACATTTCTCTATTTTGATTTGTTATGATGTGTTTACAAACAAGGCAAACTGGAGGATGTACAAATGCCGGCAGTGATAACAACCGATCTCATGAAGCAGTACAAAAATTTGACTGCTGTAAACAAACTCAATTTAGAAATCCAACAGGGCGAATTATTTTCGCTGCTGGGGGTAAATGGTGCAGGCAAATCCACAACGATCAAAATGCTTTCCTGCCTGACAAAACCCACCGGCGGTGATGCTCGTGTTGGTGGGTATCGCATTACAAAAGAACCGAAGCAGATAAAACAGCTAATCGGTGTGTCACCGCAGGAAACAGCAGTTGCACCGAATCTTTCCGTAAAAGAAAATTTGGAGATGATCTGTGGCATCCACGGCTTTTCCAAAGAAAAAACGGTTGCCAGGATCAGGGAACTTTCCCGACAGCTTGATTTAGATTCTGTTTTACAACGAAAGGCAGGAAAGCTATCCGGTGGTTGGCAACGCCGGGTCAGCATTGCCATGGCACTGATCAGCGAGCCGCAGATTCTCTTTTTGGACGAACCTACGCTGGGTCTGGATGTGATTGCCCGACACGATCTTTGGAATGTAATCCGCTCTTTAAAAGGGAAAACTACCATCATTCTGACCACCCATTATATGGAAGAAGCCGAGGCACTGTCGGACCGCATTGGTATTATGAAGTGCGGCAGCCTTCTTGCCGTGGGAACAGCAGAGGAATTGACCGCAAAAGCCGGAACAAAGGATTTTGAAACTGCCTTTGTTTCCATCGTAAAGGAGGATGGTGTCATATGAGAATGATGACCTTTGCCAAGCGGTGCAGCAAAGAAATTCTCCGGGACCCTGTTAATCTGGGCTTCGGATTGGGATTCCCCCTGGTTTTGCTGCTGCTTTTGACTTCTATACAAAAAAATATTCCTGTGCATCTGTTCGAAATCGACACTTTGACACCGGGGATCACCATATTCGGCTTGTCCTTTATGACCCTGTTTTCTGCAACACTGATCGCAAAAGACCGGGAAAGTGCCTTGCTGCAACGACTTTACACAACACCCTTGACAGGATTGGATTTCATACTTGGCTATATGCTTCCGCTTTTGCCCATTGCCATTGGGCAAACAGTCATATGCTATTTATTTTCCATTCCTTTAGGATTGACTGTGCGCATTCACATCGTGTATGCTGTCATTGGGATCATCCCTATGGCGATCTTCAACATTGCCCTGGGACTTTTGTGCGGCAGTGTCTTTGGCGTTAAGCAGGTAGGTGGTATTTGCGGCGCACTGCTGACCAATCTTTCTGCGTGGCTTTCCGGGGTATGGTTTGATTTGGCACTTTTAGGCGGCGTTTTTGAGAAAGTTGCCAATGCGTTGCCTTTTGTACACGCTGCTGAATTGGAAAAAGCATTGTTTTCCGGGGACTTTGAGGCTGCAACTACCCATATCCTGCCGGTTGCACTGTACACCCTTTTTGTCACAGCGGCTGCCGTATTCTGCTTTCTCAGGCAAATGAAAAACCAGTAAGGAGCTGAATCGATGAAATACAAACTCATTATCGACGCAAATGCCGAAGAAGAAATAACTGTGGTTGCCCACGCACCTTCTTCTCTGACACAGCAGATCGAAGATCTTGTCAGCAGTTTTTCCGGAGCGAATTGCATTTTGGGGTATCGAGATAATGAGATGCGAAAACTTCTGTTTGGAGAAATAGAATGCATTACCATTCATAACAGGAAAGTCATTGCCATCGATACCGAGGGCAACTATTACCGCATTCAAGACAGGCTTCGGGATCTGGAGTCTGTATTACCATCCTATTTTATTCGCATCAACAAATCTACTCTTGCCAACGAACATCGCATTCTGCGCTTTGATGCGGCATTTAATGGTGGAGTAGATGCGGTTTTTCAATGCGGTTACCGGGAGTATGTTTCAAGACGATGCTTTTCGCAAATCAAGAGGAGGTATGAAGGAATATGAAAAAATTTGTTTCAAATTTTATACTCCGGGGTTTGGTCTCCTGCGGTTTTGGCCCTGTGATTTTGGCTGTGGTATATCTGATTTTACAGCAAGCGGGCGTGGTGCAAATACTGACAGTCAACGAAGTATGCATAGGGATATTCACCTTATTCGCATTGGCTTTTATTGCAGGCGGTATGAATGCCATTTATCAAATCGAACGGATCCCTGTAATGCTGGCAATTTTGATTCACGGCGTTGTGTTATATATCAGCTACTTGATCGTTTATTTGATGAACGACTGGCTGAAATGGGGCTTCATTCCCATTTTCGTTTTTTCTGCTATTTTTATTCTGGGCTATTTGATGATCTGGGCAATCATCTATTCAGCAAACAAAAAGAATACCAACAGGATCAACCAACAGTTGAAACAAAAACGGCAACAGGATCCAGACAGCACTTCGATGTTATAACAATATAAAATCCCTAACTATGGAGAAATGCTCCATAGTTAGGGATTTGTTTATCGCATCAAATATGGGGATTTCAGAAGCACAAACAACGTCAGCGGCTGTTTTTAGCTTGCAGTCACGGTTTCCGATCGAGCGCCGATCACAAGGGTATAGGTTTCTCCCTTTATCAACTGGAGGCTTGAAACGCCATAAACTATCCTCCCCCCATATGACATAGAAACCTTCTGATTCCTGTCATATAACAAAAAATGAAGAAAAAAATAAACAACCTTCAAAAATTTGCACACATTTACAAATTAACCATATTGCGCAATAGGATGACCCTTTGCTATAATAAAAGAAAAAATGCGGAGGTGCGTTTATGAAGCTGATCCATTTATCTGATCTGCACATTGGAAAGCGATTTCACGAATTTTCTATTCTGGAAGATCAGGCGTATATTTTGAATCAGATCCTGCGCATTGTGGATTCAGAAGTCCCTCACGCCATTCTCATCAGTGGAGATGTGTATGACAAAAGCATTCCCTCCGGAGAAGCCGTGAGCCTTTTTGACGACTTTCTTTGCCGTCTGGCAAAACGAAACATCCCTGTTCTTATTATCAGCGGCAACCACGACAGTCCCGAACGGCTGGCCTTTGGCAACCGCCTGCTCACCGCCACCGGCATTCACATCTGCCCGGTATACAACGGACAGGTGACACCCATCACCTTACAGGACACAGACGGTGCAGTAGATTTTTGGATGTTGCCTTTTGTAAAGCCTGTCCACGTAAGACGCTTTTTCCCGGAGGAAACCGTTGAGACCTATACCGATGCCGTAGACGTTGCCATCCGGCATATGCCCTTGGACAAAAGCCATCGAAATGTGCTGCTGACCCATCAGTTTGTCACCGGCAGCACCACCTGTGATTCTGAGGAACTCTCCGTAGGCGGCAGCGATCACGTGGATGCCTTTGTTTTTGAGAATTTCGATTATGTGGCATTGGGTCACATCCACGGTCAGCAGAACATCGGGGGTGAAAATAAGATCCGCTACTGCGGCACACCTCTGAAGTACTCTTTTTCTGAAGAACATCACCATAAGAGCGTGACGGTGGTGGAATTGGACAAAAACGGTGATCGCAAGATCACCCTGTGTCCTTTGATCCCTCTGCACGATGTGCGCACCCTCCAAGGCACTTTTGCGGAACTGACAAAAGGCGCTTCTTCTGAAGATTATCTTCGGGTAATCCTTACTGACGAGGAGGATGTTCCGGAGGCGATGGCGAAACTGAGGATCCTTTTCCCCAACATTGCGCAGCTACAGTACGACAACACCCGCACCCGCACGGCTCAGTCTGTGGACGGAGCAGAAAATGTACAGGAGAAGACACCTCTGCAACTGTTCGAAGAGCTTTACGAAAAGCAGAACAATCAGCCCATGAGCCAACAGCAGCGCAGCTTCGTTTCGGATCTGATAGAAACCATCTGGGAGGACGTAAAATGAGACCACTGAAGCTTACCATCTGCGGTTTCGGTCCTTACGCCGGAGTGCAGGTGCTGGATTTTGAAACACTGGGTACAGGGGGTCTGTATCTCATCACCGGTGATACCGGTGCAGGCAAAACCACCATTTTCGATGCCATCACCTTCGCCCTCTTTGGCGAAGCCAGTGGTGATGCACGGGAAGCCAATATGCTCCGCTCCAAATATGCAAAGCCGGAAGATCCCACCTTTGTGGAGCTGACCTTTTCCTATGGGCAAAAAAATTACACCGTCAAGCGCAGCCCCGAATACTACCGGGCAAAACGCAGCGGTGAGGGAACGACAAAACAGCTTCCGGCGGCGGAACTGCGTTTGCCCGACGGCAATGTGGTCACTCGTCTGAAGGATGTAAACACCGCCATCAGCGAAATCATCCATCTGACACGGGAGCAGTTTGCCCAAGTGTCTATGATCTCACAGGGTGAGTTCCGAAAGCTTTTGCAGGCAGATACCAAGGATCGACAAAAGATCTTCCGTGATATTTTTAAAACCGTCCCCTATGTGACATTGCAGGAACGGCTGAAACAGGAAACAGCACAGCTGCGCACCGACCGGGAGCAGGCAATGCAAAGCATCCGTCAGTACATCGACGGCATCGCCTGGGATGAAGATTCCCCTCTTGCCATAGAAGCCAAAAAGGCACAGGAGGAGCAGTTGCCCATTGCCGGTGTGATGTCCCTTTTGGAGGGTCTTTTGCAGGAAGACACCGCCTCCCGTGATCAAGCAGAGGTGGATGCCTCTAAAACAGAAGCGCTGTTGGAGGAGATCACCGCCGGTCTTACCCGTGCCAACGCTTACGAAAACGCAAAAGCGCAGCTTGCGCAGCAGGAAACCGCAAAGCAGGAAAAGCTTTGTCAGCTGCAACAAGCACAGGACGCCCTCACCGCCGCCAATGCCACTTTGCCGGAACAGGAGCTGCTTGCCAAAGAGATTGCCCGTTTGGAGCTGCTGCTACCGGAATATGATGCTTTGGAGGAAAAGACCATCGCACTGACCCAGCGGCAAAAAGAGCTGACCGGAGCGCAGCAAACACAAGAACTCTCTGCCAAGGCGCGCACGGCACTTACCGGACAAATCGAAGAGCTGCGCACAGAACGGAAAACACTGGAAAATGTAGGAGCAGAAAAGGAGCGCCTTATGGCTTTGGGCAGGCAGCAGAAAGAGCTTTGCCTGCAATACCGCGCACTGCTGGCTGCCGCCTCTGTGCTGGAAAAGCAACAGGCACTTCTGATTCAAAAGCAGACTGCCTACACAGAAGCCGCTGCCTTTTCCTCTGGTCTTTTACAGGAATATGAGCAGAAAAATAAGGCATTTTTAGACGAGCAGGCAGGCATCATCGCCGCCACCTTGACGCCGGGTATGCCCTGCCCCGTCTGTGGTGCTACAGAGCACATACACCTTGCCAGTCTTTCAGAAAATGCACCTACAGAGGCGGGTGTAAAAAAAGCCAAAGCAGATTACGAAAAAGCACAGGCTGCCACAGAAGCAGCCAGTGCAGAAGCCAGTTCCCAGAAGGGCACGGTAACCTCCACAGAAGCTACCCTCAGAAAGCAAGCGGAAACTCTTTTGCCGGGTATCGAGCCTGCCAATATGCAAGCTGCCGCCAAAGAACGGGACACCGCATTGACCCAGGAAGTCCGGAATCTGGCAGAAGCGGTAAAAGCACTGGAAAAGAAAGAGGCTCGCCGGGATTCCCTGGATGCTATGCTGCCCCAGAAAGAAGCCGAACTGAAGAAAGCAGAAGAA
This sequence comes from Faecousia sp., assembly GCA_045651005.1. Taxonomy (GTDB): domain Bacteria; phylum Bacillota; class Clostridia; order Oscillospirales; family Oscillospiraceae; genus Faecousia. Next base: position 11,482 of record JAZRRS010000039.1, read on the forward strand.
AACTACACCGCGGCGATACAGTCAGTGGGTAATCTGCAAACCGTCATAGCAGAAGCAACCAGGCAGCTTACTGAGGATGCTGCCAAGCTGCCCTTTGAAAACAAAGCCGCTGCGGAAGCGCAAAAAGTCAACGCCCAAAACCGACTTGCCGCATTGAAAGCTGCATTCACCGCCGGAGAAACCGCAGTTGCAGACCGAAAATCGGAGCTTGCTGCCATTCTCTCAGCAATAGAGCAGCTACAGCAGCAGCTCTCCTCCGGACAAGCTGTTGATACTGCCGCCTTGGAAGAAGAAAAGGCGCAGCTGATCCAGCGCCGCAACGCACTTGCCGGAAAGCAAAAGATTCTCCACACCCGACTTACCACCAACAGTGCCATTTTCAAGAACATCAGTCGCAGAGCTACGGAGCTGGAAGCGCTGGATACCCGTTTCGTGTGGGTAAAGGCATTAACAGATACCGCCAACGGCACACTGGCAGGAAAAGACCGGATTATGCTGGAAACCTATATTCAAACCACCTATTTTGACCGCATTTTACAAAGAGCCAACGTCCGTTTGCAAAAAATGTCCGGAGGACAGTATGATCTGAAGCGAAACACGGACAAAAAGCTCAGCGGACAAAACGGACTGGATCTGAACATTGTAGATCACATCAACACCACAGAACGCAGCGTCAAGACCCTCTCCGGCGGTGAGGCATTTCTTGCCTCCCTTGCGTTGGCATTGGGTCTGTCGGATGAGGTGCAGATGTCCTCGGGCATCCGTCTTGACACCCTGTTTGTAGACGAAGGCTTCGGCTCTCTGGATTCAGAAGCCTTGAACAAAGCCTATCACACACTGGCTTCCCTTACCGAAGGAAATCGGCTGGTAGGCATCATTTCCCACGTAGCCGAGCTGAAGGATCGCATTGACCGGCAGATCGTGGTAACCAAGGACCGCACCGGCAGCAGCAGTGCCCGGATCATTGTCTGACAGTTTGGGAAAAGCGGTTTACTTTTGGAAGAAAAAGTGTTACAATAAGAAGTGATATTATGAGAAAGGTGGTGGCGCTGTGCGTCGGCTGATGCTTCGAATGACAGACGCTTTCAAAAAGGGCGATCTGATTCTCTTGCTTCTTTGTGTTGTGGCTACGGCATTTGGCTGTCTGATGATCGCCAGCACCACCAACGCCACAGCATCCGGTCCCCTTCGTTATCTTCTGGTGCAGATCGGTGCATCTATGGCAGGCATTCTCCTGTATGTGTTTATCTCCTCTTTTGACACAGAAACCTTGGCAGAACACCGTACGGGAATGATGGTGTTCAACACTTTCCTGCTTTTGATGCTGTATCCTTTCGGTGTCACCGTCTCCGGTAACCGAAGCTGGCTGGACTTCCCCTTCCTGCCCTTTAATATTCAGCCTGCGGAGATCTGTAAGATCACCTACGTTCTCATTATGGCATCCATTATGGTGGAACGACAAAACAAGCTGTCCTCCCCGGTTTCTATCCTGCATATGGGCTTCCATCTGGCAATGGTGGCAGGCTTGAACTGGGTCATTTCAAGAGACGCCGGTGTTTCTCTGATCTTTGCCGGCATTTTTGTGGGTATGACCTTCTCCGGCGGTGTAAACCTTGCCTGGTTTGCCGGTGCTATTGGTGGTCTTGCCGCCATCTTCCCGGTAATCTGGAATGTGATTATGGACGACTATCAACGACTTCGTATTGAAGTTTTGTTCAACCCGGAGCTTGACCCCAACGGCACAGGTCCTCTGTATCAGACCGTTCGCGGTCTGCGCTCCCTTACCGGCGGTGGTATGACCGGACAAGGTCTGTTTCAAGGTCACCGTACCCAGACCAGCGGTGCACTGTTTGCTCAGCATACAGACTTTATTTTCTGCGCCATTGGAGAAGAATTGGGATTTGTAGGCTGCGCACTGGTGCTGCTGCTTCTGTTTCTCATCGTTGGCAGATGCATTTGGGTGGGTGTTCGTTCGCAGGATACGCTGCGTCGTTTGGTGTGCTTTGGCGTGGCTGCGGCATTGATCTTCCAGATCATCGTTAATGTAGGTATGTGTTTGGGTGTCACTCCCGTTATCGGTCTGACATTGCCCTTTATCAGCTACGGCGGCTCTTCCATTATTACTTTGTATGCAATGCTGGGTCTTGTGTCCGGTGCCTATGCCCGCCCAAGGGCCGTCAGTCACGAACGCTACATCCGTCCACCTATGGAATATATTTAGGAGGTAACTATGAAAACGTTTATGGATAAGGATTTCCTTTTACAGACCGAAACTGCGAAGCATCTTTTTCACGATTACGCTGAAAAAATGCCGCTTTCTGACTACCACTGCCACCTGAATCCCCGTGAGATCTACGAGGATCGCCGTTTTGACAACCTGGTGCAGGTTTGGCTGGGCGGTATGGAAAACGGTGTACTGGCAGGCGACCACTACAAGTGGCGTATGATGCGCTCCCACGGGATTGAGGAAGACTATGTCACCGGTAACAAACCCGCTTATGAGCGTTTCTTAAAATTTGCGGAAGCTTTGGAAATGGCCATCGGCAACCCCATGTACCACTGGTGTCATCTGGAACTGCAATTCTTCTTTGGCGTTACCGAGCCTCTGACAACCGAAAGTGCCCCCCGAATCTGGGAACACTGCAATAAGCTTTTGCAGGAAGACCCCCAATTCACCGCCCGTGGTCTTATCCGCAAGGCAAATGTGGCCTTCATCGGCACTACCGATGATCCTGTGGACACTTTGGAGTGGCACGAAAAGATCGCTGCTGACCCCACCATAGAAGCAAAAGTCTGCCCCTCCTTCCGTCCCGACAAGGCAGTGAACATTCACAAGCCCGGTTTTGCCGACTATATCCGCAAGCTGGGAGAAGTGGTTGGCAGAGAGCTTACTTCCACACAGGATGTATGCAATGCACTTACAGAGCGCATTCAATTCTTCTACGACCACGGCTGCCGTGCCAGCGACCACGGTCTGGACTATGTTCCCTTCCGTTTGGTTTCTGACGAAGAAGCTGACGCTGTCTTCTCCAAAGTAATGGCAGGCGGCACCGTGTCTGCACCCGAAGCTGAGGGTTATCAGACAAAGCTTCTGATGACCTGCGCAAAAGCATATCACAAACTGGGTATCGTTATGCAGGTCCACTACTCCTGCCTTCGCAATACCAATGCCCGTATGTTCAAGACTTTGGGCCCCGATGCCGGCTTCGACACCATTGCACAGAATGCCTGCGGCAACAACATTGCTGCGCTGCTGTCTGCACTGGACGAAACTATGGAATGCCCCAAGACTGTGCTGTACTCTCTGAATCCTGTGGACAACGAGCTGCTGGGCTCCCTCATTGGCAGCTTCCAAGGAACAGAAGTTCCCGGCAAGATCCAACACGGCTCTGCCTGGTGGTTCAACGACAACAAGACCGGTATGGAGGAGCAGATGATCTCCCTTGCCAATTTGGGCATTTTGGGTAACTTCATCGGTATGCTGACCGATTCCCGTTCCTTCCTGTCCTATCCCCGTCACGATTATTTCCGCCGCATCCTCTGCAACCTCATAGGCACTTGGGTAGAAAACGGTGAGTATCCCAACAACGATACCGCTTTGAAAAAGATCGTGGAAGGCATCAGCTTCCTCAACGCCAAGCGTTATTTCAACATTTGAGTATAGCCAAACATCCCCTGAACAGTAACGTTCAGGGGATGTTTTTTATTGGATAGAGAACTTAAAATCAATGGTTTTGTCAGTGATGCGGTATTTGTCGATCAGCGGTGCTACGCAGCTGCCGGAGCCAATACCACGGTTTTTGTAGCAAATGATGACCTCGGTGCTGTCCGTTTCCGGAAGCTCAAACGCATGCTGGCACGCAAAAAGATCTTCCATTCTGTGATGCAGCGCAGAGAACTCAAAGGTATCCGCACCCCGGAAGGTAACGGAAGCACCCCCGTTATCCAAGGTGACAAAACGAGTCTTGATGTGGTTGCTGTGATCCTGGGGCATAATGTAGGGGGTATACTCCTCCGTAACCGTTCCCTTCCACAGTCCCATTTTGGTATAGTGGCAGAAATCCACATAACTCTCGCCATCGCCCATACCGAAGTACTCCAGACCCTCGAACTCCTTACGCAAGGAGAATCGCATACCGAAACGGGGCACTTCCTTGATATCGGGCATAAATTTCCACGTCATACCGTTGTCGTAGAAATCACCGTAATCGCTTTGGGCATTGACCAGTTGCATATTCTTGTCTGCGTGCATAGAAACTTCTACACCGGCATTGGTAAAGCGGTAAGAAACCGTGCCGAAGTAGATTCCCACACGACTGGGTGCACCGTAAGTGCCATCAAAGGTCACGGTGTAATCCTCGTCTGTTGTCTTGGCTTCAAAGCTTCTGACCTTGAAGAAGGCTTTATGCACGTGATGCCCCAGCCAAAGCTGTTTTTCCTGCTTATCGTTGTCTATCAGCGCACGCCACAGCAGCACATCCGCAGGTCTCTGCAACTGTTCGATGCCCTCCTGCTTCATAGAGATCAGCATACCGGTAGCCGCATCCAATGTAAAGGTGTGCTTCTGAGTCTGCACAGTGATGTACCGCTTTCCCTGCTGCACAGACACCGGGTAACCCCCGATCAATGTGGGCACTGTCGCAGGCACAGGCAGCGCAAGCTGCTCCCAAGCCACCGTGTGGCCAGCCTCACACCAGATCGTCTGCTCCCGACGGGTCATATAGATTTCAAGATACGCACCCATACCGCAACTGCAGGGTAGCGTATAATCCAGCTGCACCACAGTCTTCTCATGGGGTTTTGCACTGGCGGCGAAGCTTCCCATAGGGATCACCTTGTCATCCACACGCAGCTGATAAGAGAAATCAAACTCGGAGAGATCTGTAAAATCACTGCGGTTTTCCAGTTCCACCAGACCACGGCTTGCATCCACCCAAGTGGTCTTCAAAGGCTCCATCACCTTTTTGAATTCCAGAAGGCCCGTAGACGGCGTTCTGTCCGGGAACACCAGTCCATCGCAGCACCAGTTGCCATCGTGGGGATATTCGCCGCTGTCACCACCGTAAAGGTAGCCCACTTTCCCGTCGGGCAGTTCCTTCACCGCAGCGTGGTCACACCACTCCCACACGCAACCACCGATCAGACGGGGGTAACGGTAGATCACATCCCAGTAATCCCACAAGTCACCGGGGCCCACGCCCATAGCATGGGAATACTCACAAAGGAAATAGGGACGGGGATCTTTTGTGATCCCGCCTTGTATTTCCACATAGTGAGGCGCAGGATACATACGGCTGATCATATCCACACAATCCGGCACAGGAATCTGCAACTCATCATAACGCTTATTCAGATAGATAGCGTGTTCATAATGGATCAGACGGGTATTGTCCCGGCTCTTGGCATAAGCAGACATTTTTTCGTGGTTGCATCCGAACTGCGCCTCGTTACCCAGCGACCAAGAGAAGATACAAGGTGCGTTTTTATCACGCTCCACCATCCGTTCCATACGGTCCACCATAGACGCTTCCCACAAAGGATTGTCCACAATGGATTTGGCGGAAGCAATGGTACGCATACCCAGTGCGTACTCCACGCCGTGGGTCTCCACATCGCACTCATCCATCACATACAGACCATATTGGTCACACAGCTCATAAAACTCCGGGTGATTGGGATAGTGGGAGGTACGGACACAGTTGACATTGTGCTGCTTCATCAAGTGAATGTCCTTCAGCATATCCTCCCGGGAAGCACACCAACCCTTACCGGGGTAGGAATCGTGCCGGTTGACGCCCTTGAGCTTCACGGAAACCCCGTTGATCAGCAGCTCGCCCTTGTCGCTTACCGCAATGGACCGAAAACCGATGCGCTTGCAGATATACTCTCCGTTGCACTGAATCACAGCGCTGTAAAGATTGGGCTTTTCCGCAGACCAGAGTTCCGGCTGCTCCACCGTGGCAGCAAAGCTGCCGTCCGCCTGCTGGATACAAAAAGTATACGGCTGGGGCTTACCCTTGAAAGTCGCTTCCACCTTCACCGTGCCATCCAGCTCCGGTTTCAGATAAATATCCTGAATGTGATCCTCTGGTCGGGTCAAGGTATACACATCCCGGAAAATACCATGGTAACGGAAATGGTCCTGGTCCTCCAGATAACTCTCGGCATTGTTGGTATACACCACCGCAATGACGGTGTTGTTCCCGGTATGTACATACTCCGTAATTTCAAATTCTTCCTGCAAATGAGAGCCACGGCTCATACCCACATAGCAGCCGTTGACATACAGCTCCAGATAGCTGCTGACGCCCTCAAAAACCAAATACGTTCTGCCCTCAGAAGCTTCAAACTCCCGGCGATACACACCCACTCCGTTTACAAGTGAGGTGTAAGGAGGGTCAAACTGGAAGGGATAATCCTTGTTGGTATACTGTATTTGACCGTATCCGTAGCACTCCCAGCAACCGGGAACCGGCAAATGGTCTTTGAAAGCAACTTCGCCTATATTTTCAGGCAGATCCAACGGAGATTCAAAATAAGTAAATTCCCAGTTTCCGTTCAGATCTGCATAAGCAGAGGAACGGTACTTGTCACAGGAAAGAGCGCTATCCTGTGTGCTGTGGGGAATATAATAGGCACGAGGTTTTTCTCGATTTTCAGATACCACAGACAGGTCATTAAATTTTTCCATAAAATTAATCCGCCTTTGTTTTTTCTTCCGGATCAAGCTATCCGGTTTTTTCATTTTATCATAACTGTTTTATCTTTTCTATAGCATTTTGTTGTTTTTTAATGGCATAATGTAGAAAGAAGTGCTGTCTTTGACCGAATGTAAATACCCGGAGCTACAGCTCCGGGTATTTACTTATATCTTACTTTTCGTTCCAAATGGGGTTGCCAATGGCAATCAAGGTGTTTGTTGTTACATCGTAGACCTCTACATAGTAGTAGTTGGACTCTGTGCTTGCATCAAAAGCAAAGTAGTTCAGCTTCTCCGGGTCAATATTTTGGGAGAACACAACACCGTTCTGATCCAGCACATCCACACGGTAGGTGTGATCTGCAAAGTAGGCACTTCCGTGGAAATCGCCTACGCTGCAGCGGAAGCGCTGACCGGCAAAGGCGGTAGTGCCGCCCATAAGGGTATCACCAATGGCAGAACGGACACCCACACCACCGGCAATAAATGTGCCGTTTCGCATCTGCTCCACCCAGGAAGCAGCAGAGCGCTCAGCGGAGTAGATCACAGATACCGCCTTATCAGAGGGCATTGCATGCTCGTCGTTACCGGCAGAAGCATAGACCTTGTAGCCGGCCTTCAGCATACCGGTCCACAGATCGTAGTTCTTCTGGATGATCCAGCTGCTAAGACTTCTATGGTAGGTGTAGAACACCTCAATGGCAGTGCCTTCGTGGAAGTAGGCATCGGCAGGATTCTCGGATTCAATGTAGCCGTCAGCCTTGGGGTGAACCAGGGAGACGAAACCACCGTTGTCATACACTGCTGCGCAGACTTCGCTGAAGCGCTCCGCGGTAAATGCAGGATAGTCAAAGTGCCACTGGCCGCCTGTGCCGACACGATCCTCTTCTGTCCAAACTCTGTAGTTGAATTCGGGGAAGGCAGAAACAACCGCTTCCAGACCCTTGGGATCGGAGAAGATCATATTGTAGTGGAGGAATACACCGGTGCGATCCTTAATTCTGGTAGCCGCCTCAGAGCCACCGATGAAGATGGCATTGTCCCAGTCCTCCAGGTACATATGCAGGGACTGACGGTGATCCACGATGGTGGCAAAGTCCATATTCAGCCGATTCAGTTCGGTTTTCCACACATCCAGGGTATACTTACCGTCGGAAGTGCCGCCGGTATCGGCATGGTCGTGGAGTTCACCGTAGTAAGGCTGCAGACCTGCATACAGATCATTGAGCTTCAGCACATCCTCGGACACTTGGAAGTTCAGGCTGTTCCAGGGCTCTCCGGTGAGACCCTTCGCACCCCACTGCTCCATAAAGCTGACCAGGACTTCGCTCTTGGTATAATACTGATTCAGATTGTCGGAAACATTCTTTAAAATGTCATACATACTCATACTGACACCGAAACCGGCATAAGTCGCACCGTCAATGGTAATATAAGCATTAGAGAAAATTGCCATCTGCGCATAAGCGTTGTTCATAGCGCTTCTCTCCTGGGTGCTGTCCTTCAGAATATTGGAAATCATAACACCGGTCTTCTGCACACCGGATTCAAAGGCATCCGCGCCAAAGGCGGTGTAGAGAACATCTTCTCTCTGTGCAAAATCGGCAGAGGGGAAGTCCTTCAGGCTGACTGCCACGCCGAAGCCCTCAATGTGGCTCTTCAGGGTATCGTCACAGCTCCAGCGACCAATGTAGTAAATACCTGCCTGAGAGGGGCGGAAGGCCGCCGAAACCAGTTCCATGGCGATCCGGTGGAAAGAGTAAACGCCATCCTGCACCAAGGTGTAGTAGTTCTTTCCATTTTGGGTCAGGAATTTCTCATTGTCCAACGCAGGACCGGCAATGGTGGCAGTGCCAAAGGTCTCAAAGGTATCGTTTGCACTGTCGAAGCAGGTAACAGAGCCGGAGCCGGTGATGGCCACGTTTTGTCCTGCAATGTCCACCAGATAGCTGCCGCCCAAAAGGGTCATCTCACCGGAGGCTGCCTGCAGCACCATACCTTCGCTATAGTTGTTCACAGCTTCTGCGTTGCTCTTAAACCAAGTATAACCACCGTCCTGAATAAGGGCAGCGCCGGTGACAAACAACCCGGTCTCATTGCCGTAAATATAGGGATTGTTATAATTTTCCAGTACCAGCTTACCGGTAAAAGCACCGGTGCAGGTAGCTCTATCAGGATCCAGCTGACCGCCAACGGTGGTGGCAGGCAGCATAGCATCCTCGATGTATACCATCAAAGTCTGATCAAATTCCGGCAGGATCTGCAGGTCAGCGATGGCCGCAATGTACAGCTCCTTACCCGCAAATTCGGTCTTACCGCCGGAAATGATGCAGTTACCCAGCACCAACGTGTTTGCGCCGGTTTCATTCACATTGCCGGCTGCTGCCACATAGATGTTGCCGCCGCCCATACAATTGGATTTACCGTCAAGGATTTGTGGCAAGGGGGTGGAAGCATCACCGTCGTCACAAATGGTCAACTTACCGCTGGCAGCGGCACTGTTGCCGTAGCCCATATTGGCATGAATATTACCACCCGAGGTATCAGACATACCAGCCCGGATAATACCACCGGTGATGGTCAGCTTGCCGTTTCCGTGGTAGATGTTACCACCGCATTCACGGGCAAGACCGTTTTCGATCACACCACCGGAAATTTTGACCACAGTGTTGGTTGAAGACATATAGATGTTGCCACCCTTCTGGGTGGAACCACCGGACACAGTACCACCGGTGATATTCAGAGTACTGGCAGTGCTGGCATAGATGCCACCGCCATGTTTTACAGAAGCACCACCGGACACCAGAGCAGTACCGGAAACATTCATAGTGGCATAGGCACCAAGAATATTGCCGCCGCCTACCTCAGCAGTTCCCTTTTCTACAGTGCCGCCGGTGAGGTTCAGGGTGACCAGCTTTCCGGAAAGACCCGCCAAATCGATATTGCCGCCGTTATTGGAAGCAGTACCGCCGGTGATGAGGCCGCCGCTGATATTCAGCACAGGAGCAGTAGAGGAAGCCTCTACCAGAGAGGCATAGATATTGCCGCCATCCTTGGCAGAGCCGCCGGAGATGGTGATGCCGTCGCCCATATAGAATTTTGCAGTATTGGAAAGGCTCAAGTTGCCGCCGGAAGCCTTGCAACCGCCGCCGGTAAGGGTTGTGCCATTCTGGAGGGTCAGAGAGCCATTCTTATGCATAAGGTTGCCGCCCTCAGAGGTGGCATAGCCGCCACTGAAGTGGGTGTTGTCGCAGGTCAGAGCACCGTTGACGCTGTACATAGCACCACCGCCGCTGGAGCGGCCACCGGTGATGGTACAATCCTTCAGCAGTGTTGTGTTGCCCTGGACATAGAGGTTGCCGCCAAAGGAGTTGGCGGTAGTATGGGTAATGGTTGCGGTGCAGCCGATCAACTCATTGGTGGTGCTGATGGTGTAGAGATTGTTACCACTGTTTGCAGACTTACCATCGGTGAAGGTACAATTGGTCGCCTCCAGAGTACCTCCGGTGGTGTAAACGCAGCCGCCGTTGGTGGCAGCAATACCATTGCTGAAGCTACAACCCGTAGCCGTCAGGGTGCTCTCAGAAGCGTAAACACCGCCGCCGTTGGTGGCTGTGCCGCCGCTGATGCTACAGTTCGTAGCGGTAATAGTAGCCTTGGATGCGTAAATACCGCCACCATTTTTGGCTGTGCCGCCGCTGAAGCTGCAGCCAGTCATAGTGACTGTTGCACCATCCAGGAACAGGATGCCGCCGGCTTCGATCTTGCCGGTAGCACTGGAAATAAAGTTACAGTCGGTCATATTCAGCGTGCCCAGGCAGCGGATACCGCCGCCCTTGCCGGTACCGGCTGTGTTGGTGTTGTTCAGATAGAAGTCCACATTGTTCAGAGTCAGCGTGTTTCCTGCATTGACGCTGAATACCTTACCCATAGCGGTGAAGGCGTGAGTGCCCTGGTCCTTAATGACAACATCCTCCAGCACCATCTGACCCTTATTGACGGTGAACATACCGCCGTGAGAGCCGGTAATGGCAGACTGGTTATCGATGGTGCCGTTTACGATGGTCACTGTGGCAGTCTGGTTATAAGTACCAAAGAGACGGGCAGCACCGGTGGTATCCGGTGTCTTGTAGGTAAAGGTATAGCCGCCCAGATCCCAATAGACATTGACCTGATAGTTACCGGCGTTTAAATAGTAAGTACCGGGTTTTGTGACGGTCACATTATCCGTCATCTTCAAATACCGGGTCATACCCTTGATATAGCCATCCGTCAGCAGCTTGCAGCTGCCACCGCCGGAGAACCAGTAGTCAAAATCCTCTGCGCTGCCGATCTCGATCCACTGGACATTTTCGGGGACCTCTGCCGCCTGGGCAGGAATCGCCATAGCTGTGATCAGAAGAGCCAAAATCAAAAACAATTGAAAAATTCGCTTTTTCATAGGTGTTCCTCCTTATGAAGTGTTTGTGGGTCAAAGGTCCGGAAACACAGTGACCCACAGGGATGCTTCCAGTTTATTTTAGCACGGACATCTGCCCAATTTCTATAAAGAAACTGCACTAAATTTTTCTGCGGTTGCAATTTTTTGAAAATATATGGTGATTTTTTATCCATTTTGTGATAAAATTCAAACAGGAGGTGTTGCATTTGAATTCCCCTGTTTTTACCATCGCTGAGTTCTATTCCATTTCTATGTACACGGACCCTTATGCCCCTACCGTGCCAAAGGCTGACCTGACGGACACCCTGGCCTCTAACTATGAATTTCGTTTTTTCCCGGCAGACTGGCCGGGGGGCATTACCATTGACAATGTTTTTTATGCTTCCAAAAAGGACTTCTTTAGCTGCTGCAAACCGGGGCAGACTCGTAAAATCACCCAGCCGCTTCAATGCTATTACTTCTATATCACCACCCGAGACCCCCAAATGCAGCAAGCACTAGACAGCCTCCCCACCTTTGCCCATCATCCCCAAATGGATATCATCCTAAGCTTTTGCAAGCGTATGAAGCACGATATTGTGGATCGTAACACATTGGATGCCCGGATGCAGATGTGCGCCTGCGTATATGAAATTCTTGGTCTGCTGATTCGTCAGCAGTACACGCTGACGAACTTGATCCCCGGAAACCCCCGGCGACACCAGGAGGCGCTTATGGCAGCCGATCAATACCTCCGGGAACATATTGAAGAGGATATGGATCTGGAAAAGCTGGCAAGAAACAGCAATCTTACCCCCACCTATTTCCACAAGCTTTTCAAAGCCGCCTTTGGAAGAACGCCCACCCAGCAATTATTCTGGTACCGACATATCGCCGCCACCAATTACCTTCGGGACGATGACTGTCCCATTACGGAGGTGGCGCAAAAATGCGGCTATTCCAACCAAAGCTACTTCTGTAACAAATTTAAGCAGCTGGAAGGGATCACCCCCTCCCAATTCCGAAAAAATCGCCGACACCAGCGGACAAACCCCAAACGAAAAAAAGCCAAATACCCGGAGCTTTAGTTCAATGTCGCTAAGTTAAGTTTGTCATCCTGAACGAGCGAAGGATCTCTTTCATAACGAAGGGGATTCTTCGTCGCGTTGCTCCTCAGAATGACACGCTTTTCTTATCTTAATAACATTGAGCCGTAGCTCCGGGTATTTTCTTATATCTTACTTTTCGTTCCAAATGGGGTTGCCCAAGGCAATGCGGGATTTCAGTGTCATATCCCAAATTTCTGCCCGGTAGAAAGGTACATCTTCCTTGGCATTGAAGGCAAAGCAGTGATCCTCCGTACAGGTGATAGCCTTACTGAATACACGCTTGCTTCCTGCAAAAAGAACTACGCGGTAGGTATGCAGTGCATCATAGACACAACGGTGGAAATCGCCTACCTTCAGCACCAGCCGCTGACCTGTAAAATCACAGGTGCCGCCCATAGTTGTCTCACCGATACACATTTTCACGCCTACAGGGCCGGCTGTGAAGTCGCCCTTACGCAGCTGATCCAGATAACACTGGCTCTTACGGCGGTAGGCATAGATGGTAGAAAGTGCCTTGTCGGAAGGCCGCATATGTTCGTCGCAGCCACAGGTAGCATAAACCTTCTTGCCGGCGTCCAGCATTCCCAGCCAGATCTTGTAATTCTTTTTGGTTTTTTCGCCGTCACGGGTATCCCGGTAGGCATAGATCACCTCAAAGCCGGTATGGTCGGCAAACCAGTAGTCCACAGGATCGTCGGAGCGCATCAAGGAGCTGGGATGGGGATGTACAAAGAAGCCGCCCTTATCCAATACCATCTGCACCAGCTTGGTAAACCGTTCCCGGGTGAAGCCGGGGTACTTAAAACGGTCGGTAATACCGCCACCGAAACCATATTCCGGGAACTCCAGAAGCAGTTCTGTCAGCGGCTCGGGATCTGCAAAGAGCATATTGTAATGCATTCTGCCGGTGTCGTCGGGCATATCCATAATGCGAGTACCCGGCTCAGACCCGCCCAGGAACAGACCATCAATAAAATCCGGGTGGTACATATGCTCCACTTGGCGATGATCCACAATGGTGGCAAAGTCCATACCGATCGCGTCCATACCGGTCTTCCACTCAGCCAGGGTGTTCTTTCCGTCACCACAGGAGGAATGGTCGTGCAATTCCCCATAGAAAGGCTTTCTGTTTTCATATAAGCTGTCGATCAGTGCTACATCTTTTTTAAATGCTTTCATTTATACTTCGCCTCGTTCCAAATGGGATTACCCAAAGCAGTCAACTTATTCAAAGACTTATTGTAAACCTCAACACGGTAGAAACGCACCGCTTCGTCTGCATCCACTGCAAATGTAAAGCTTTCATTGCCCTTCATCTCGTAGGTAAACACCTCACCCTTATCGCTGAGCAGTTTGACCTCAAAGGTATACTTTTCAATACCGATATCCTGATGGAAATCGCTCACGCTGAAAATAACGCGGTTACCGGCAAAGCTTCCGGTGCTGCCCATCGCCGTATCACCGATACACATTTTTATGCCGATGGGACCTGCAGTAAAATCGCCTACCCGCAAATGGGTAATGTGGCTGGTGGCTTTGCCTTCTTCGGAATAGACTGTAGACAGGCATTTTGCCTGGGGCAGCTTGTGCATATCATTACCGGCAGATGCCCACACTCTTGCACCCTTAGCGATCATATCAGTCCAGAGCTTATAGTTTGCTTCCGTTTTCCAGTTGTTACTGTCATCGAAGCCAAAACCGTAGAAAACCTCATAGCCTATGTAGTCCTGGAAATACAGCTCCATAGCATTCTTCGGCACAGTTTCGTTGGTGGAACAGGGGTGAGGGATCACGAACAAGCCACCGTTTTCCTTTACTGCGGTAATCACCTCATTAAACCGTGCCGCAGTCATCTGCGGATAGTTGAAGTGCATCTGTCCGCCGCAGCCTTCCCGATCCTGCTCTGTCCACTCCCGGAACTTATATTCCTCAAAGGAGCTGACGACGTTTTCCAATCCCTTAGGATCCGCAAAGACCATATTATAATGGTAGCGGTTGGAATCCTCAGGGCGGTCAATAATGGTAGTTGCTGCCTCACTGCCACCAATGAAGAAATTCTCATCCCAATCCGGCAGGTACATATGCAGCACCTGTCTATGGTCAAGAATTGCCGCATAGTCCATACCTACGCCGGGCATCGTTGCTTTCCACATAGAAAGAGGCTGAGTGCCGTCACTTGTTCCGCCGGAATCAGAGTGGTCGTGCAGCTCACCGTGGAAAGCCGTTCTGCCTGCATACAGGCTATCCAGCTGCTGAATATCCTTATTGGTGGCAATATAGCTTTCTTCCCCAGACTGTGCGCCACCGCAGGCACACAGGCACAGTGCCAAAATCGCAACAAGAAAAAGGGATAACGCTCGTTTCATAGAAATTACCTCCTTATTTTTTTAGTATTTTATCATTGTTTTTTTCTAAATGCAATATCAGAATTTCTCTATCAGGCGCATATCCGCCAAGGAACATTCCGTAACATTGGCCTGGGCAAGCAGTGCTTCCTCTGTACCGCAGCCGTGGAGCACAGCCCATGCACCGGCGTCTGTTCCCACTGCAACAAGACCACCCATCTGGTGAAATGCCGCCACATTTTCCAAAGCATTTTCCAATATGCGGCACACAGCAGATTCATCAAAGCGGCCTCTTCCCCGTAGGTTACCCACAGTGCTGAGAGTCGGCACCCAAACCGTCCCTGCCTCTTTCATGGCAAATAAAGCCTCTTGATTCAGATAGGCTCCGTGTTCCACGGAATCCACACCGGCTTCCGCCGCCGCCAGCACCGTCTTCGCACCATTTGCGTGGGCCATCACGGAAAACCCCTCTTCGTGCGCAATGCGGATCAGCTCCCGAATTTCTTCCGGCGGCAACCCCTCCTGTGACAAAACGCCATACCGATCAAAATCCATAAGGCCGGAGATCATAATTTTAATAAAGTCCGCACCATCCCGACGGTGCTGCCTCACAAGGTTTACATAATCCTTCAAGCTACCATACTGCACCCCTATAAAGCCACCATAATGCTCTGTTTTGGAAATGGGAGCAAGCGGTGTCCGATAGGTGATACCATAGGTTTTTGCAACGGAGCGGGCATAGGCTGACACGCCCCATCTGTCACCGCCATCCCGAAGGTATGTATATCCCTTCTCCCTGTAGACAGACAGGGTCTGATGTACCCAACGGGTGTCAACCGTCGCCTTGTGCCGTCCAATGGCGGCTTTCCAGTCCACACCGTCCAGCACCATATGGATGTGATGATCCGATCTCACCGGAATTTTCCCCTTTCTTTTGTTCACAAATTTGTCGAAATCTATTTTAATTTCGGTCATTGGGCGTTAAAAATCCCCATATAAACTAAAGACAGAAAGGCAGCGGAAGCCGAGCCGCAGTCTTTCATTAGAAAAACCTCTTTTCTACCTCTCTTCTTTTTGATACCCCAGCGGATGCCCCCTGTTGCTTTCCCCAAGGCAGCAGGGGGTTATTCCCTTTTCCTTTACAGTTCTCTGCGCTTACAGGCATATTCATATGCCATTTTATAATCTCCCAGCTCCCGGTAGCATTCCTCCAGCCGGGAAACCACCTGCCGGGGAAACACATCTTCCGCCCGGTGCAGAAACTCTGCCGCCGCCTTGTAATCGTTCAGCGCCATAGCCGCCTGTCCCCGGAGGAAATACCAATCCGCATTCCGCTCTGTTGCCGCCTCCAAAATCGCAGGGCATCTGCCGGCATCTCCGGCCTCCAGCGCAGCTTGTCCCCGGAGCAGCAATTCTTCCGTCATGTCCGGCAATTTCCCGCAAAGACCCGCCGCCTGCGACG
>JAZRRS010000040.1:0-12534 GCA_045651005.1 Faecousia sp.
TGACCAATGCCATTAAATTAAGCGTGTCATTCTGAGGAGCGTATGCGACGAAGAATCTCCCTCGTTATGATGGAGATCCTTCGCTACGCTCAGGATGACACGCTTTTTCTTTAGGGCGGATCGCAGCTCCGCCCCTACAAAGTGCTGCAAGGCGGAATTTTACATACATTTTACACAGCAGTAGTAGCTTTTTGGGAAAAGGGGAATTATAATGATAATATGTAAAATTTTGCAAAGGAGAAATAGACAACAATGGAAGTAACAGATTATATACTGAAAGTTATTTCCCTTCTGGGTGGACTTGCGCTGTTCCTGTTCGGTATGGACATTATGGGCAAGGCATTGCAGCAGCAGGCCGGTGGTAAGCTGCAGACGATCCTGGCAAAAATGAGCTCCAATGTGATTAAGGGCTTCTTGCTGGGTATGGGTGTCACTGCGGTGATCCAGTCCTCTTCCGCCACCACGGTTATGGTGGTGGGCTTCGTTAACTCCGGTATTATGACCTTGAAGCAGGCCGTTGGCGTGATTATGGGTAGTAACATCGGCACGACGGTTACTGCGTGGATCTTGTCTCTGTCCGGTCTGGAGGGCGACAGCTTCCTTATTCAGGTGTTCAAGCCCAGTACCCTGGCCCCCGTCATCGGCATTATCGGCATCGTCCTGTTTATGTTCCTTAAGGGTGAGAAGTATAAGGGCATCGGCACCATTATGCTGGGCTTTATGGCCCTGATGACCGGTATGGATCTGATGAGCGACTCTATGGCGTTCCTGAAGGAAGAGGCTTGGTTCGCAGACCTGATGGTTTCCTTTACCAATCCTGCTGTGGGCATTCTCTTTGGCGCTGTCCTGACTGCGGTGATCCAGTCCTCTTCTGCTTCTGTTGGTATTCTGCAGGGTCTGTGCAGCACCGGTGTGGTTACCTACGGTGCAGCCATCCCCATTATTCTGGGTCAGAATATCGGCACTTGTATCACTGCGATCCTGGGTGCTGTGGGCGCAAACCGCAATGCCCGCCGTACCGCAATGGTGCACCTGCTTTTCAACGTGGTGGGCGCAATGATGTTTGCGGTGATCTTCTACGGTCTCGGTCTGTTTGTGGAGTGGAAATTCCTGAATGACCCTGTGCGGGCCTGGGATATTTCTGTGATCCACACCGGCTTTAATCTGGTGGCAACGGCTGTGCTGATGCCTATGAACGGTCTGCTGGTGAAGCTGGCTTATCTGGTGGTTCCTCAGGTGGCAGAGCAGCAGAAGACGGAGCTCCTGGATGCCCGTTTGATGAAGACACCTGCTGTTGCCGTTGCCCGTGCCCACGAGGTTGCCGGACAGATGGTAGAGCTGGCACAGAAGTCTATGGAACTGGCTTCCGGTCTGACGCAGAAGTTCGATTCCGCTGTGATGCAGCAGGTCATCGATCTGGAAAACGAGACCGACCATTACGAGGACGTGCTGGGCTCCTACCTTGTGAAGCTGTCGGCAAAGCCTTTGACGGAAAAGGACAACCGTGTGCTGAACACCCTGCTGTATACCCTCAGCGATATGGAGCGCATTGGCGACCACGCTCTGAATGTGGCGGAAGCAGCACAGGAAATGAACGATAAGGGCATCGTTTTCTCCCAGCAGGCACAGGATGAGCTGGCAGTTTTGCAGCGTGCGGTTGGGGATATAATCTCCCGTACCACGAAGGCATATATGGGTCTGGATATGGAGCAGGCAATGAAGGTCGAGCCTCAGGAGCAGGTCATCGATTCTCTTGTCCGTGAGATCAAGTCCCGTCATGTCCGCCGTCTTCGTGACGGTCAGTGCAGCGTGGAGTACGGCTTCGTGCTGGAAGACCTGCTGACGGCGTATGAGAGAAGCGCAGACCACTGCTCCAATATGGCGGTGGAACTGTTGCAGCTGGCAGAGGGCAAGATGGATGCGCACGAATATCTGAACGCACTGAAAGCCGGCGAACTTCGGGAAAGTGCCAAGTTTGCAGAAAACTTTGCAAAGTACCAGTCCCGTTACACCTTCCCCGAGGAAGACTAAAAAACAAAAGTCCGCAGGAACTTTCCTGCGGACTTTCTTCAAATTCCAATTTAGCGGGCAAGCGCCCGCGGGCAATGCGTGCACGGTTCTGTGGTAACCGTTACATTGATTGCTCGGTAACGGCATATTTCACGAACTTCAAAGTTCAATTTAGCGGGCAGTTTTGGATGGTGCTCCGCACCATAGCTTCCCCCGGGGGGAAGCTGTCACGGCTAAGCCGTGACTGAAGAGGAATGCGGGCGATCATCTTAGATATTGCTTGCAGCTGCAGGCTTTTTGTTAAGTTTCCGTGCCCGCCATTCCTCTCCCGTCAGCTTCGCTGACACCCTCTCCCCGGGAGAGGGTATTGGGTCGGTGCATCCGACAAACTGCCCGATAAATACGAATTTAATTATTTTATGCTGTGGTGGAAAAGGCTTCCCTTTTCCGCTTTCTTGTATTTTCGGATCAGCACCGATATCAGCCGTACCGTTGTGGTGACGGCAATGATGCCCACCGCCAGAGACAGTGCCAGCTGCAGGGTGTAAAACGCTTGTCCGGCAAATTCCGACCAACGTGCACCCAACGCGTAGTTCATGGTGTAGTAGAGGGCGCTTCCGGGAATCAGAGGCACAATGGAGGGTACCAGAAAGGTGGTGGTGGGCGTTTTCATTTTTCTGGCCAGGAGCTCACCGTATATGGTGATCACGGCAGCGGCCAGGAAATAGCGAAAGGCTTCTCCGGGCAGCAGCGGCTCCAAAAGAAGAAATGTTCCCCAGGAGATCACACCGCCCAAGGTGGCAAGCAGCAGCTTCCTGCCCCGGATGTGGAACAGGATGTTAAAGCCCAGTGTGCCCAGACCGCCCATTAAAATTTGGATCAAAGCACTCATACTGCACCTCCCAACAGCTGCGCAGCCAGTATGTAGCCTGCGGCAATGGCGGCAGCCACCAGCACCGCATCCAAAAACCGGAGCATACCGGTCATAATGTCGCCGCTGATCATATCCCGCAGGGCGTTGGTAAGGGCAATGCCGGGGATCAGAAGCATAATGTTGCCAATGATGATCTTGTTGACGTCGCAGCCGATGCCCAAGCGTACCAGAGAAATGGAACATAGGCACAAAAGAAAGCTGGCAACCACATTGACAAAAATCTGATTCAGCTCTGCCTTCTGCAAAGCAAAGGTGAGATAGCGAATGCCCACACCCAGTACGCAGGCAACCAAACCGTCAAAGACATTGCCGCCGAAGAAAACAGCAAAGGAAAAAGCGATCAGAGCGCTGCCCAAAGCTTCCAGCCACAGGGGGTAGGGGGTCCAGCGGCAGATCTCTTTCAGAGCTTCCTGTATATATTCATAGGAAGGCCGGTTGGTGCAGATCTCACGGGACAGATCGTTCAGCCGGTGCAGACGGGTAAGGTCTGTCCGTGTGCCGGTGATTCGTCGTGTCTGTGAGCCGTGGCTTCCATCGGGGTAGTGGACAGTGACCACAATGCTGGATGTAATGGTAAATACGTCGGTGCGGCTGCATCCGTAGGCAGTGCAGATAAATCGGATGGCAGCCTCCACCCGACCCACCTCCGCACCGCTGATGAGCATTTGCTCACCAATGTCCAAAGCGCAGGACAAAAGCCGTTCGTGATCCATAAAATTCCTCCCCTGTACGGCGCAATGTCGCTCAGTTAAACGTGTCATTCTGAGCGTAGCGAAGAATCTCCGTCTTAATTAAAAGATTCTTTGTCGCATACGCTCCTCAGAATGACAAAACCTGCATAACTTAATGAAATTGCCTGTAAGGCTGTTGTTATTTTACTTCTCCCAAAACAAAAAGTCAAACGCTAGTTTTCCGGGAGAAAGAACGGTGCAAGCCTACCGGCATAGCAAGAAAAAACAGAGAAAAGTGGGGAAGAGCCAACACTTTTTGTGCTTGAAAAAATAATTGTTGACCTGGAAACATTTTTAGGTTATAATACCCTAGCGTGACTATGGTGATAGTCTCGATAACTATGTTTTGCTGCGGCCGTAAGGCTGTCGAGCATATGTGAATTGACAGGAGGTGTACCCGAATGAAGCGTACCTATCAGCCCAGCCGTCGCCACAGATCCAAGGTCCACGGTTTCCGCAAGAGAATGGCTACTTCCAATGGCCGTAAGGTTCTTGCCCGCCGCCGTGCAAAGGGCCGCAAGGTTCTGTCTGCGTAATTGTAAGCGCAAAGCAGTGGGCAACCACAAAAATGTCGTCGCTCATAGCGAAACGGGAGTCCATGCGGGGGCGAATCAACGCCCCCGCCCCCTTTTTATATGGAGGAAGTCTTCAAAACTGTTTCGACGGATCCCAGCGGTCCTTTTGCCCCAACCGGTCCTTTCCGTGGCTTGAAATACACAAAGTATTCCTGCGCCCCGAAAAGAACAGTCTGTGGCAAAAATCCTCGCTGCTCTTACGTCGCCCCAGCTTCTCAGCCTTCCCCTCTGGACGGATCTTTTTCCGCAGATGCCGCACTTGACCGCCTTGAAATACACAAAGTATTCCTGCGGCGCTCAAGCACGCCCCTGCGCAAAAATCTCTCGCCCAGCTCCGCAAAACAATTTCTTCAAGCTTGCCCTTTTGGAGAAAATGTTGTAGGGGCGAACTGTGTTCGCCCGGTGATTTGGACTTTCGTTTTCTCAAGAGGAGAATCAGTGTATGAAATTTTCCGGCCCGTTAAAGTTCAACCACATATTTCGGCGGCTTTATAGCTCCTCCGGTCACGCCAATTCTTATCTGGTGCTGTATGCCCGTAAGAATCGCACTGC
Source organism: Faecousia sp. (assembly GCA_045651005.1). Lineage (GTDB taxonomy): Bacteria > Bacillota > Clostridia > Oscillospirales > Oscillospiraceae > Faecousia. The sequence goes on from JAZRRS010000040.1 coordinate 4,803, forward strand.
CACCAATCGGGTGGGTGTTACCGTGAGCAAGAAGCTTGGCTGCGCTGTGGTGCGCAACCGTGTCCGCCGTCGTCTGCGGGAGGTCTACCGCATCAATGAACTGCGGTTTGCACCCGGTTGGGATGTTGTGGTGGTGGCAAGAAGCCGTTGTGTGAAGGCGGAATTTTCACAACTTACAGAGGCATATCTGTCCCTTGCGGAAAAAGCCGGCATTTTGGAGTCCGGCGTATGAAAAAACTGATTCTATGGTTCATCGGCTTTTACCGGCGCAGCATATCTCCGCTGAAGCCGTCCTGCTGCCGATTCCGGCCCACCTGCTCTGAGTATGCTTACCAGGCTATCAACAAGTATGGGGTGTGGAAAGGCGGTGCATTGGCATTGCACCGTTTGCTCCGGTGTCATCCCTTTTATAAGGGTGATCCCTACGACCCCGTTCCTTAAGGAGGAAAACAAATGATTTTGGCATTTAACCTTGCAGACATCGTGCAGGTGCCTTTTGGCTGGCTGCTGGCGTTTCTGTATGACTTCACCACCAACTACGGTATTGCGCTGATCCTTTTTGCGTTTTTGGTGAAGATCGTGCTGCTGCCTGCCACTGCCAAGGGCAAGAAGAGCTCTATGAAGATGTCCCGGTTGACCCCCCGTTTGGAGGAGATCAAAAAGAAGTACCCCGATGACCAGCAGAAGCAGAGTGCGGAAATGCAGGCTCTGTACAAAGCAGAGGGCGTATCTATGGGCGGTGGTTGCCTGTGGAGCTTCTTGCCCATTTTGGTGCTGATCCCTCTGTACGCTGTTGTCCGTCAGCCCATTAACTATATGCTGCAGGAGGCAGCGGATGTGGCAGAGCAGATCGTGGAGATCGTCAAGACTGCCGAGCCGGATGCCTTCACAGCCAACAACAAGTATTATTGGCAGATGATCGCTGCCCGACTGATCCCTCAGCATGCAGATGCCATTCGCGAGGCGCTGCCCGAGGTGAAGGAGGCAACCTTGGCTGGTATCAACTTCAATTTCTTGGGCATTGACCTTGCCGCAACACCTCAGTGGAAGGTGTGGGCGTGGGAGATCACCGCTGAGAAGAATGTTTGGTACTACGTTGGCGGCGCACTGATGCCGGTTCTCTCTGCAGGCGGTCAGCTTCTGAGCATGTTCCTGTCTCAGAAGATGAACAATTCTCTGGTCACCGACGAAAAGGGCATCCAGGATAAGGAGACCGCAAAGAACTCTCAGAACAATCAGCAGATGAAGATGATGATGTGGATGGGCCCCATTATGTCCCTGTGGATCGGCTTCTCCATGCCTGCGGCATTGAGCCTGTACTGGTTTGCCCAGGGCATCGTCACCACCGTGTCGGATGTGTATTTGACAAAGAAGTACCGTAAGATCTACGATGCAGAGGATGCGGAGCGTTTGCAGAAGCATCTGGAAGCAGAAGCGCTGGAGGAAGAGAAGGAGCGCATCCGTGCGGAGCGTCGTGCCGCCAACCCCGACGGCATTACTCAGAACACCAGCAAAAAGAAGATGCAGCAGGCAAAGCAGGAGGCAAAGGAGGCTCAGAAGGCAGCCGCAGCCAAGGCTTATGCCGAGCGCAAGGGCGAAGTAGTAGAAGCCCCCAAGCAGGAAAAGGCACCTCTGTCCGGCAATGCGGACCGTCCCTTCTCCAAGGGCCGTGCCTACGATCCCAACCGATATAGAAACGAGAATACGGAGGAATAAAAAATGGAAAAGACGATGGTTGCCACCGGCAAGACCTATGAAGCCGCTGTGCAGTCTGCGCTTGACACACTGGGTCTGACCCGGGATGAGATAGAGGTAACTGTGCTGGCACAGGCAAAGGCAGGCTTCTTGGGCATCGGTGCTACCCCCTATAAGGTGCAGGTGACCTACCAGGCACCGGATCCCGCACCCGAAGCACCTCGCAGTGCCTTTGGCGCTGCATCCCGTTCCAAGCCCAAGGCAGTGAAAAAGCCGGAAGCGCCTGTAGAGAACGCGGCTCCCAGCGCACCTTCTGCACCCAGCGTGCCGAAGGAAGCTCCCAAGGCTGAGAAGAAAGTGGAAAAGAAGGAAGAAAAGCCTGTCTATGTTCCCAAGGAGTACGCACCTGCTGCTCCCGGCAGCGTGGAGGAGCGAATCGAGCAGTTCCTGAAGGGCCTGCTGGAACATATGAATTCTGCAGCTGTTCCCCATTGTGAGAAGGCAGACGACAATACCTATAATGTGGAGCTGGTGGGTGAAGATCTGGGCTACCTCATTGGTCGCCGTGGCGATACTCTGGATGCTTTGCAGCATCTGGCGAACTACTCCATCAACCGCAGCGTGGAGGGTCACATCCGCATCAGTGTGGATGCTGAGGCATATCGGGAAAAGCGTGAGGATTCCCTGCGTCGCTACGCCCACAAGAAGGCACAGCAGGTGCTGAAGGCACGCCGCCGCACCACCCTGGAGCCTATGAATGCTTATGAGCGTCACGTGATCCACGCAGCATTGCAGGACACCGACCGCATCACCACCTATTCCGTTGGCTCTGAACCCAACCGCCGTGTGGTCATCGAGTTTGAAAGATAATAAGCTTTATGGACTGCCCCAATTTGTGCGGACAGTACAAATTGGGGCAGTTCATTTTCCCACCGGGGGTTGTATATCTAATTGATCCGTTTCATAGCGAAAGGCCTAGTCGCCTGGAACTTCTTGGCGGATCGTTTTTATATATAAAACGAAGCTATGACATTGTATCATAGCTGCTGGTTTTTAATGAAATCCTTGCTGAGGCAAGGATGAAATCAGCTGGCGCTGATGAAATCTGCTTCGCAGATGAAATTAAATCCACCCACCGCCGCAGCGATTTCACTCGAGCGAAGCGAGAATTTCACATTGCGAAGCAATATTTCACCCACCCGCAAGGGTGGATTTAGCTGAAAAGCATGCGAATGTATCACCATCTCAGCCTTTTCTGGTACGGGCGACAGGACTTGAACCTGCACGGTTACCCATTGGAACCTAAATCCAACGTGTCTGCCAATTCCACCACGCCCGCATTGTTGCTATTCTATCACGGAGAATTTTCCTTGTCAATGCACAAGTATGTGCCGAATAATTTTTGCGCAATTTTTCTTGACATTCCTTGTGTATAGGGGTAAAATAGATTCGGTATGGTGTACGCTGGGCGCGTATATATTCGCCTGCGTTTCATTTTTATCCCGGCTACGGCCGAGAGTATTGCGTTTTTCGCCTTATGGCGTTTTATATCTGTCGGTTGGAACCGATGTTATTAATTGAACACATAAGGCTTATTGCGCCACCTCTCAGGCTGTGCCTATTTTACAAAGGAGGTGTGCACAAGAATTTATGGAACTGTTAGACATTATTTTTATCGTCCTTGCAGCTGTCGTTGGTCTGCTTATTGGCATTCCCACCGGTATGGGCATCCGCAAAAAGACTGCCGAACGAGAGATCGGCTCTGCTGAGCAGGAGGCTACCCGTCTGATTAACGAAGCCATCCGCAGCGGTGAAAGCCGTCAGAAGGAAATGCTGTTGGAAGCCAAGGATGAGATCCATAAATCCCGCACAGAGTACGAGAAAGAAGTAAAAGAGCGTCGCGCTGAGCTTTCCAAGCAGGAGCGCAGACTGCAGCAGAAGGAAGAAACTCTGGACAAAAAGGCCGAAAACTTCGAAAAGAAGGAAGAAGAGTTGGCTCGCCGTATGGCTGAGGTGGCTCAGGTCAAGGAAGAAACCGAAGCCGTTAAGAAGGCGCATCTTGCCACCCTGGAACAGATCTCCGGTCTGTCTCAAGAGCAGGCAAAGCAGCAGTTGCTGAAGACGGTGGAGGAGGCTGTCCGCCACGACACAGCCCTGAAGATCAAGCAGATCGAGCAGGAGCTGAAGGACGAAGCCGACGAGAAGGCAAGAGAGATCCTCTCCATTGCCATCCAGCGTTGTGCTGCCGACCATGCTGCTGAGGCAACGGTTTCCGTTGTGCCTCTGCCTAATGATGAGATGAAGGGCCGCATTATCGGTCGTGAGGGTCGTAACATCCGCACCCTGGAGACCATTACCGGCGTGGATCTGATCATCGACGATACCCCCGAAGCCATCACCGTTTCCAGCTTTGACCCTGTCCGCCGTGAGGTGGCTCGTCTTGCGCTGGAGAAGCTGATCGTAGATGGCCGTATCCACCCCACCCGCATTGAGGATTGCGTGGAGAAGGCAAAGAAGGAAGTGGATCGCACCATCCGTGAGGAGGGTGAGCGCGCCTGTCTGGAGACCGGCGTTCACGGTCTGAATCCTGAGCTTGTGAAGATCTTGGGTCGTCAGAAGTACCGTACTTCTTACGGCCAGAATGTGCTGAACCACTCTATGGAGGTCGCCCACATTGCCGGTCTGATGGCATCTGAGCTGGGTGTGGACGTGACTATGGCAAAGCGTGCCGGTCTGCTGCACGACCTTGGCAAGTCCATTGACCACGAGGTGGAAGGCAGCCACGTACAGCTGGGTGCGGATCTTGCCCGGAAGTACAAGGAGAATCCTGTTATCGTGAATGCCATTGAGGCACACCACGGTGATGTGGAGCCCAAGACGGTCATTGCCGTGCTGGTGCAGGCTGCTGACGCCGTGTCCGCTGCCCGTCCCGGTGCTCGCCGTGAGAATGTGGAAAATTACATCCGTCGTCTGCAGAAGCTGGAAGAGCTTACCGGCTCTTACCCCGGCGTAGACAAGGCATTTGCCATCCAGGCAGGCCGCGAGGTGCGCATTATGGTCAAGCCCGAGGAGGTCACCGAGGACAATATGATCATCCTGGCAAGAGAGATCGCCAAGAAGATCGAGTCCGAGCTGGAATACCCCGGTCAGATCAAGGTCAACTGCATCCGCGAGACCAAGGCTGTGGAGTACGCAAAATAAAAACAATCCCGATGCTGCAAACGCAGCATCGGGATTTTTGCGCTGTCGAGAGGAGAGAGGTTTTGTGAAGGTATCTGTTTAACCCAAATTCCATTGAATCGTATACTCTTCGCCTGTGATATTGGACAGTTTTTCAATATAATTTTCAATAAGCTCCTGCGCACGTTGCTCTGCTTTAAGGAACAAACCTTCGTTGGCAAGGATTGACTGTGTCATAGCTTCTTGACCCACTATCACACCGGCCTGCTGCTCCTCTGTAGATATCTTATTAGACCACAGCCAACCATCTTCGGATACGACGTAGGAATTTTCTGAAAATGTGTAATCCGTGGATAATATCTCTGCCTTAGGTAGCGTAATACTAACAACACTACCCGTCAAAAGAATGGCAACATCATCCATTTTAATGCCGATGGTCGCTTTTCCTTCGTATTCAATCCACATTGTTCGGTCTTTTTGGAAAATATTGCTGGCGTCCTTATTGATTTTAGCTACATTATTATAATAGCATTCCAAAGTTGCCAGTTCACAGATTCCTCGAATATCTTCCTCACACAGAGACAATGTTTCTTTCTGTTTGCAGGAGCACAGACCTGCAAACAAAATAAACAGAAGAATGATTGTAGCAGTTTTTTTCATTCCGCAGTCGCCTCCGTTTCTGCTGAAAATACGATTTCTACGGTTACTCCGTTATCCAGTCGGCTTTCAAAAGGTTTGATCAAAGCGTTAATGGTATCCTTTGCGCTCTCTCTTGCGGTTTGCAGCAAGGTTTTGTTTTCTTGTGCTTTTTTAAGAAGATCTTTTTTGCATGCTTCAGTTGCTTCTGCATAAGTTTCCTCTGTGTCATATTTCTTTTTTACGAAAATGTAATCCATCTGCGGATCAACTATGACTTCAACAATTTTTACGTCTGGGAGTGCAATGCAAAGCGTGTTGCCTTCTTGGGTGATCTCAACTTCTTCAAAATCAAAACCTGCTGTTACCGTTCCTTTATAGGAAACGTGGTATTTTGTCTTATCACCATCTTTAACTTCTGCGATAGAATTGTAGGTATACTCTGATGTTCGGAGTGTTGATGTACTGATGATTTCTTTTAATGTGCTTTCTACATCAATGGTAACTTCTTTTGAACCAGAAAAAACCGTTGCAAGAACACCTACGAAAATCAGTGCTGCTATTACACCGCAAAGTATATATTTTGTGGTTTTACTAAAACCTGTTATTATTTCCACCAGTTTTTTCATTTCTTTCTCTCCTGTGTATGGTGTTAAAGACTTGTGATTAATCTTTCCTTAATTTTTTCAAACTCCTCCTGAGTGATGACTTGCGCATCCAACAATTCTTTTGCTTCCTTGATCTTTGCCGGAATAGAAACAGCTGCCGGTTGTTCTGTCGTAGCAGATACCACTTCACCTTCCATTTCGTACTCGTCTGTTAGCTCCTTCCAGTCCTCACGGAACTCTTTCTCCGAGTAGTCGAAATGGATTTCATCAAACTCCTCTGCTAATCGTTTTCCCATAGGCCTCATAGAAATAAAGGTTATACCACCGGAAACAACACCACCAAGGATTGGCACAGCTTTCGATACCCCTTTGGCAAACAGGCCTTTTGTCATTTTGACGCCGACCGCTTTTGCAATGGCTTTTACGATTGGATAGTAAAACGTTTTTGTTAGTGCCATTTGCGGTAGTTTTTTGAGAACCTGTTTACCAAAAGCAGACGACACAACACGAATGGTAGCAGCTGCACCGCCTACGCCGAACATCACGCCGCAATAAACAACCAATTGATTTGTGATTCTCTCCATATTGATATTGCCGTCGATCCATAGATCATCCTCACCATATAAGTAGGACAACTCCTGCGCCAATCGCAGTGCTACCCCAAAAAATTGTAGCGTATCTGCAGGAATAGTTGCAACCATTGCAAGGCCGCCGGGCAAACCAGCAACAAAGGAGGCTGTGGACGAAGCGATTGTACGGGTGTTGATTGTTGATTCTGCCAGCTTTTTTAATTCCCGGCGGGAGATACCGGCTTTAACCGGGCCTACCTCAAGAATTTTATTCCGCATTTCAAGCGATTCATTTTTAAAAGCGCTCAGCAAAAAATCCTCTCGGTTTACTTTTACACCGGGAACCTGGATTGCGGTGGCGATTACATTGACCAAACTGGTGTTCTCTCCTTGTGCTTGTGCTGCCATTGTATAATCTCCTCTCAAGATTTTATATATTTATCCAAAAGAAATGTTTTGCAACCTAATTATAATTCTAATTTGGAATTAAATCAAGCAAAAAGCGCATTATAATTCTAAAATAGAATGGTGATTAGGGGGGTGACCTGTTGAAACCACGAAAAGCCGACTATGGCGACAAAAACATTTGCGGTGCAAATATTGAACAAAGGCGCAAGGTTTTGGGTATGAAGCAGGTGACACTTGTGAGAAAAATGCAACTGATGGGCGTGGACATCAACCCTTCCAGCCTGTCAAAATTGGAGGGACAGACCCGTAATGCAACGGATGTAGAATTGAAGGCTATTGCTGCTATATTGGGGGTTACTGCTGACGAACTGCTGAAAGAGAACCGAAACGATTAACGGAAAACTATAAAATCCCGATGCTGCAAACGCAGCATCGGGATTTTTGCGCTCCGTTTAAATTCGTATCTAGCGGTCTGTTTGTCGGATGCACCGACCCAATACCCTCTCCCGGGGAGAGGGTGTCAGCGAAGCTGACGGGAGAGGAATGGCGTGCACGGAAACTTAACAAAAAGCCTGCAACTGCAAGCAATATCTAAGATAATTGCCCGCATTCCTCTTCAGTCACGGCTTTGCCGTG
>JAZRRS010000041.1:0-1535 GCA_045651005.1 Faecousia sp.
CAGTAAAATCGTCTGCAACATACTTGGTGCGGCATCCCACAAAGGAGAACAGGAAAACAGTACAAATAAGAAGTATTGCTGTTTGCTTTTTCATACAGTCCCCCACCTTTGTCAAATGCGCATTTATGGAACGGATTATAACATAGGTTTATATCAGACCCATACCCCAAATGACAACGAGTGCTGTCAGTGTTACCAGCGTGTCGATGGTGATTCCGTAGAACATGGGTTTCAGACCGGCTTTTCTGAAGTCGGCAATGCTTGTGCTTAAACCGATGGCGGCAAGGGCGGTAACCATCAAGAATTTACTGGTGTTCTTCATGACACCGGATACTGCCACAGGAATACAGCCAACACTGTTAAGAATCGCCAGCAGCAGGAAGCCACCAATAAACCAAGGGATGATTTTTATAAGATTTACCTTCTGACCTTGACTTGTGGCATTCAGCTCCTTCTGCTTCATCCGGGTACCGATATAGGCAAACACCAAAACGGTAGGAATGATGGCAATAGTCCGGGTCAGCTTTACCATGGTTGCAAAGTCGCCTGCGGCTTCGGAAAATGCATAGCCGGAAGCCACTACACTGGCGGTGTCATTTACGGAGGTGCCGGCCCAGATACCGTAGGCAATATCGGACATGCCTATGGCTTTGCCCATCAGCGGATACAGTGCAACCATTACCATATCAAAGAGGAATGTGGAGGACATAGCAAAGGCAATATCCTTGTCATCGGCATCGATCACCGGTGCAACGGCTGCCACGGCAGAGCCTCCGCAGATACCGGTACCGGCAGAGATCAGATTGCTCAGCTTCCAGTTGAGACCGAACAGCTTGCGGATAAAGTAACCGCCTCCAAAGCACATGGCGAAGGTGAAGATCATCACAAAGAAAGTCATCTTGCCAACGGACATAATGGTGCTGACGGAGAGAGAAGCACCCAAAAGCACGATAGCAGTTTTCAGAATCTTCTTGGATGTAAATTTAAGTGCCGGTTTCAGCCACGCCGGATGGAAAAAGCTGTTGATGATCGTTCCCATAAACAGGGCGATAATAGATGCGCCCAGCAGTCCTCCGGGAATCAGTTCCTCCAGAAAGACGGAAACACCCGCCACGGCAAAGCAGATTGCAACGCCCGACAGGAACAGCAGGCGGTCTTTTGTTTTCAGATTCATGATAGTTTTCCTTTTTTGTAGGCACCTCGGAAAGCACCGCTTTTAAGATTGCCTGGATTTTTTTGTTATTTTATCACCAATGTATGAGAAAGTAAAGTTATTATACGGAATGGATCGGTTTCAAAAAACCATTGGAGGGCATGTGGACCTGAACGGTTTTTAATTTGCGGACTCAGACTTTTTATCCGAGTGGCGAGACTCGTTTGCATCTGCGCTGTGCGCAGATAAATGTTCGCCTCGGTCAAGCCCTCGGTGGCAACGCTCGTCCGCGTTGCGTTTAATCTTTCGAGTCTCGCATTCAAAAGATAAAAGCCGAGAGAGCCAATGCTCTTTCGGCTTTTATGGTCCGAGTGGCGAGACT
>JAZRRS010000042.1:0-19898 GCA_045651005.1 Faecousia sp.
AGGTGACGTGAAGCTGGGGGAAGACGGCAGCTTTGTCTATACCCCTAAGAAAAATAAGGTTGGGGTGGATTCCTTCACCTTCACCGCCGCGGACCCTGCAGGCAATGTCTCCCGGGAGGCAACCGTAACAGTCCAGATCCTGAAGCCCACAGATTCCCGGCAGTACACCGACACTGTAGGCCAGGACTGCCGCTTTGAAGCAGAATGGCTGCGGAACACCGGTCTGTTCGTTGGTGAACGGGTTGGCGGCAAGGAATATTTCCACCCCACAAAAAGTGTCAGCCGTGGTGAATTTCTCACAATGGTAGTAGATGTATTGGACATTCCCGCTGATAAGACGGTATATTCCGCCATCCCCGAGGATACTCCCTCCTGGCTGAAGCCCTATCTGGCAGCGGCTATGCGTGCCGGTCTCACTGCCGGACTTCCCGAAGACGCAAGTGGCAGCTTCTGTGCCGATGCCCCCGTTACCGAGGCAGAAGCAGCTGTGATTTTGCAAAACGCACTGGATCTGACCATTTCCCGTGAGGCCTTGGAAACTGCTGCCGTGCAAACCTCTGCGGATGCAGAAAGCGACGTTCCTGTATGGGCGCAGGTATCTCTTACCGCAATGCAGGACAACGGCATTGAACTGAATGCAAACGACGTTCTGACCCGTGGACAGGCGGCACAGGTGCTGTATCAAGTATCCTATCTTGCCGTAGACGCCCCCGGTATGGCTGTGATCCGTATGCAACAATAGCAAAAAAAGTCTGTTGCTTCAAATTAAATTGAAGCAACAGACTTTTTTCATTTCACAAGATCCTCCCCCTTTAAATAACGGGAAAGGGGTGTTTTGGCAAGCAGCAGCCCAATCATTAGAAGCAGTGCCCAGTCCGGCACCATATAGGCACCGTTATACAAAGCAGAGTAGAACCACGGTGTGGTCATAGTCATACCGAAAAATGTTTCCGGCATATACTGCGCCCAAATGGTAGCACCTACCACATAGTGCACAAGAAAACGAGCTGCACAGGCCACGGTTGCGCCCACGTAGAATCGACCTTTGAACAAGCCTGCCAGACCCAGCACGCTGTAGGCAACGAGAAAATCTCCCAAAATGCTCTCCCAGCCGATGGCAATACCGCCTTCAAACAAGGTCTGCAACACGCCGTGGGCGACTGCCATCAGCAACCCCGGGCCAAAACCCCAGCGCACACAGAACAGGATCACCGGCAGCATTGCGAAATCAATACTGCCGCCCCAAGGCAATTTGTACAGGGGCAGAAAACTCAGTATTTCCGCAACAGCGATGAGTATGGCACCCTCGGTGAGTGCCCGGACGGATAAACGTTTTTTCTTCATGAGAAAACCTCCTAAAAAATATATCGCATTGCAAACCCGTCCAGGTGCAATGCGATACAGCGGTATCTCATATGTGCATCTTTTCCTACGACGGTACTAACCGTATCAGGTTCACGGGTCACAGACTACAGAGTCTGATCTCAGCCGGATGCATCCGGCGCCCCGAAGATAGATTTGTTATGCGACTGGGGATATTATAGCAAGGCGAAAAGACCTTGTCAAGCCATTTCCATAGCCAGCTGCTTGCCACCTAAAATATGGAAATGCAAGTGATGAACGGTTTGTCCTGCGTGAGCACCACAGTTGCTAACCACACGGTAACCCTCTGACAAGCCTTCTGTCTGTGCGATCATAGGGATGACCTCAAAGATATGTGCCACGACCGCACTATTGGCAGGTGTTACCTCCGCAACAGAACCGATGTGTGCTTTAGGAATCACCAAAATGTGGGTAGGTGCCTGGGGTGCGATATCCCGGAACGCCAAAATGCTTTCATCTTCATAGACCTTGGTAGACGGAATTTCTCCCGCTGCGATCTTACAAAACAGACAATCAGACATACTATTTCCTCCTTATAAACCAATGGCGCTGAACACACCTGTGCTGAGAACCGCCATAATAATACCGGCAAGAATCACACCAAGACTTACAGACAGTGCCGTATTTTTAATGCCCATATTTAAAAAGCTTGCACCCAGTGTACCGGTCCATGCACCGGTTCCCGGAATAGGAATGCCCACAAACAGCAGCAATGACACAAACAGTCCACCACGGCCCGCTGCCTTTCTCATCTTTTGGCCGGCACTTTCCCCTTTTTGCAGAAAAAAGCGGAAAATTTTCCCGATGTATTTTTTATCAGCACCCCAAAGCAAGATCTTCCGGGCAAAGAAATAAATAAAAGGCACCGGCAACATATTGCCCAAAACGCACACGATCAGAGCAGGAATATAGGGAAGATTTTTTCCCACCGCATAGACCATTGCACCGCGAAGCTCTACAATAGGAATCATAGATATAAAGAAGATGACCAAATAATCTATCAGCACACCGTTATCTCCTTTGCACATTTTGCTCATTATAACATATATCCCAAAACAGGGCAAGTATAAATTCCCGGGATTGATTTTCCTCTACAGGATGTTATAATGATAATAGACTTACGTTTGGAGGTGCCCGGTATGAAAAAGAGAACGCTTGCCTTTTTGCTATGTCCTCTGCTTTGCCTTGGACTGGGTGGTTGTTCCGCAACCGCTGCCGGCGGTGTGCTTGCCCTTGTGCTTGGCATTCTTCTCTTAGCTGCCGCCTTGTGGGGCACTTGGAATTATATCTGCTATGTACAGCGGCAAAAGCAGAGGTCCGATCGCCGCAAACAGCTTTCTCTCTCCCCTTCCGTAATCGCCCTTTATGCAGCCGCGTTGTTTTTGTTTGTGATCGGCACTTCGGTCTCCTGCGATCATCGCACGGTGACACCTCCCACAGAAACCAACCCCACTATTACGCAGCCTACTGAGCCCCCGGTACTTTTCCACCCGGAAGCGGCAGATACCACATCCCCCGACACCTACAGCATCAAATGGGAAATTTTTGAAAACGGCACAGCCCTGCCCTCCTATAACCGGGAAACACCTATTAATTTCAGCTCCCCGGAAGATTACTTTGACTTGCCCGGTATCTCCACCTTCCGTGGAAACAATTACCGCAACACCACCTCCTACGGCACTGCGCAGCTTACAGAAAAAACATTGTCTGTCGCCTGGGATGTAAAAACCTCCACCCTGCGCGACTCCGGTTGGTCCGGCAGTGGCTGGACAGGGCAACCCCTTATGGTGCAATGGGATGCCCAAACCCGCAACATTATGAATCTTTACGACGAAAAGAAAAGCAAAGAAGGGCTTACAGAAATCATTTACGCCACCTTAGACGGCAATATCTATTTCCTGGATCTGGAAGATGGCAGCTACACAAGAGACCCTATCCGTATCGGTCTTTGTTTTAAGGGCAGTGGCAGTCTGGATCCCCGTGGCTATCCCCTGCTTTACGTGGGTGCAGGCGATGTGAATAGCGCAGGAACACGCCCCAGAATGTACATTATCAGTCTTTTGGACGGAAGCGTTCTCCACACCTATGGTGATAAGGACCCAATCTCCCAACGCCACGACAACGACAGCTGGTGTGCCTTTGATTCCGCACCGCTTATCCACAAAGAAAGTGACACGCTGATATGGCCCGGAGAAAACGGACTTCTCTATACCATCCGTCTGAATACCCAATACGACCCTGCTGCCGGCACCATTGAGATTCATCCCGATGCGCCGGTGCTGACCCGTTACAGCACACCTCGCAGCGGTGTGGCAGAATACTGGTATGGCTATGAGGCCAGTGCCAGCATCGTGGGAAATTATCTGTACATCAGCGAAAACGGCGGTATGTTCTACTGCGTTGATCTAAATACTATGGAGCTGATATGGGCGCAGGATGCCAAAGATGATTCCAACGCCAGCCCTGTTTTTGAGCCGGTAGGTGATGACGGTGGTTATATTTATACTGCCCCATCTCTGCACTGGACAAAGGATCACAACAACTTCGGCTCTACCTCTGTGTACAAGCTGGACGCCATCACCGGTGAGATCCTGTGGGAAACTTCTTTCAAAGTCTACACCCAGGAGGGCGTGTCCGGCGGTGTCCAATCAACACCCCTTTTGGGCAAACCCGGTACGACCCTTGCCGGTACGCTTTTCTGCTCTGTCTCCCGTACCCCCGACCCTGACACGGGCATATTGGTGGCGCTGGACGCTGAAACCGGCATAGAAAAGTGGCGCTACTCTCTGGAATACTTCGCCTGGAGTTCTCCGGTTGCAGTGTATAACGACGCAGGCGACGGTTACATTCTCTTGGGCGACACCGGTGGAACGCTCCATTTCCTGGATGGCAGCACCGGAGCGCTTTTGCAGACATTGCCCCTGAACGGAAATATTGAAGCCACCCCTGCCATTTTTAACGACACCCTAGTGGTAGGCACAAGAAACGAAAAGATCTACGGCATTACCATCCATTAACTGCGGTTTCGGCATTATAAAAATATGGCTATGCTACAACAGCACAAATAAAAAGATGTGGGAAAGCGAATGCTTTCCCACATCTTTTTATTCCAGAATATTGGTTGTAATGTAGTCTACACCCCAGGATGCCAAACGTTCACCGTCTTCCTTGGTGTTCACGGTCCAACAGTTGACCTTCAAGCCTGCTTCGTGCGCCTTAGCGATCAGCTCCGGAGTCAGATCCGTATGGCGAATATCCAGATCCAGTCGATCAGCAGCTGCCTTGGCGATCAGCTCCTCATTCAAGGTAAAGTCCAAAAACTGGGCACTCTGATTCGGCAGCAGTTCTCGTAGAAGCGTCAGATTTTCATACTCGAAGGAGATAAAGATCACCTGGTCCAGATAATCAACGCCGTTAATAATGGCAATGATCTCTTCCAGCTCCTCCCGAAGCACTTGATCCTTTAATTCCAGCACACACTTCTTCTCATATTTTTTACAAATAGAAATGTAATTTTCCAGCGTGCCGGGGCGCAGATCCGCACGGTTCTTTGTGCCATCCACATCCGTAAGAACGACACTCTGCACCAGACCCAGAGAGGATTCCGCAACCACCAAGTTCTCTCCTGCCACACGCTTAAAATGGGCATCATGATTCAAAATATACTTTCCGTCAGCAGTCTTGCGCACATCCGTCTCGATGCCAAAATAGGATCGGTTTCCTGCCGCCACAAAAGCAGCATTGGTATTCTCCTTCTCAAGACCAGAAAGACCTCTATGGGCAATGATCTGCACATTGCCTTTTTCAAATTTAATCGTATTCATAACATACACCTTACCTTAAAGAAATACCATAATTCCAAGCCAACAGTTTCCACAAATTCTTTTCCTTGTCGTATTCAAAAACGTGGATCGCACAATTGGTGCTGGCGGCTGCATTCCGCTTAAACGTATCTGCACCCAAAACCAAACGCAGCATACACCCCAGCACGCCATTATGGACAAACGCAACCACATTGTCGCAGGGATCTTCCTCCAGAGATGTCAGAAAGATCTTCAATCTCTCTGAAACATCATCCATACTTTCGCCACCCACAGGCTTGTAACCGGACTCATCCTTGGAAGGTGACCAATCGCCATAAAGCTCCGGGTGCTCCCGAACATAAGAGTACGGCTTTCCACGCAAACTGCCACCGTGGATTTCTCTCAGCAATGGTGTACGAATTCCCTCAACACCGGGAAGTGCCAGCCGCTGTGTCTCGATGGCTCGCAAATAATCACTGCTATAGACTCTGTCGAAGTGGATACTTTCCAAAATCGGACGAATGCTCTGTGCCTGCTCTCGGCCACGTTCCGTCAATCCCACCTCATCCGAGCCGTAAAAAACGCGCTCTTTGTTGGCATAGGTCTGACCGTGCCGCACCATAAAAAGACGCATTGGTTTTCCCCCCATCTGTTTTTGATATTCTACACCTCTACGGCTTAGAAATCAAATTTAATTTCACTTCAACATCCGGAGAATCTCACCGGCATCCTGCAATACCAAGTGGGGCTTGTCGGGACTCTCCGCAAGGATCTCCGGCGTTGTCTCACCGGACAGCACCAAAATACCCATTGCACCGGCATTCAGGCCGGATTTGATATCCGTGTAAATGCGGTCACCGACAACACAGGTTTTTTCTTTGGAAATACCCAACTTCTCCATTGCCAGCTGCGGCATCAAAGGTGACGGCTTTCCAATAACCACAGGAAGCCTTCCGGTAGCATTTTTAACCGCTGCACAGACACTGCCGCAATCCGGCACACTGCCGAACTCCGTGGGACAAACCAAGTCAGGATTGGTGGCAATATAAGGAATATCCTTACGGGTCAAAAGCAGATAGCTTACATCGTGCAGCTTTTGGAATGTTAATTCCGTATCAAAGCCCATAACGATGCAATCCGTATCTTCCACCTTTTCCGTCACAGTGAAGCCCTCACGGCGCAGCTCTTTTTTGAGCGATTCCGTTCCGCATACATACAGACGCTGACCTTCATGGTGCTTATGCAGATAGTAAGCTGTTGCCTGCGAGGAAGTCATAAAATCCTCACGAGTTGCAGGAATTCCCAACTTTTCCAATTTTTTCACATAGTCCTCCACGCTTTTGGAGGAGTTATTGGTCATAAACAGGTACTTCTTTCCCTTGTTCTTGATGGTCTCCAGCAATTCTTTGGAAAAATCATAGAGCCGGTCGCCCAAATACAACGTACCGTCCATATCAAAGAGGAACAGCTCCATCTGCATAATTCTATCCATACTTATCTCTCCTTAGGGAATATCTTTTGTAACAACAATGCTGCTGCCACATACATTTTCTGCCACAGTCTGTCCCACCATCACAGGTGCTTCCACAGAAAATGTTCTCAGGAATGCCACCACCTGCGCCATATCCTCTTTGGAGACAGGTTCCTTGGTCTTCACAGAAACCATAGTGTCTTCTCTGTTGGATATCCGGACGGTGGTAGTCACTGTGCGCACGGGATGCAGGCACTCACTTTCCGCATATTCCGCACCACGGGGGCAAGCGTTACCGGTGACAGAAACCTGCGTACCCTGAATATCCACTTCCAGTGCACAACCTCTGGGACAAATGATACACGTTATTTGGCGCTTCATTCCACTACCTCCAAACTGACGGTGATGACACCATTGGCACTTTTCAATACCTCCGGCTTCAGCGTAAGCTTTTCCATCTCACCGGGGGCCGCCTTCAGCCGTTTGGCGGTAAGCAGCGTCTTTTCCCCGTCAGCAACCACAAAACGCACCTTGCCGAAAGGCTGGGTCACACGCAGGAACAGGTCTGCTCCGGCTTCCCGGGAGCCAATCACCTGAGGAATCACATAGCGCACACCGTATCCCGGTTTTGTTTCCAACGCTACATTTTCAGCAGGTTTTTCCTCTGTTAGCTTCGCTGCCGCTCTGCCTGCCCGTTCTGCCTCTTCGGATACATAGTCCACCAGATCGTGGACCTGCAGCACATTGCCACAAGCAAAAATGCCGGGTATCTGCGTCTGACAGTTTTCATCCACCACCGCACCGTTGGTCACGGGATCAATGGGGATACCTGCCAGTCTTGTAAGCTCATTTTCGGGAATCAGACCCACAGAAAGCAACAGTGTATCGCAGGGGATGTACCGCTCTGTGCCGGGTACGGCCTGTCGCTTTTCATCCACCTGCGCAACGGTGACACCTTCCAGCCGTTTTTCACCGTGGATGCGCACCACCGTAGTACTTAAATACAGCGGAATTCCAAAGTCCTCCAGGCACTGGACGATGTTACGAGTAAGACCACCGCTGTAGGGCATTACTTCGCATACCGCTTCCACCTTTGCGCCCTCAAGGGACATCCGTCGTGCCATAATCAGTCCAATGTCACCGGAGCCCAGGATCACAACTTTTTTACCCACTTGATAACCGAAGCAGTTTACCAGCTTCTGGGCAGTACCTGCGCTGTAAACACCGGCGGGACGGGATCCACAGATATTCAGTGCGCCCCGGCTGCGCCCACGGCAACCCATTGCCAGAATCACTGCCTTGGCTTTGAAGTGCAGAATTCCCTTCCGGTTCTGCGCTGTGATCTCCTTTTCCTCGGTCACCTTGGTCACTGTTGTTTCAGTATAAACCTTGATGCCTCTTTTTGCAACCTCTTTGGCATAAACCGCCGCATATTCCGGTCCGGTCAGTTCCTGTCCCAGCTTATGCAAGCCGAAACCGTTGTGGATGCACTGCATCAAAATACCACCTAAAGAAGGTTCTCTGTCCAGGATCACCACATCGGTGCAGCCGGCATCGTAAGCTGCTACCGCCGCTGCCATACCGGCAGGGCCGCCACCTACCACTACAATATTATGTTCAGTCATTTTCACCGATCCTCCCTGTCAGCATCGGAGAGCCCTCTCCGCATTTGGTCACCTGTTCCATAGGAATTCCCAGCTCACGGGCAAGCAACTGCATTACATAAGGTCCGCAGAAACCACCCTGGCATCGTCCCATACCGCTGCGTGTACGACGCTTTACACCGTCCAGATCCCGTGCACCGGGATTCTGGCGGATCGCCTGCAAAATCTCACCTTCTGTCACCGTTTCGCAGCGGCAGACGATCTTACCGTATTCCGGGTGTTGCTTTATATAGGCGTCCTTTTCTTCGTCGTTTAATTCCCGGAAGGCACAAGGGTCTTCCCGGGTGCCGTCCCAATGTTCTTTCTCCAAAAGTGTCAGTCCTGCCTGCGCCAGAAGTTCCGTAAGACGATCAGCAATGGCAACACAGCAGGTCAGGCCGGGAGAATCAATGGCAGCAGCATGGATCAATCCCGGAACTTTTTCAGAAGCCTTCAAAATGAAATCGCCGCTCTTCTCCGATGCACGCACACCGGTAAAGGAGGTGATCACCTGCCGCAGATCTACACTGGGCACCGTTTTCCGTGAAAGCTCTGCTACCTCATCAAGACCCGACTGGGTAGTATCCCGGCTTTCGGATGTTTCCACAGGAATGGCGGTAGGTCCTACCAGCAGATTTCCGTGCACCGTGGGAGATACCAGAATGCCCTTACCCTTATCAGAGGGGCACTGGAACAGGGTATGCTTTGCCTTATGACCCTGCACCTTATCCAGCAGCATATATTCACCGGCTCGGGGAATCACTCTGAAGAATCCATCCCCTGCCAGCTCCGCAATTTTATCTGCGTTGCCGCCTGCACAGTTTACCACATACTTGCCTGTAACCGTCTCGCCGCTTTGGGCCGTGACCGCAAAACTGCCATCCGCTTTTTCAATTTTGCAGACAGCGAAGTTTCTGCACAAAGTCACACCGTTATCCATAGCATTGCCCACAGCCGCCACAGTCAGCTCATAAGGGCTGATAATACCTGCGTTGGGTACACGGAGCACCTTGGTCACTTCGTCGGACAAAAACGGCTCCAAAGCTCTTGCTTCATCACCGGACAATATCTCCAGTCCGTCAATGCCGTTTTCTGCGCCCCGGCGGAGCAGCTCCTCCAGGTGTGCCTCTTCCCCTGCAAAAGCGCAGACCATAGAGCCATTGCGTTGGCAAGGTACATTCAGTTCCTTCGCTGCCTGAAACAGCGGTTCTACGCCCCGGGTATTCATCAACGCCTTTAAGGTTCCCGGCTCCGGGTCATAGCCACCGTGGACGATACCGGAGTTTGCCTTACTTGCACCCATAGCCACATCATTTTCCTTTTCCAACAAGCACACTTGCAGTTGATAGCGGCTTAGGTTTCTTGCCAGCATAGCACCGGTTACGCCTGCTCCAATAATCACAACATCAAATTTCATTTTTCTCCTCCTAAAAAGAGAACGGGAAAGCAGCGGCACTATTTCAGTGTCGCAGCCTTCCCGTTTCTCCAAATCTCTACGGATATATAGTTTTTACAGATACCACAGTTCCGGCTGCCCTGTGGAAACGGCTGTCGCCCCTGCCCCCAAAGCATCGGTAACCTCGCTTTTTGTCTGAATCAAGCCCCCGGCAATTACCGGAATACCCTCTTTTGTATATCTGGAGATGACCTTGGTCACCACACCGGGCATAATTTCCATCAAGTCGGGATTGGTGCTCCGGAACATATCTCCCAGACCTTCCACGCCACCGGAATCCACCGCAAAGAACCGCTGCACCGTAAACAGTCCCAGTTCCTTTGCGCCCCGGATCAGCTGTCCTTTCGTGGAGATCACGCCATCCACGCCGCATTTAGCAAGGAAGCGAAGGCCTGTCCGGTCACGGCCAATACCATCCGCCATATCCATATGCACCATTATGTACTTTCCCATTTGGTGCGCCTGCTTTACCTTTTCCTCAATGGTAAGGAGATCTGCCGACATATAGAAAATGACTTGCGCCGGGCTTTCCAACGCCTTTTGCCACTTGTCGTTGCCTATGGCAGCAATGACTGGATTTTCTTCCAGACAGTCAATGATCTTTGACATCTGCATCCCCCTTATAAAAAGAAACGGCAAAGCTGTGGGGCTGCCCCCACAAGCTTTCCGTTTCTCCAAATCTCTTTAAATATGATACTCGTTTTTCCCGGAAAAGTCAACCGAAATTTAGTATTGGGGAACTTCTGTAAAATTATAGTTTAGATGTGCTTTTTCTGCTATAAATTCCGGGAACAGACAGGAAAATCACCAAACCAGTACAGAAAAAGCAGACGCAATCATACGAAAACAAACACCGAATAACAAAAATCTGCTGTGGGAACACGCCCTACAGCAGATTTTTTGCTCTCGTCTTACAACAACTCACGCAACAGCGGCTCCAAAGCCTTTGCCATAGAGGCAAAACCTAAGTCATTGGGGTGAACGCTGTCTACTGTTCCTTCGTTTTCCGCCATCGCCATCAGCGTAGGTCCATCCATAAAATACACGTTGGTATCTCCTGCCGCCTTTGCGTTGTCATAGGTCGCTTTTATCACTGCACGACGCTTCTGATCCTCTTCCGGCAGTTCAAATTTCGGTTTCGTCAAAATCACAATTGGAAGCTTCGGTTGTTTTTCCCGAATGATTCGGAACATTCTCTCGTGGGTAGCCTCCAGGTGTGCCACATCCGGAGCATTGTGATCATAGTCATAAACAAACACAGACATAGGCAAGTCTGCAATATACTCTGCAATCTCTTTTTCTCCCTTACCGCTACCGGAGAAGCCAAGGTTCACGTGGTCAAAGTCCAGCCTCCGGGACAAAATGGCGGTATAGCAGTTGCCGGGTCGGGAGGCGCAGCCCCCTTGGGTGATAGAAGATCCGTAAAATACCACAGGCTTTTCTGTTTTATAGGAAACAGGTGCTTTTACCTCCGCCTTTTCCTGCAAGCCGATCTCCAGGGAGGATATGGCACTATACAGAGGAAAATGAATGGTGATCTCCCGCATTTGCGGCGTACCCAAATCAATAACACTTTCGTAGCCGCCTTGCATTTTTACAGAAGGAACAAAGGTTTTCTTATATTTTCCGTCTACATACATATCAAATCCGGAAGAACCGCTGAGCGCAAAATGCCCCATTCTGCCAACGATGGGCATTACCGCACGGATCGCCACGTAGGAACTGTCTGTAGCAAAGCGCAGTCTTCCTCCCGCCGTATGAGCACTCAGGGCAAGCACCCGGTCACTGACGGTTTTTGCCACTGCCTCCGGAAGTCGCCGATAGCAAGTCCCGTCAAAGGCAACTCCGTACACCCGGAAATTTTCGCTTTCGGCACTGCGAAATACAACGTCGTCTTTATTGATAGTTGTAGCCACTGCAAAGTTTTTGTCTATCTTTGTAATATCGCTCATAAGAAACCGACCTCCCATCTACATTAGTAACATTATAACACTCTATATGAAAAAAGCAATCTCGCCACAACCATATTCCTGCTTTATATTTTCAAAAGCTCTTCCCTTTTTTTCCAAAATAGTATATAATATCCCCATCATAACATAGGAGGTTTCGCTATGAGCAGCCCTACCCCCAAAAATTTCGACCCCAAAATGAAGGCGCGGATGGAAAAACTGGATAAGCACGACCACAGAGTGGAACACATATTCCGCCGCATTCTTCACAACATCGAACGCATCATCGCTACCATTACCATTCTTGTTTTGCTGATTGCCTTGGGCTGGGAGCTCTACAAAATCTTCCGTGAAGGAATGCCATATTTTTCCGATATCAGTAACTATCTTCAAAATGTACTTACCATCGTGGTCGGTCTGGAATTTGTCAGAATGCTTATCGACACCACCCCTGCCAACATTTTGGAGGTGCTCACCGTGGCCATCACCCGTCACGTGGTTTTGAGTCATAACGATCCCTGGAGCATCGTTGCCTGTATTGCCTGTATTGCAGGTCTTTTCGCCATCCGTCGTTTCCTGGTCCGCCGCAGCGAGCTGCAGGAAGAAATGGTGGAAGTAGAATAACACCATACAAAATGCGCCCGCGGATAAAAATCCGGGGGCGCTATTATACGCTTTTTTAGGGCTGTACAGGTGCTTCTGTGTACTGAGACTGGGTAATATGCAGAGGATCCTTCAGCGCATTGTTGACAGACTCCAAAATAATAGCCTTTTCATCCTCGGTGATAGGCCGATCCTTGCTCTTATCCTGTGCAGACTTTAAGAATGCCCTGGGAACGGCATCCAGCTTGATCTCCGCAAACTCCTCGATACCTGCCAGCTTTGCATACCACATATAAGACAGGATCACACGAGCCAGATCTGTTGCGTGGGTATAATCCCGGATCAGATCCTTCTCGGTCAGATAGCTGGAGCTGGCATTCATAGTTGCCGTTCCGCTGCAAATAACAAATTTGAAAGTCTCATCTGTGAAAATATACTTGCCGATATTCGCCACACGGGGCTCAAAGAACTTTACACGGTCATTGCCATACCGTGCCATATGGTCGATATAAGGATTGGGGCTGTAGGGATATTGGCTTTGCAAGTCTGGATCGGTTGCAGGAACACCGGTAAAATGCCACGCAAAGTACGCATTGGGGTTTAGCTTCTTCTCGTTTACATAATTCTGAATAATCTGAATGTTGCCATTGGTGAAGCATTCCTCGTTCTGTGTTTCAAAAGAACTTGCCTGCATCACGATAATATCCCAATAATCAAATCGCAGAGCCATCTCCATCGTCACATCATCCATAATTTGGGGCGGCTGATCCGGAGTTGCTGTGCTGCTGAGATACAATCGGTACTCAGGTGCATTTTGCTGCAGGAACTTCACGTGTTCCGGCAGCTTGCAACCGGAGTAGTACAATGTGCCAATGAGGATCTCCTGCTCTGCTCCCTCCGCAGTAGCCACCAGATTGATCATGTGGTTGGAATCCACAGAAGAAGAGCTTCCCAAGGTAAGAACCTTCAAAACCTTTGCCTCTTCCTCCGGCTCTGTAGGCGCAGGCTCTGTTGCAGGTGCTTTTTCTGCGCCACAGGCAGAAAACAAGCTCAAAGACATCACACAAGCCAATAATAGGCACAATAATTTTTTCATTCTATCTGTTTCCCCTTATTGCGCAGCAGGTGCTTCTGTATACTGAGACTGGGTCATCTGCAACGGATTTGCCAATGCATTGTTCACGGATTCGAGAACAAGCGCTTTCTCCGCTTCAGTAATGAGTCTGTCCTGGGTCTTATCCTCAGTGGATTTCAAAAATGCTCTGGGAATGGAATCCAGTTTGATCTCCTCCAGCTTTTCTACACCCATCAGTTTGCAATACCAGGTATAGGAAGCAATGACACGACCCAAATCACTTGCGTGGGCATAATCGCGGTGAATGTCCTTTTCTTCCAAATAACTGGAAAGCGCATTTTCAAGAGCAGTACCGGCAGGGATCATAAATTTAAAGGTCTCATCGGTCATAATATAATCGCCCACGCACTTGGTAATGCCGTTGTAGAAGCCATCACGCTTATGATTAAATGTCTCATAGCCGCTGTAGTAGGTATTATTTTCATAGGGGTACATATCCCGCAGCTCATTGTCAACGGGGGTCGCCCACGCCATATGCCAAGCAAAATACGCAAGGGGATTCAATTTATGCTCGTTTACATAATTCTGAATCAGCTGGATATTGCCATCTGTGTATTTCTCTTCCTTGGCAATTTCAAAAACGCCACCCTGCATAATGATAATATCCCAGTAGTCAAATCTCAAAGAATCCAGCATAGTCACTTCCTGCAAAATAACAGGAGGCGTATCCGGTGTCTTTGTGCTACTGACATACAGGTTATATTCAGGCGCATTTTCCGTCATAAACTTAACATGCTTGTAAAGGGGGCAACCAGAGTAATACAATGTTGCTACCTTCACCTCTTCGTAATCACCGATGCCCTCGGTGTCGAGGATCAGATTCATCATATGACCACAGTCCACCGCCAGAGAGTGACCTAAGGTCAAGATCTTCAGCACCTTTGCCTCCGCCTCCGGCTCGGTAGGAGCTGGCTCGGTGGTAGGGGTGCTTTCTCCGTTACAACCGGAAAATACACTTATAACTAACAGTGCAGAAAGGAGCAGTGCGAAAATCTTTTTCCAAGTATTGCGCATAGTACGTTCCTCCTCGTAAGTTGCTTTTTACTTTACCAGCAGTTCAGCAATCTGGATGCAGTTGGTAGCAGCGCCCTTTCGGACCTGGTCACCGCAGCACCACAAGGTAATGGCGTTGTCATCGGTGAGATCGGGACGGATACGACCCACATAAACAATATCCTGGCCACTGGTTTCCAAAGGCATGGGATACTTCTTATTGGCCAGATCGTCCACCAGCTTACAGGGAGGTGCCTTTGCGATCACCTCTCTGACCTGCTCTACAGTTACAGGCTGGTCAAAACGACAGGTAACAGAAATGGAATGGCTACGAACAACCGGCACACGGATACAAGTGCAGTTGACCTTCAGCTCGGGAAGGTGCATAATCTTTCTGCCCTCGTTCTGCATCTTCATTTCCTCACTGGTATAGCCTTCAAACTGCTCGCCACCGATCTGAGGGATCAGATTGTATGCGATCTGATAAGGGAATACCTTGGGTTCGTAGGTCTCACCCTTTTGGAGCGATTCCACCTCGTTCATCAGTTCCACAGGACCGCCTGCGCCTGCACCGGAAACAGCCTGATAGGTAGATGCGATCATAGCCTTGATGGGAGCAAGCTGATTCAGCGCATTGACTGCCGTAACGGTAATGATAGTAGAGCAGTTGGGGTTGGAAATAATACCGCTGTGCCACTTTACATCCTCGGGATTGACTTCCGGCACGATCAGAGGTACTTTGGGATCCAGTCGGAATGCTGAGGAATTGTCCACAAACACAGCACCGGCCGCCACAATGGCAGGAGCAAACTTCTGGGCAATATCATTTTCCGCAGCGCCCAGCACAATATCCACACCGGCAAAGGCATCGTCGCAGGCTTCCTGAATGGTGACCTCCTGGCCCTTAAATATCAGCTTCTTGCCTGCACTGCGGGCACTGGCAAGGGGAATCAATTTTCCTACAGGGAAATCCCGTTCCTCCAAAATAGACATCATTTCCTGTCCCACAGCACCAGTAGCACCCAAGACAGCAACGGTATACAACTTTTTCATTTTATTTACACTTCCTTATTTTACAAAGCTATTATACAGCACACGAATGGCATCGGCAAAATCCCGGTTATCCACACCAAAAATAATGTTCAACTCATCGGGACCCTGGTTGATCATACGGATATTGATGCCTGCCTCGCCCAATGCGGCAAAGACCTTACCGGAAACACCGGGACGGAAGGCCATTCGACGACCAACAGCGGCCACCACAGCGATCTTGTCGTGAACCTGCAAACTGTCAGGTTTGGCATCTCTCTGAATCTCGCTGAGTACGTTATAGAGGCAGGGCTCTACAGATTCAGTTGACATAACAACAGACACGTTATCTATGCCATTGGGTACATAGTCCACAGAAATATTGTGGCGTTCCAAAACAGACAGCACTTTCCGCAGCGTGCCCACCTCATTACCCATACCGCGCTTGGACATAGAGATAATGGTATAGTCCTTCTTACCGGTAATGCCGGTAATAAAGCGGTTGGGATCAGACTCCGTAGCAAAGCTTTCTTTGATCAATGTGCCGGGATCCTCAGGCGCATTGGTGTTACGGATGTTCAAGGGGATATTCTTCTCGCGGACCGGGAAGATCGTACCCTCGTGAAGCACCTGCGCACCGGAATAGCTAAGCTCACGGAGCTCGTCATAGGTAACCTCCGGGATCGGCTGGGGATCGTTGACGATCCGGGGATCCGCCATCAGAATACCGGACACATCCGTCCAGTTTTCATAAACATCCGCATCCAGCGCAGCTGCTGCCAGCGCACCGGTAATATCACTGCCGCCACGGGAGAAGGTCTTCACCGTGCCGTTGGGCATCACACCGTAGAAACCAGGGGTCACAACGCCCTTGGACAAGTCTGCCTTTTCCTTCAGCAGTGCATAGGAAACCTCTTGATCCACAGATCCATCCAGATTGAACTTCACCCACTCGGAGGCATCCAAAAACTGGAAGCCCAGGTAGGCTGCCATCAGCTTAGCGGAAAAATACTCACCACGACTGACCAGTTCATCCTGAGAAACTTTTTTTGCCTCCAAACGCTGCTTCAGCTTGGCAAACTCACTCTCCAGATCCAATTTTAATCCCAGCTCATCACGGATCTCAATATACCGGGATGTGATCATATCAAAAACAGGATCGCAAGCTACACCATACTGGATATGCGCATGGCACAAGTACAAAAGGTCCGTCAGCTTATGGTCACCGCCGAAGCGCTTACCTGCAGCAGAGACCACCACAACGCGGCGCTCTCTGTCGGCCGTAATAATATCTTTTACTTTGCGGTACTGTCCGGCATCTGCCATAGACGAGCCGCCAAATTTCGTTACTTTCAGCATAATACTCCCTCTTTCAAAGGTGTTTTATTTGACAGGCATTGCTGCCATAAAGGAATCCGGATTTGCCTTCAACCAGTCATGCATTTCCTTAACAGACACAGGCTTTGTAATTACAGCCTCGCCCCATTTCTCATCCGTATTTTCTTCCAACCAGGCATCGGAAGTGCCACGGACATAGTAGCTGCAAAGGCAGGAATTGTCTGCTGCCACCTTGCCGCCGTAGGGGCTGTAGTAGCCATTGCCCCGAAGGACATCGGTGCAGTCCTGCACTACATTATACGCAGTGGGGTAACGGCCTGCGCCCTGACCATAAAAACTCATACGACCGGAGGCATTTCCCACCAAAGTAATCAGATTGTAGTTTGTGGCAACCGCAGCTTCCGGATCACCGGCTCCAAACAAAGTCGGCTGGACATAGGCAGAAAGCTTACCCTCTTCCATAATACCGGTGGAGACCAGTTTACATACAAGGCCGTGGGCAGCAAACTGCGCCACATCCCCGGCAGTGATATGACGAATACCGGCAACCGGCACTGTCTCCGGCTCTACACTGATACCAAAGGCGATGTTAGAGGACAAAATCAGCTTGTGCCAAGTATCGATGCCATCCACATCTGTGGAAGGATTGGCTTCTGCATAACCAAGTGCCTGCGCCTGAGAAAGTGCTTCATCATAACCCAAGCCCAGGCGGCTCATAGCGTCCAGAATGTAGTTACAAGTGCCGTTCATAATGCCGCCTACCCGTTCCAGCTTCTGACTGCGGCGGGCACGCTCCAATTCAGAGAGCCAACCAATGCCGCCGCCTACAGCAGCTGTACAACGCAGCAGCACACCCTTTTCATAGGCAAGGGGAATCAGCTCGTCATAATATGTAGCAACTAGCGCCTTATTGGATGTGACAATATTTTTACCGGCTTCAATAGCAGCACGGACAAACTCGTAAGCAGGATGCAAGCCGCCCATTGCCTCAACCACTGTGTCGATCTCAGGATCCGTCAGCACAGATTGGAAATCCTTTGTCACCTCTGCATCGGGCAGAGAAACCTCTTCCAGACAGACCACTTTTGCCACCTGAATATCATCACGCTCGGCAGTTAGGTCATACACACCTCGACCTACAACACCAAAGCCCAGCAGACCAATCTTCATAAATACGCCTCCAAATTTAGAAGTGTCCTTGCAAAGAAAACACTTGCCTTTTTATTTGATACAGTATATCATATAGCTATTAAAAATGCAATAGTGTCAAAAAAACAAGAGCTTCTTTTGAAATCGAGTTCTTTTTGTGCATTATTGAAAGAGAGGTCTTTTTATGCTTTATCATTCCACCCGTAGTAAGCTCCACACCGCAGACAGTGCCCAAGCCGTTTTGAACGGACTGGCTCCCGACGGCGGTCTGTATGTCCCCTCCGCACTCCCCTCTGTAGATGTGGAAGCCTGTCTGATGGGTGACACCATAACCATGGCAAGTCAGATCATCGGTGCATTTCTTCCGGACATTCCGGAAATGGACACCCTGGTTAAAAAAGCCTACACCGGAAAATTTGAAACCGAAGAACTGACCCCCACTGTGGATACCGGCAAGTTCACCGTATTGGAGCTGTTTCGCGGACCCACCTCCGCTTTTAAGGATGTGGCACTGTGTATGCTCCCCCAACTGCTGACCAAAGCAAAGACCGTAAAAGGGCAGGCAGAAGATATTTTGATCCTCACCGCAACCTCCGGTGATACCGGAAAAGCCGCTTTGGCTGGTTTCTGCGATGTGGACGGTGTACGTATCTGCGTGTTTTATCCCAACGGCGGTGTATCCAAGGTGCAGCGCGCACAGATGGTGACACAGGAAGGTAAGAATGTTTATGTTTGTGCCGTGGAAGGCAACTTCGACGACGCCCAGAGCGGTGTGAAAAATATTTTTTCCGCTGCCGTAGATGGCGTTCTTCCCGGTGGCAAGGGACACAGACTGTCCACCGCCAACTCCATCAACATTGGAAGACTGGCACCTCAAGTAACCTACTACTTCAAGGCTTACGCAGATCTTCTGAAGCGTGGTCAGATCGCTATGGGCGATGAGGTGAATTTCTCCGTTCCCACCGGCAACTTCGGTGATATTCTTGCCGGCTACCTTGCAAAAAAATTGGGACTGCCTGTGGGTAAGCTGATCTGCGCATCCAATGCCAACAACGTACTGACAGATTTTATTCAAACCGGCACTTATGACCGTCGTCGTCCCCTGCTGAAGACCAACTCCCCCTCTATGGATATCTTGGTATCCTCCAATCTGGAGCGTGTTCTGTATCTGATGTCCGGTGATACAGAGTTAGTGGCATCCTTGATGACACAGCTCAATAAGGACGGCTTCTACACCGTACCGGAAGCGCTAAAGTCAGACATTGACGCAGAATTCTGGGCTGGCTACTGTGATGACAAAAAAGCACAGGAAACCATCGTCAAGGTATTCCGTGAGCAGAAGTATCTTTGTGATACCCACACTGCTGCCGGTTGGGCAGTTGCAGAAGAATATGTGGAGGCTACCGGTGACACACGGCCTATGGTGGTGCTCTCCACCGCCTCTCCCTATAAATTCCCTGCTGCGGTGCTCTCCGCCATAGAGTCCACCGACGGTATGGATGAGTGGGAGCAGATGGAACGCCTGGAGGCTGTGTCCGGTGTTCCCGTTCCCAAGAATCTCCAAGGACTGCAGCACAAAAAAGAGCTGCACACCACAGTGATTCCAAAAGAGGAAATGCTCTCCTTTGTCACTGCACTTTAAAACAACATACAGGCGGTGCCGCAGCAAACGGCACCGCCTGTTTTTTGCTCCAAAACAGAAAAACGGGAGGGCACGAATGCCCTCCCGTTGGCATATTTGCGATTTGCGTCGGATAGATTACTCCACAGTTACCACAGCGATAGTAAAAGCATCTGTGTATTTCACCAAGCCGTCGCTAAGACCCACCAAGGCGCACTTATACATACGGCCATTCTTGACCTTTGCAGTCAAGGTTGCGGTCTTGTTGCCTTCGTTGCTGGTGGTGTACCATTTAGTACCGTTGTCAGAGTAGTACCACTGGTAG
>JAZRRS010000043.1:0-6042 GCA_045651005.1 Faecousia sp.
CGCAGGTTGGTCTTTGAAGCAGCTGATCATCGAGGGCCTTGGCGGCGTTCCCGGCAAGATCACCTCTTCTCCTGCAAGCCACCTTTCCACCCTCTGCAACCAGATGGTCAACTTCCTGGGCATTATGCAGAACGAGTGGGCAGGCGCACAGGCATTCTCTTCCTTTGATACCTACCTGGCTCCCTTCGTCAAGGTGGACAACCTGTCTCAGAAGGAAGTCAAGCAGTGCATCCAGTCCTTTATCTATGGTGTCAACACCCCCTCCCGTTGGGGCACACAGGCACCGTTTTCCAACATCACGCTGGACTGGGTATGTCCGGCTGACTTGAAGGATCTGCCTGCCATCGTGGGCGGCAAGGAGATGCTCTTCACTTACGGTGACTGTAACAAGGAAATGGATATGGTCAACAAGGCCTTCATCGAGATCATGATCGAAGGCGATGCCAACGGCCGTGGTTTCCAGTATCCCATTCCTACCTACTCCATCACTCGTGATTTCGACTGGAGCGAGACGGAGAACAATAAGCTCCTGTTTGGGATGACTGCCAAGTATGGCACTCCCTACTTCTCCAACTATATCAACTCCGATATGGAGCCCTCCGATGTGCGTTCTATGTGCTGCCGTCTGCGTCTGGATCTGCGTGAGCTGCGTAAGAAGTCCGGTGGCTTCTTCGGCTCCGGTGAGTCCACCGGTTCTATCGGTGTTGTTACCATCAACCTGCCCCGTATTGCTTATCTGGCAGCAGATGAGGCTGACTTCTACGCCCGTCTGGACAGACTGATGGACATTGCCGCCCGTAGCTTGAAGACCAAGCGTGAGGTCATCACCAAGCTGATGGAGAACGGTCTGTATCCGTACACCAAGCGTTACCTGGGCACCTTCTCCAACCACTTCTCCACCATCGGTCTTATCGGTATGAACGAGGTGGGTCTGAACGCCAAGTGGCTGCGTGCTGACCTGACTCACGAGAAGACACAGAAGTTTGCACAGGAAGTGCTGGACCATATGCGTGAGCGTCTGTCTGACTACCAGGAAAAGTATGGCGATCTGTACAACCTGGAAGCAACGCCTGCTGAGTCCACCACTTATCGCTTTGCTAAGCACGACAAGGAGCGTTATCCCGACATCATCACTGCCAACGAAAACGGTGCTCCTTACTATACCAACTCTTCTCACCTGCCGGTTGGCTACACCGAGGATATCTTCTCTGCTCTGGAGATCCAGGACGAGCTGCAGACCCGTTACACCTCCGGTACTGTTTTCCACGCCTTCCTGGGCGAGAAGCTGCCCGACTGGAAGTCTGCTGCTGCTCTGGTGCGCAAGATCGCTGAGAACCATAAGCTGCCCTACTACACCATGAGCCCCACCTACTCTGTCTGTGCCGAGCACGGCTATATCACCGGTGAGCAGTACACCTGCCCCATCTGTGGCAAGACCACTGAAGTCTACAGCCGTATCACCGGCTACTACCGTCCCGTTCAGAACTGGAACGTCGGTAAGACGCAGGAGTACAAAGATCGTCTGGTATACAACATTGGCACTTCCGTTCTGAAGAAGGAAGCTCCTGTTGTGGAGTCTATCAAGGCTGTGAAGGAAGAGGTTGCAGCACCTGCCCCTGCTGCTGTTGCCGGTAAGGCAATCCTGTTCTCCCGTGTGACCTGCCCCAACTGCCGTGTGGCTGAGACTCAGCTGAGCAAGGCAGGCGTGGCTTATGAGAAGCTGATCGCTGACGAGAATGTGGAGCTTTGCAAGCAGTACGGTGTCAAGGGTGCACCCACACTGGTGATCACCGATGGTGAAAACCACGTGAACTACTACAGTGTACCCGAAATCAAGAAGTACCTGGCAAGCTTGTAATACAACCAAAGAGGGTCGGGCATACGCCCGACCCTTTCTACAGTAAATTTCTATTTAGCGTTCTGTCATTCTGAGCGCAGCGAAGAATCTCCATCGTAAAACACCGCAATTTTGAAGGAGATCCTTCGGCTTCGCTCAGGATGACGCACTGTCTTTGGCAGTGTGTCAAATTGGAATTTGAAGTAAAGGAGAACGTAAAAATGTATGATATTATCGTTGTCGGCGGTGGTCCAGCAGGACTGACGGCGGCTGTGTATTGCCTGCGTGCAGGCAAAAATGTTCTTGTGGTAGAAAAGAATGGCTTTGGCGGTCAGATCGCCTATTCTCCCAAGGTGGAGAATATTCCCGGATTTCAGATGATCAGCGGTGCGGAATTTGCCGATAAGTTGACAGAGCAGGCAATGGCGCTGGGTGCAGAGGTGGAACTGGAGAAGGTCGTCAAGGTGGAAAAACAAGATGGCATTTTCTGTGTCCATACAGAAGAAGGCAGCACCTTTGAAGGTAAGGCTGTGATTCTGGCTCTGGGCGTGAAGCATCGCACCCTGGGTCTGCCCGGTGAGGAAGAGCTCATCGGTAACGGTATCTCCTTCTGTGCTGTTTGTGACGGCGCATTTTATGCCGGACAGGAAGTGGCTATGATCGGTGGCGGCAACTCCGCGCTGCAGGAGGCACTGCTGCTGAGTGAGGTCTGCACCAAGGTTACTGTGGTGCAGAATCTGGCTGGTTTCACCGGTGAAAAGAAGCTGGCAGATGCCTTGATGGAAAAGGAAAATGTGACTGCTATTTTCAACACAGTTGTTTCCGGCTACAAGACAGAAAACGGTGCGCTGTGTGGCTTGCAGCTGCATAACGATGCTACCGGCGAAGAAAGTGAGATCTCTGTGGACGGTGCTTTCCTGGCTGTGGGTCTGATGCCGGAAAACGAGCCTTTTGCAGAATTTGCAAAGCTGAATGACTGGGGCTATTTTGATTCCGGCGAGGATTGCTGCACGGCTACAGAGGGTATCTTTGTTGCCGGCGACTGCCGTAGCAAGCGCATCCGCCAGGTGGTCACTGCCGCAGGTGACGGTGCAATTGCCGCTATGGCAGCCTGCCGCTATCTGGATTGAACAAAGGGTCATTGCTGAACTATTTTTCTTGAAAAACGGGCATTGTCGTAAGACATTGTCCGTTTGTTCTTTCTGTAGGGGTACATAGTAATGAAGATTTCCACAGGTACTGCCTGCGCGGGAAAGTGCAAGAGAGGACACAAAAGCAAACCAAAGAGGACATTTTTTCTTGCTTTTTATATGATATAGTTATATGGAACGGAACATTCTATTCCCTTTGGCGGATGTTTCCGGTTTGTTTCGGTCCAACTGCGCCGCAGCTTCGGGTTTACTACGGTTTCAATCAATCCTAAAGTAAAGCATCCAACCGAAGCTGCAGCCCAGGTGGACGGGGAAACGATTTTTCGGAATAGAAATTCTCATTACAGGAGGGATTCCCAAATGGCAAAGCGATTATTGGTTGTACTGATTATGCTGGTAATGCTGATGACAGCTGTTGTCTTCACCACACAGGCAGCCACCGTTCCCGAAAACGTGGAATGGATCGAGCTGGGCTCCAAGGAAGATTTTTTGGAGTGGTTTGGCGGCAACAAATGCAAAAATCTATCAGAAAATTATACTGCAGGTGTGACCCGATACTATAAGTTCACTGATGATATTACCATCGACGTGGATTCTACAGTCTTCTACCTCTCGGGCACCAACATTCAAGTTAACACCTACCTTGATCTAAACGGACATACCTTTACTTACACAAGTCCTGTCGCTTCGGCAACCCGTATGTTTGGTTCGTACAATACGAATACTTCTCATACCTTCGTAAACGGCACCATTGTCAACAACTCCAACATCAACGCCTACGGTGCGATGTTTATTATGACCGGTGATCTGACTATTGAAGATATGGTCCTTATAGACAACGCCACAAGTATGTCATATAACTACGCAGGCAAGATCATTGCCAGTACAGCGGGCGATGATGTCACCCTGGTCAATGTGGATATTACCACCGGCTCTGCCGGTGCGCCCAACAACGGTATGGCGATCCGCAGTGAGAAGGGCAACCTGACTATGATTGGTTGTAATGTGACATCCAGCTCCACCAAAAAAGCAGGAAACGGCGGCATTGTCTATCAAAATGCCGGTTCTCTGACCATCACCGATTGCACATTTACCAATGGTTTTGCTAAAAACGGCGGTAACGTTTATGCAACGGCAACTACGGTTACCATTTCCGGCTCTACCTTTACCGGCGGTCGTTCTGAGGATGGCGGTCAGGGCGGCAACATCGCCATCTATGACAGTACGGCTACCATCACCGACAGCACCTTTGTGGGCGGCACTACCATTCCGAACTTCGGTGGCAACCTGTTCCTGCAGGGTACCACTGCCACCATCACCGGCACGACCATCACCGGCGGTAAGGCAAAATGGGGCGGTGCGATCTATTCTGTTAATAAGCCTGTGACTCTGGAAAATTGCACCGTCAGCGGCGGTACGGCCACTGTGGAAGGCGGTAATATCCAGCAAAAGAATGGCAGTATGACCTTCATCAACACCAATATTTCCGGCGGTAAATCCAGCGGAACCGGTGGTAATATCAGCGTTGCCAACACCGCAAGCGTCTATTTTAAGAGCGGCAGGATTGAAAACGGCAGTGCCAAGAATGGCGGCAATGTGGCTGTCTCCATCGGTGCCGCCACCGGTCCCACCCTGTATCTCCAGGGTATGGATTTCATCGGTGGTACAGCAACGGAAAACGGCGGTAACCTCCATATTGCATCTCATGAAAGCTATGCCGGCAAGCCTACTGTTGCGTACAGCGCAGGTAGGATCACCGGCGGTACAGCCGCAGGCAATGGCGGTAATGTTTTCCTAAGCGGTCTGTCAAATAAATTTGTCACCTTCACTATGACCGGAGGTGTCATTGGCGGCACGCCTGCCCAGGGAAAGACCTATGCCGGTGAGGCAAAGAACGGTGGCAATCTGTTTGGACAGTACGCAACCATTACCATCTCCGGCGGCGAATGTTCCAACGCTTATGCATCTACCAATGGCGGCAATCTGTATCCCTCCACAGCCTGTACAATGAATATATCCGGTACAGCGGTTGTATCCGGCGGCGTAACAAAGAACAACGGCGGCAACTTCTATATGTCTTCTACCAACACGGTGCTGAATATCACCGGTGGTACGATTCAAAACGGATACGCCAGCTTGAATGGCGGTAACATCTACCACGGAAACGGCAAGCTGACCATCACCGGTGGTGTTATCACAGGTGGTCACGCAGAGGCCTCCGGCGGTAATATCCAAGCGGTTATGGGCTATGGTGATAAGGCTTCGGCTTGTGGCGCTATGACCATCAAGGACGATGGCAATCCCGATACACCTCTGGCACAGATCACAAATGGCGTAGCCAATCAAAGTGGCGGCAATATTTCTATTTTGTGCTCGGGCAATATCAAAGAGACCGGTGCAAACAAGGTGATTTTGGGTAACTTTGTGGTCTCCGGTGGTGATGCCAAAGCAAACGGTGATCAGATATATATGGCGGGCGTTACCATTCTGGAGATCCTGCCGGAATTCGCACAGGAGATCCCCTGCTATATTGACTACTATGCCATTGTGGGTCTGCTGCCGGAAAAGCTGCCCGGCTCTGCATTTGCTAACAACCGCGGCATCTCCACCGGTGAATTCACCGGCAAGCTGAGCGTGGAAAATTACGACAACATCGAGATCTACGCAAAGGACGGCACTTTGTACTTTACCGGTGCTGCATTGGTCACTGACGGTGCAAAGACCTGGTACAAGACCAACGAGGATGCTGTGGCTGCTTACGCAGGCGCTTCCTATCTGCAGGCTGCTCCCGGCGAGCTGGTGCTGCCCGAGGGTCAGTTCGTTGTTGACCTGGCAGGTCACACCGTTGCCATTACCGGTGCCGGCTCTGTAACTCTGTTCGACAGCGCAAACGATGACTTCGCAACCTTCGGTACAGCTACCATCGAGGGTGTTCAGCTGCTGAACACTGCTCTGACCCGTGTGCTGAACAAGGATTACTACACCATGGAAGCTGAGGGTGCTTACTCCTTCCACCGTGTGGAAGCAAGACTGACTTCCGTTGCTCTGCGTCCC
>JAZRRS010000044.1:0-2156 GCA_045651005.1 Faecousia sp.
ATTGTTTGACCTCCTTTTGGTGTTTCCTTGCAGTTGCCAGACCGCAAGGTTATTCTACACCAAAAGGAGTTTTTTTGTCATGTTGTATAGCCATAGGCTTTTTTGAACCCCCGGCCTAGCCGGGGGTTTTCGGTATACAATCATCCGTCCGGAGAAATCCGGACGGATTTTTGTCGTTATTTGTATTTTAGAAAAGTTTGTGGTATAATAAAAACACAATGCAGGAGGATATATTATGGACAATAAATTTAATGCAGATATTTCTTTTTGGACAGGATTTTATAACGATGAGGATTGCTTTTCGTGGGCTTCAAACAAAGCATATTTAGATATGAATCGCACCATGACTTTTAAAGAAACGCCAAAAAACGATTCTCAAAAAGAAAAAAACAGAATCGATGCTTTAAGAAAACCTTGGCGTGATGCTGGAACAAAGGCTATTAAAGATGGTTTTACGTCCAGTCCAACCAATTTTACAGTTTGGCACAAATCAATTTGTGAAGAACTAATCAAAATTTATGGAACTGACAAATTAGTTAAAAAAGAAAATAACAAGCGGACTGAACAACCTGCCAAACTTACATACGGTCAAGCACAAAAATGGTTGAATATGACTTTGAAGTATCTCTGGCTGTTAGACAGACTTGAACTTATCGATGATGTGAAAATCTCTTCGTTTATTCGCAAACATGCAAAATCATTTCATGTTCCCTTAGATAGTTATATACTCAGATACGTTGCTAAGCAAGACAAAAGCAAAAAGGATAAGTTCGATTCATCAAACAACAATGAGTTAAGTTCGGATTTTAAGTGCTATTGGGAATTATTTGGTAGCGCTTGGAGTCATATCGATAACGCAGATGAATATTATGAGTATCAGAGAAAATTAGCGGAGGCAGTTGACAATACTTCTCCGCTTGAATGGGAACTTATCCATTGGCATAAAGCACTAAAGTATTATGGATAATTTCCCTCTTTTGCAGATAGCAATACAGACATTCCTGTTGCGGTGCCCGATAAAATCTTCGGGCTTGCGCTGATCCTCGATTTTATCGACCGCTGCACACAAATCACCCCGCTGCATCCGCCACAGGCCGCGCTCGGTGATTTGGCCCAAAGCAAGTACCTTGCTTTGCTCGCAAGATGCCGCAAGGCAAATGCTACCAAACAAACAGATTCAGCTACAGATTACCACAAGGGAAATCTGTAGCTGAATGGTCCGGATGACAGGATTCGAACCTGCGGCATCTTGCTCCCAAAGCAAGCGCTCTACCAAACTGAGCCACATCCGGAAAGGAGACCACGGCTATTATACAACAGCGGCCTATAAAATTCAATAAGATTTCACCACAAAATTATTGAGATCCTCAAGAGATTGAAATTTCATTGCGGTTGTATTTTTGACGCTGTTGTGCTATACTGGGACTGCTTACAGAAAGAGAGGGCTTGTGATGGCACGGTTTTTTCTTGATCCGGCGGGAATGAAGACGGATACGATCAAGTTGACGGGAGATAACTTTCAGCACGCAAAGGTGCTGCGGCTTAAGTCCGGAGAGGAAGTCCTTGTCTGCGATGGCTGCGGTACGGAATGTGTATGCCGGGTTGATTCCATAGAGAATGACAGGGTGGATTTGTCCGTTGTATCTCGCTGCGTCAGCGCTGCGGAAGCTGCAGTGCGTGTCAGTGTGTATATGGCATTTCCAAAGGCGGATAAACTGGAACACGTGATTCAAAAAGCAACGGAATTGGGTGCTTATGAAATTATTGCATTTCCGTCTGCCCGTTGTGTTTCCAAGCCTGACGAAAAAAGCCTTCATAAAAAGCTGCAGCGCTGGCAAAAAATTGCCGCATCTGCTGCGGAGCAGTCGGGTAGAGGCGTGATTCCCAGAGTTATGACTATAGGCAGTTACAAGGAAGCGCTGAGCCGAGCTGCCCAGTGCGATCATGCTTTACTATTTTACGAAAATGAACGGGCAACAACACTAAAGATGGCTCTGACAGAGAAACCTTTCCAAACAGTGAGTCTGCTTACTGGACCGGAAGGTGGTCTGGAGGAGTCGGAAGTGAGCCAGGCGCAGGCTGCGGGACTTCGTGTGTGTACGTTAGGAAAACGCATTTTGCGCTGTGAAACTGCGCCGTTATGCGCACTTTCCGCA
>JAZRRS010000045.1:0-56490 GCA_045651005.1 Faecousia sp.
AAAAACATCGTTCTCCTTAGACTGATTTTGGATCTGCTCCCGGGTGTACGCATCCTCCATGTCCTTGATAATCTTGCGGCTCTTCCATGCCACAAAGCGATTGATCCGCTCGTTGTCAGTGCCCTCAGTATGCGTATTCCGGGCCTTAATACGTATAAGCTCCAAAATACGTATAATTTCCTCGTCGGCAGGATCCTCGATTTCCTCCTTTGTGGGATAGCAATTGCCGAAGATCACGCAGCCATAAGCACCGGGCAAACGGTGCAGAGCAAAATAGGCATAGTTATCCCGAAAAAAACGCCACACCTTTGTCTTCTCCCACTTCCAACGCTTGCCTAGGGTCTCCAACGTCAGAACAGAACCATACTTACCATACTGGATAGCAGGTGCAAGAAAGGAGAAAGCATTGCCTTTATCCCGAAAGACGGTATGGCACCACAGATCCAGCCACGCGTCCGCCTCACCGAACTTGTGTCCCTTTTCCGCCAGCCGCTCGGTAATATTTCTGGGCATGCAAAGAAACCCATACTTGGGCGTTGTATAGACATTTCCTTCGGGACACTCTTTGCCAGAGCATTCAATAATCCAGTCAGTGATCCTGTAGGTGAGTTTTTTAGTTTTTGGATCCAGTGTGTAGGCGATATAGCCCAACATCTGTAGTTCGTCCATGATCTCTAAAGTCTCTCGCCGGGTTTCAGACTTTAAAATGCTCTTGAGACCAACGACACCGCCGACCCAAGATCCTGTCTCTACGGCGTTCCTATGGCCACAGTAGCGGGCAAATCCCTTACGGAAAGCAGCACGGGATGCCAGACGCAGATAATAAATCAGAATACCTTTATCATCCGGTATTTCTTCTCTGGGTACCTTGACCCACTTAAATTTGTTCAGACATTTCAAGATTGCTTTCTCCTTTCTCGCAACATATAAAAATCAGGTGATATGACCGGGCGCAGCCTGACCATATCACCTGATATGTTTTCTCTCTATCTCCACAGGAAAGTCCTCACCCCTGCTCTAAGCATAATGTAAAGTGCCGTTTTTATAGGCAATCAGTCGCTCGGTATAAACTCGAACATATTTCTGCCTGGTGCCAATATTGCCGCCTAGGTGCTTAAAGGGTTCCCGTTCCTCGGCAATGAGCTTGGACAACTGCCTGGGTGATACACCAAGATACTTGGCTGCCACCTTCAGCGGGACATGGTTAGGATACTTCTCCCGCAACATTTCCGCTTCCTTCGGATCCATATACACATCCTCCTTTCTTGTTACACCACCGTTCAAAGGAACGCATATTCTCCGGGTTCTCGTAGAAACGGATGACTGCCTCCAAGAATGTGGCGCATAATAGCTGCTTCTCAATACTGGGAATCAAAGTGGGTATTACCCGGACAGTGCTTCCAATGAACATCACCTCCATACTGGTTTTGTTTGTTCGGATTGTTTCTAAAATTACCTATTACGCTTGCTTACGTCTTTATTATATATTTCTGCACTTTAGCTGTCAAGCATTTTAATGACGCAATAATTAATTTCTACAAAGTCAACAAAAACTATTGCATAAACTGTTTTAATGTGCTATGATATGAGTACCACATACAAAAGGAGCTGAAAAATGAGTATGGAGAAGAGAAATAAGTCTTTAGAGAATTTGCCGGTTGAAGAAGTACATTACACTACTTTTGGTGAGCGCTTGCGCGAAATACGTGAACAAGAGAATTGGTCGCAAAGTGACCTTGCGAAAAAACTGGGAACAACCAAGCAAATGATTAGCTGTTATGAATTAAACCAGCGATCCCCCAGGATTGAGTTGGTACGCAAGTATGCCAAGGCGCTGGAAAAACCGGTGGATTATCTGCTGGGTGACACCGAGGCAGAGGCAATTACAAAGACTTTTTGGACGCGAAAGAAAAAGAAAAAGCCATTTTATAAGATCTTTATGGACGTAACCGACGAGCGTGGTTTGAATATTCCTGATACTGTAAGGGTAACCGGATTGACGGATCAGCAGGTGCGAACGATTATTACCCGGGAGATGAAGGTTGCTCCTCTGGATCTGGCCTTGCAGCTGTCGGAGACACTGAATGTTCCGCTGGCCGTGTGGCTGGATGAAGAAGAGTACACCCCTCCCGAAGTATCTGCAGAGGCCTACGAAGTCGCTCGTGCTTATGACAGAGCAGACCTTCGAGATCAGAATATGGCTAGATTTGCATTGAAGCTTGAACTGTTAAAGGAGGAAAAAGTGTGAACGCTGTTGTTTATGCCCGTTTTTCCAGCCATAGACAGGGTGAGCAGTCTATTGAGGGTCAGGTAGTGGAAGCGGAACGCTTTGCTGCTGCCCACGGATTGACCATCGTAAAGGTTTATGCAGACCGCGCACAAACCGGGCGAAATGACAACAGAGAACAGTTTCAGCTTATGCTGTCTGATGCAGCTAAGCATGCGTTTGATGCACTGATTGTCTGGAAGACGGACCGAATT
Source organism: Faecousia sp. (assembly GCA_045651005.1). GTDB lineage: Bacteria > Bacillota > Clostridia > Oscillospirales > Oscillospiraceae > Faecousia. The sequence continues at coordinate 2,482 of JAZRRS010000045.1, forward strand.
GGACGAAACAAAGAGGAGATCGCCCTCAACAAATACCACTTGAAGAAAAACGGTGTAAAAATCTATTACGTGGCTGAAGCTATCCCAGACACACCGGAAGGTATTATTCTGGAGGCCGTCATCGAAGGTATGGCAGCCTATTACTCTGAGCAGCTCTCCCAGAATGTCCGTAGAGGTATGCGGATGTGTGCACAGAAGGCGCAAAGTACTGGAGGCACACATCTTCTGGGATACACTGTAGACGAGAACAAAAAGTATGTAATTGATCCCCAACACGCACCGACGGTCAGACTGATCTTTGATATGTATGCAAACGGAAAGACAGTCACAGAAATTGTAAACGAACTGAATGCCCGTGGCCTTCGCACAAAGAAAGGTAATCTGTTTACCAAGAACAGTCTGCACCGGATGCTGAAGAACAAAAAGTATATCGGCACATACGAATACAACGGCGAAGTTTGTATTGAAAATGCTGTGCCGCCCATTGTGGAAGTAGAAACCTTTAACAAGGTGCAGGAATTGCTGAAATATAACCAAGCCGCTGCCGCCCATAAAAAGGCAAAGGTCGATTATCTGCTCACTGAAAAGCTGTTCTGTGGCAAGTGTGGTACAATGATGGTTGGTGTCTGCGGAACAAGCAAAACTGGTGTCAGACATCACTACTACATGTGTACCCTGCAAAAGAAAAAGCAATGTACGAAAAAGGCTGTTCGTCAAGTCTGGATTGAGAACCTTGTTTTGGAGTATGTCATTAAATTAGTACAGGATGAATCCTTGTTGGAATACATTGCGGATAACACCTATCAGTATTATCTGGCACAGAATACAGATACCAGCTATACCAAATCCTTGCAGAAAGCGCTGGCAGAAACTGAGAAATCCATTTCCAATTTGCTCAGAGCTATTGAGGCGGGTATCTTCAACGAAAGCACCAAGGAACGCATGAACGAGTTGGAGGAGCAGAAAGCAGAACTGAAGGCTGCGCTTGCTGCAGCAAAGCTGAAGGAAGATATGGGTCTGAAAAAAGGGCATATCGTGTTCTTCCTGCATCAGTTTGCGGATATGGATTATAGTGATGTAGCGTGTCAAAAGCGGCTGATCAAAACCTTCGTGAATTCTGTATTTGTTTATGACGATAAAGTCGTTCTGACCTTTAACTATTCCGGTGATCGTCGTACAATGACATTGAAGGAAATTGACGGCGGATTGCAGCAGGGAATTCGTATTCCGCGTGCTGTCGTTCACCAGAAAGAGGATACCCTTCCGGGTATCCTCTTTTTATTTTTCTGCTATCTTAGTAATTTCACAATGCAAAAGCAATGCCACTCCTCCCGGAGTGGCATTGGCAAATTACTTTTTAAATGAATCCATAGGTTTGGGAGAAACATCCTTAGGAATCGGTGCATCATAGCCCTCGCCTACCCGTTTGCGGAATTCTTCCTGCGCCTGCGCCAGCAATTCAGGAGAGGACATCATCTCCACTGCACTGGCAGCCATAACTTTCGCGGCATACCGGGTCATCTTATGCGCAAGAGGAAGCTTGCCCTGTGCAACCATCTGCCAAGTATGCGGCGGTGTGCCTCTGGCAAAGGCTGCTGTAAGGATCTGCGCAGTGGGACAAACCCAGCTCACATCGCCCACATCTGTGGAAGAGTAACCCTGTGCTTCATCCTCTGTGTAAGCCCAAACCTCATTCCAGATAGGCTTCTCCGGGTCAACTCCGGGTACACCTGCCAAAGCAGTCTCAGAAAATGCGCGAGCAGTTTCAATATCCTTCGGATCCATTTCCATAGGGCAAAATTCCAACAGCTTGTCGTGCATCACCTTGCGAAGCACCGTATTATGCACCAAATTGGAGCAAGCCTTAATGAATGTATGGCTTTCCTTTGTGGAGGTCATAAGCGCTGCACCCTTGGCAATATCATTGACCCGCTGATACAATTCCTTCACCGTAGCGTTATCAGCGCCACGAATCAGATAAAGCACTTCAGCGTGAGGCTGCACCACATTGGGAGACATTCCGCCGGCATCGGTAATTGCGTAATGCACACGGCAGAAATTGGGCATATGCTCCCGAAGAAACTGCACACCAACATTCATTAGCTCCACAGCATCCAACGCACTGCGCCCCAAATCCGGTCTGCTGCTGGCGTGAGAAGGTGTGCCATCAAACTTATACAGGACTTGGTAGTTTGCCAACGACCGGTCTGTCCATAGCTTATTGGCAAAGCCGGGATGCCAGGTAAATGCCGCATCCAAACCATCAAACACACCGTCACGGGCCATAAAGCTCTTACCGGAGCCGCCCTCCTCACCGGGCGTCCCAAAGAACACCACAGTGCCGGGATTACCGGTGTTCTCCAACCACTTTTTCACCGCAATGGCAGCACCCAGTGCGCCTGCGGCATACAGATGATGTCCGCAGCCGTGTCCGGCTGTGCCGCCTACGCTCTTTTGCTCCAGGCAGCCTGCTTCCTGGCTCAGTCCACTGAGGGCATCAAACTCACCGAGAATGCCGATCACCGGCTTGCCACTTCCGTAAGTACCGGAAAAGGCAGTTTTTATGCCCGCAAGATTCTCCTTTACTTCAAACCCCTCTTTACGAAGAACATCGCACAGGTAGGCAGCGGATTTAAATTCCGTAAAGGCAGTTTCCGGGTTGTCCCACAGATAATTGGCAACAGCTTCCAAAAGATCTGCTTTTTCGTCGATTACAGACAAATATTGCTGATCCACAGGCTCCATCCCCCTTTATTTTTTCATACCATCCAGGATATATTTTTGCACCTTTCGATTTCCCAATTTCCAAAAATTCCAGGCATAGGCACGGTGTCCATCCAGAATGCACTGCCAACGGGGATTCTTTTGCAGGCGCATTTGATAAAACGCCTCCCATTCCGCATCAGAACAATCCTTCAGTTCCGGCTTGAGATAGCCAAACTTGACACGCTCATTTTCATACAGATCGTGCATCGCTAAGGGCCACAGCAGCGCATACTGTTTGGCAGATACATTGGTAAAAATAGCCGGGGTTTTGCAGGGAATGATAGTCTGGGTCTCACGATCGATCTTCATCGCCCGGTGATCCCAAGTAAAGCGATCCTGACCAAACGCAAGCTTTACAAAAACACCGTACTCAGTGTGCTTTTGCAAACGCTGATAATCCGTATCGAACACAAAGTTACCTAAGGAGTAGAAGATGATCTTTTCGCCAAAGGTTTCGTAGTTCTGCATCACGTGAGGATGGTGACCCACCACCACATCTGCGCCCAGCTCCAGATAGCTTTTATAAACCTCTCTTACAGAAGGCGGCATCAGCTGACAAAACTCCGGGCCGGCGTGAACGATCACCACGCACCAACGGCACTTCGCCTTGACCCCGGCGATCATTTGTGCGACCTTTTCCAAATCATCCCACTGGATAACGCCTTCTGTGGTTTCTGTGGCAGCAGGAGTCTCCTCCTGGGTCACAGAAATAATACCGATGTCTGCGCCGTCATTTTCGATGATCACAGGTTTTGCAGCCTGCTCAACATTCAGGCCCACGCCCACTGTAGGCACACCGTTCTCTTCTGCGTACTGCAAGGTGCTTTCCAGACCTTCTCTGCCACAGTCCATAATATGATTGTTGGCGATATTCCAGATATTGCCATTGATTCGCTTCAAAAAGCCAATACACTCCGGAGGATTTGCGTGAACAATAGGCTTGTTTGCAGAGCCCTGTCCTTTGAACAAGCAGCCCTCCACATTAACTACTGTATAATCACTGTCACCAAGATACTCCACCAAAGCAGGATGCAGCACATCCTCTTTTTCGTAGGTACCTCTGAAGTATTTGGATGAAAATCCCAAGTCGCCGGTAAATGCAATTCGTTTCATTTTCCATTCCTCACTTTTGTTAGTATCTGAATTATATGATACAGCACACAAAAAGGCAATACAGTTTTTGAATTTATGCCTTTGTATTGGCAGCCGTTTCCGCAATTTTCATCATATCCTGTTCCGATTGCACATCACCGGGATAGGGGTGCGTTTCCCCGATCTTTTCAAAGTGCTTCCGGATCTGTTCCGCTTTTTCCATATCCTTTAATGCCAGCAATGCATAAGCATACTCCGTACGGATGACTGAAGGGTAATCCTTCATAGTTTTCATAAATTTTTGCAAGTCTTTGGTGTGCAGCTTCTCAATGACCTCCCTGCGGTTCTCCCGGATCAGTTCGCAGTAGAGCCGGTCACACAGCATCAGATTGCGATGCAGCCCGACGATGCCGCTGTCGAGAGTCAGCATATGGGCTATCAGCTGATCCGCCTGCTCAAAGTGCTGCCGATCCATAAGGCGATTTGTAGCAAAAACGCCCTGTGCCGCCACCAAACCGTTTTTCATTTCCTCATCTGAAGGAACAGCAAACCATTCCTCCGGCATATCCCTTAATCGTTTTCCCTTGGCAAGCTCGTCATTTAATTTCAGCTGCATCCAAAACCCATGCATCGATGCGGTGTCTTTTCCCAGATTAAGCGCATTATAGCCGTCATTGTCTACCATTCCCAGTTTCAATGGGATTCCGTTCATTAATGCCACCGTCACTCCCAACATAGCCATAGCCAAACAGAAACCGGACACCCAAACATTCTGCCGTGTCAGCAAATACAAAGCAAAGAAAACCGCACCGACGACGAGATTCATAATACTGCCGCCTAAATTATACATTAGCACCGGGATCTTTCCGTCCTGCAGCTCCGGCGGTATCATAAGACACTGACCACCGGTGCCTGCCACTGTCAGTTTTTTACACACCAGCTTGCCATTTACCTTCATCCACATAAAACTGCCAATGCGAAAAGAAGAAAAACGATACCCGGAAAGCAGACCAAACACCAAATGGCCGGTTTCGTGGATAATCAGCTGTAAAAAAAGGCTTACACAGATCCAGATACAAAGAACAGCATATGACAGCAGCATACTCCCAAAAGAATCGTGCGCCGCCCAAAACGAACCAATAGCTTTGCACACAAAAACGCCAAGGACGATGCCTGCCGCAACAAAGATTCCCAGTGCGCCCCTGCTTTGAGATTGTTCTTTTTTCTGCTCTTTTTTCATCCGCATCACCTTTTTTCCGCTTTTTTCGCTTCCTTTACGTTATTCTATCATCAACATCCCCCAAACACAAGAGGGGACATCACAAATGTTGCAATGTCCCCTCTTATGTTTATTTAAGCTCCGTGCCGCCCCACTCCACAGCAGTGAAGCCGGTACGCTCCGGTGCAGTCAAATTCTGCGCAGGCAGTTGCAGGAAAGTATCACTTCCCTGCCATACCATAAATACCCGAATCATAGTATCCGGAACGGGTGTGATCTTCAATTCCGCTGTTTCTGTGTAAGCTTCCCGCTGGAAAGAAATGATATTATAGGGATTCTTTTCCATAAGCGGCAGCCAATATACAATAAATTCATTGGCCTCTTTGCGGCTGAGACCCTGCTTTTCCAGTGCTTCCTCCAAAAACGCCGCAGTATCTGCGCCCTTTACACAAAAGCCTTCTGTCATATCCCACCGGGCGTTGGTTTCACCTTCCCAGTAGAGGTAATTATAGCTTTGTCCGCTCTCGTCGGTAAGCATACCGTCCGGAGCTGCTGTCACCCGCCAGCCATTTTCATAGGCAGGATAGGTGCAGGTGAGCTTCCCCTTCAAAGAAAGCTGCACCGACACCTCTGTTTCTTGCTCCGGATACAGATAGACCACAGGCTTATAGCACACACCCGGCTCAGGCTGCCAGTCACTGGCCTCGATGGTGAGCATATCCGCTTCAATGCGGTTATTTTCCATATCATAGTATGTGTTCTCATAAGTGCAGATCACCTGGTCGCCCACACACCAATCTCCGGAAAGTGTACCATTGAGCTTGATCTGCGTAGGCAACGGAATCGCATTTACCGCAAAGAAGCAGTTGGAATAGATCTCCGTGATCACGATATGGTCGAAGATGTCATCATCCTGCTTCTTAGCAGTTTCTTTGTCCAGCCACTGCTGGGTGTATTCCGGGCGTTCCGGTGCCGGTTCCGGAGCTTCTATTTTCCAAAGTTCATCAATGGATTTGAAATTTTGGGGAAACCAGTAGCTCTTTGTCGCCGTGTAGTTTCCGTAGGGTGTCAGGCGATTCCACGCTACCACCTTATAGGTCAGTGCCGTGAATTCCCTGGTACCGCCATCCTTATATATTCCTCCGGGCACAGGTACAAACAACACCGCCAGCACCACTGCCGCCAACAGGACCAGCCACCAATTTTTCTTCATATTCACGCCTCCCTTTCCACGATGATATGGATATAGTAATTTGCTTTCCCGTAAGCGCCGCTTCCGTATTTTTGCCAGACAGCCGCTATTTCATAAACGAAGCTGCCCTCCATTGCGTAAAAACCGGTACTCTCCACAGCTGCCACGGTTTTCTCCGGAGTGCCCGCATCCGGCCAGCAGGTATAGGTCACGGAATCCGGTGCATCCTCCCAGGAAAGCCTGACAAGGCAGCCCTGGGGATCGTTGTACGGGTCTTTCATCACCACTGCAGGCAGAAGCTCCTTGGAAACCGGTCTTTCTGCCTGATCCGCAATGGTACTGACCGCCTTTCCTCCTGCTTCCTGCACCGTCCAATCATAGCCACCGCTTACCAGGGGCACATCCCCCTTAGGGGTGTGCAGCTTGCCTTCCGGCGGTTTTTGGATATTATTCACAGGCAGCTTCACCGGAGCTGTGTTCTCTGTTTCAAACAACGTCCAAAGGGTACAACGCTTGTTTTCTTCCTCTTTGCAATGTACAAAACAACCGGTTTTAAATCGGTATTCACCGGATGCCGTCACATCGAACAACTCTGACACGGTGTAGGTCTTTCTTTTGCTTTCGCCTGCTTTCAGCATATACCCGATGGTGATAAAGGCGGTTTCTTCCTGTTTTGCGCAGCTGACCCACGCACTCTCTTGATTGTGCTCCACTGTATAGCTTTCACCGTAGGTCAGGTCATAGTTTGTCTCATTGCGCCAAAGGATCTCCAGCACCGTTTGATCCCCTTTATAATAAACATCGGTCACCTGCACCGTTATACCGGGAAAGTCCGTATTGCTTTCCTCAGGCACCGTCTTTCCTTCAGGACATTTTTGGTCCTTACAGCCTGCGGTAATCAACAGCAAACCTGCAAGAAAAAGCATTGCCCATTTCTTCACAGTGTACACCTCCTTATTCAGGGATTTCCAGCAGCTCCCGTAATTCTTTCAATTGCCTTTTTGTTAGCGTTATGGTTTCTTTTGTTTCCTGGTTTATAAGCTTCTTTCCCGTTAGCCGGTACGCGGTTTGCGAGCCATCTGCGTTCACCAGTGTAACTGTGTATTCCTGCTCGTTGGCAGAGCCGTCTGCGCCGGTGACACCCACGGCTGCAGTCAGATTGTCCATTTCCTTAGCTGTCTCCGTGTTATGCAGAAGGGACAGCACACCGGAGATTCGTTCCCCGTCCGTATAGACTTCGTCAATACCGGCTCCTGCTACCAGCACTTTCTCAACCACACTGCTGCTACTGCTGTAATGCACATCCCCACGGACTCCCTCGTTGCCTTTCGTGTCTTCCGTTCCCAAAAATGCACCCACGGCGATCACGCAGACACACAGCGCCGTTGGGACACCGGCAATCAAAAGCCGTTTTCTGCGCTGTTTGCGTGCCTTAATTTTCTCTGCGCTGCGGCGAAACACCTCCGCCTGACATTCCTTTAATTTTCTCATAACAACAGCTCACCATCCTCTCCAAGAATGATGCGAAGCTCCTTCTTTGCCCGATACAGCAGATTGTCCACCTGTTTGCGGCTTTTCTTCATAACCTTAGCCGCTTCTTCGTAAGTCATTTCCTCGAAGTACACCAAATGCACCGCCACACGCATCGCTTCCGGCAGCTTGGCAATGGCAGAATGTACCTGCCGTTTGCGCTGATCCGCCAGCACCGTTTCTTCAAGGCTCTCCCTTTCGTCGGTAATTGCGCTTGCTTCGGAAAGCTCTGCAAAGTTAATAACCTTGCGGTGCTTTATGCAGTCCAGAGCACGGGATCTGCCTAGCATATACAGGTAGGTTTTCAGCGTTACCTTGAAGTTATAGCGGTGCTTATGTACCACAAGTTCCGAAAAAACATCGATGGCAATATCTTCTGCGGTATGGGGGTCGTGAACAAAGCTGTCAATAAAGAAAACCAATCCGTGAAACAGTTCCTTCATTATCTCCTCAAAGGCGCTTTCGTCACCATTCAGGAAACGGCGGTAGCTACTTGCGCCGTTATCCATAGCGTTCCTCCTTAGCAAGGTCTTTCACTTATTATACGAATAAACACAGCAGTTTCCTTACTATCATACCATATTTTTTCAAAAAATAAAGAATTCTCCCGCTACTCAATAAGAATAACGGGAGAATTCTCTGTCAGTTTTTTAAATCAGAAATATATTCCTCTGCTTTTTTCAGACACTGGGATTCCAATTCAGCAGTGTGAATGCTTTCGTTTTGCGAATCCAAAAGCATCTGAGCAATATCGAAGGTAACCTTACTGCGAATTTCCTCTGCATACCCGCTTCCGCCGTTGGGTTCCCAAAATTCCTTCAGTGTATACCTACTGCCCGGCGCTATAGAAAATGTGATAACAGCAGGCGACCCGTTCCCGGCGATCCGTTCCAGTTCACCGCCTGAATACGTATACCGATGGTAAGCATATTGCACAACGACAATCGCTTCTTCCATATAATTTGTCTGTCCCGCAACAGGGGTGGCACTCATAGTCTGAATACCAAGGATCTGATGACTTTCCGTGTGAATCAGGCTGCTGGGCACCTCCAAAAACCGTTCTCCTGCATTATGGTCAAGGATTGCCGCAGAAATGGCGCTGTCTATTTTGTCTACATCATACACTGCCACACGGTCATTGAGTACAGAGCCGTTTGCCCCATCATTTGTACTCACCTCAACAAGGATCGCTTCCTCCGGCGCAAAGTAATCAGCAGAATTGCTGCTGAAACCGGCGGCTTTCCACGCCCGCTCAAACGTGATGCTTTCGATGTTACTTAAATATACAAAGGTGGAATCCTTTGCGGCATTGTGCATACGGCCGGTGATTTCCAGCCGGTATTTATAGTTTCTTCCCTCTGCCCGCCAGGTACCATCACTGAGCGCATAATAGGTTTTTAATTTATTTACATTCTCCTGTTCGGACTCTGTGAAGCTGTTCTCATAAATATCGAAAAAGCCGGACACAAATGTCGCCTGCTCTCGTATTCTCGTCGAATCCGAGGTGACCTGCCAGCCATAGGTTTTATAAAACGCGTAATCGTTTTCAGCAAGGGGCTCCAGAGCGAATTCCTGTTGAATCGCGGCAATGGCATCCGGATAAAGCGCAACCAGCTTCAAAAATGCTTTGTGGGGATCTTTGAAGACCGCTATACCCCAACGGTCAGCACCAATTTCAAAATCTGCACTGATGCTCCGGTATTTTTCCACATCCACGTTTCCAACGATCCCATCTGTCCCCGGCACATATTCCTGCACCCAGGGATTCACAACAACCGGTGTCTCTGCATCATAATTGACAGCGCCTTCACCGTCTTTGACGGGGTCTGTCAGAAAGCATACCGCCACCACGGCGCAAATAACCACGGCTGCAATGATGATCCAGAAGGCAGGCTTCTTGTAATTCATCACGGACTTTACTCGCTGCTTTACGCCAACTTCACCAAAGGCAAGAGGACAGGCAGCAATGCTGTGACGCTTCACACTGCAGGACACAAGCGCCTGGGTATAGTCCGCACGTCTCGCACAGTCCATTTCCCGGATGACTTTTTCATCGCAGGCAAGCTCAATATCTCTGCAAAGGAGCACATAGCCCAGCCACACAAAAGGATTAAACCAATAAACCGTCAGCAGCAGAAATCCAAAAGGCTTCCACCAGTGGTCCTTACGGCGGATATGAGCATTTTCGTGAGCAATCACATATTCCATATCCCCACTGTTAACTTCAAACGACAGATAGATCTTCGGCTTGATAACACCCAGCACAAAAGGCGATGTCACCGCTTCGCTTTGATAGATGTTCCCACTGAGCCGTACAGCGGTGCTGACCCTGCGTCTGAGAAGCATATAGCTCACTGCCGTATAAACCAACATCAAAAACATCCCCACAAGCCACACCGCAGCAGCCAGCGGAATCCAGAGCTGCAAGGGATTCATACTTGCCAGCGGTTCCGGCGCAAAAGCCTCTGTAACCACAGGATTGATCACGCTGTTTAAGGCTTCAATTCCGGTGTGAAGCTCCGGCGCAGCATCCATCATAATATCCGGAGAAATGGTTTCCGCACTGGGAATCAGGCTCAGTACGCTTTCAAAAGATAAGGGGCAGATCAATCTGACTGCCACGATGGCCCACAAAAGAACGCTTATCCATTTGGGTGCTTTCTTCAGAAGCAGCCGCAAAAGCAAAACAGCAAGCACAAGCCAGCCTGCGGAAATACTCATATTGACGATCTTCAAAAACAGTTCGTTCATCGTCACTCACCCTTTCGGATACGGTCGATCATCCTCTGCACCTCGTCCAGTTCCTTTGGGGAAATATCCATCCGTCTGGTAAAAGCCGCAACAAAGGCAGGCAAAGAGCCCTGAAATTTTTCTTCCACCAGAGAATCGATCTCTCTGCTTTGCGCCGTCTCCTTGGAGACAAGAGAGATCACTGTCCCCTCTTCGCTTTTCAACACCCCCCGTTCCCCCAGTCGCTTGATCACTGTGTAAGTGGTGGTGCGTTTCCAACCCAATTTTTCCTGACAAAGCTTCACCAGCTGCGTTGCGGCAACCGGTTCGTGCTCCCACAGGACCAAACAAAAACGGTACTCACTTTCGTGGATCTTCGGAATGTCCATAATCACGCCCTCCTTGTCTACTCCATTAGACTACCACTAGTCTACACCATTAGACAACGCTTGTCAAGTGAAATTATATTGGCTTTCTGTTTTCTTGTTTCTGCTTAAAAATTTATGATTCAGCAAAAAGGCGGAGGGAGTGCCCTATCCTGCAATAAAGCACTCCCTTTTTGTTACATATAGTGGTAACGCTTTCTGTATTTGATCAAACAGAATACGGTGAGTAATAAGGCTGCCAATTCCGCTGCCACGATGGCAAACCAAATACCGTCCAGCTCCCAGATCATCGGCAGAAGCAAAACCGCAGCAGTCTGACAAATCATAGTCCTCACAAAGGAGATCACCGCAGACACCAAGCCGTTATTGAATGCGGTAAACATTGCGCTGGCATAGATATTAAAGCCACAGATCAAAAAAGACAACGCGTAAATACGGAAACCCCGTACAGTCATTTTACAAAGCGCTTGATCGTAACCTACAAAAATATGAGACAGTGGCTTGGAAAGCAGAAACGCAGCCGCTCCCATCACCAAAGAAAACGCACTAATAATGGTAATGCTTTTACGGAAAAGGCTTTTCTGTTCTACACGGTTATCTGCACCATAATTGAAGCCGATCACCGGCGCAATACCCACAGAGAAGCCAATAAACACAGATGCGAACATAAAGTTCACATACATAATCACCCCATAGGCGGCAATGCCATTTTCCCCGGCATAACGCATCAGCTGCAAGTTATAGAGCACACTTACAAGACTCATAGAGAGATTGCTCAGCAGCTCTGAAGAGCCGTTTGTGCAGGAGCGCAGCAACGCCTTTGCATCAAAACGAAATTTTCCAAATTGCAAAAGGCTTTTATTGGGGCGCAGAAAATACAAAGCAGGAATTGCTGCGCCAATGATCTGGGCAACGGATGTGGCGATAGCTGCACCAGCTAACCCCCATCGGAACACTGCCACAAACAGCGCATCCAGCACTATATTGCATACACCTGCCGTTACCATCATAGCCAAAGACAGGTTCGGTTTTTCTGCTGCCACGCAAAAGCTCTGAAATGCGAACTGGAGGATATAGGCAGTCGTTGCCGGAAGAACAAGAAGCCCATACAGAACACAGTCCTCCAGCATCTGCCCTTCCGCACCCATTAGGGCAGATACAGGCCGAATGATCAGCATACCCACCACCGTCAACACAGCACCGCACAGGATACAAATAAGCGTCAGCATACTGAACACTTCGTTGGCTTTCTTTTTATTCCCTTCGCCCAGATTTTTTGCGATGAGGGCTGTGCCGCCGGTGCCGAGCATAAAACCCGGAACACCAAACATCATCAGCACCGGCATCACCAGATTCACGGCAGCGAAGGCCGTCTTACCCACATAGTTGGAAACAAATATACCATCTACCACACCGTATATGGAGGTGAATACCATCATTGCAATGGTAGGCAAAACAAAGCGAAGCAGTCTTCCAAATGTAAAATGGTCAGATAATCGGATCTTCATTTTACAGTTCCTCTGCCAGTACCTTCCGCTTTTTCCATATGCCGGACAGGAAGTAAATCATACCGGGAATGGCGCAACCATAGGCGGCAAGACCATAGCCCAAAACAAAGCCGTAGAATCCCCAGTTTAAATAGATGCCAAACAACCAGCTTAGACCAATACGCAGGATCACGCCATCCATCAGCGCCAACACCATACTCATTTTTGCATTGCCTATGGCTTGAATAAAGGCACTGCTGCCACGCATTACCGCCAATGCCGGGAACATCCACAAAATGGCACTGATAAATACCTTACACAGCGCATTTCCCACCATATCCTTGGAAAATGCAACAAATAACGCTTCACCAAACAGCAAATAGGCGGTCATACAGATCACTGTAAAAATACCGGAGTAGATCCACGCCCAGTGTACCACCTTTACAGCGCGTTTGTTTTGCCCTGCGGCAATATTCTGGCTGATCATAGGCACAGCCGCAAACTGGACGCCTTGAGATATTTTGTTGATAATGTCATCAATGCGGATGCCTGCACCGAAAGTAGCAGATTCCACCACACCCAGATCATTGATCATAGAATTCACAAACAGCATCGAGATATTGATGCAGCCGGACTGGATGGCCATTGGTGTACCGAGAGAAACAATCAGCTTACTGTACTGCTTGCTGACTGCAAAGCTTTTCAGTTTAAAATCAAAGCCGAACGACTCCTTCCGTCTGTACAGATAGTACAAAGAGAACAGGAACGATACTCCCTGACCGATAATGGTAGCCCACGCAGCACCTGCCACTTCCCAACCCAAAATGCCGGTAAACAAAATATCCAGCACCAGATTTACAGCCGATGCGATGCCAATAAACAAAAACGGTCTTTTGCTGTCGCCCATACCACGAAGCACCGCTGATACCATATTATAGCCTGCCGTAAAGAACAAACCTGCACCGCAGATCACGAGATAATCCATTGCATAAGCATAGGATTCGGCAGGAATGTTCATGATATCCATAATCCACACACGAGCGCCCAAAATCACCGCTGTCAATGCCACCGCCAGAATAGCAATGATGCTAAACAGTGTGCCGATAATGCTGTTAAGCTCCTTACGCTTACCTGCACCCAGTGCCTGTGATACCAACACCTGCCCGGCATTGGAAAATCCAAAACAGATCATCGTAGCAAAGTTCAGAATCTGACTACTTTGAGAAACCGCAGACAAGCCGGGATTTCCCACATATTTACCCACGATCATCATATCGATGGTGCTGTAAAACACCTGCAATGCATTGGACGCCATAAACGGAAGGGCAAACAGCAGCATTTGCTTTGCCACATTTCCGGATGTAAAATCCTTAGATAGTGTTTTCTTCGCCGTTGACAAGAGAAAGACCTCTTTTCTTATTTTTCGTATTTTGTGGGCGGTACGCCGAAATGTTTTTTAAAACAACGTGTAAAATAGTTAGAATCCGGAAAACCACAGGCAAGAGCCACATCACTGACAGCTTCCTCTCCCTGCCGCAGACGGCGAGCCGCCTCCTCCAACCTGTAGATCCGCAGATAATTCATAGGGGTCAACCAAGTAATCTCCTTGAATTTTCTGCAAAAATGTGCCGCCGAATAGCCGCATCGCTCTGCAAGTTCCTCTGTCGTGATCTCCTGCGCAAAATTGCGCTCCATATAAGACAGTATTTCCAGAATAGTAGGATCACCCTTAGGGGTTCGGGAAATTTCACATAGGGCGCAATCCAGAAGCAGTTGCAAAAGACGGTACACCAGCGACACCGCCTCCAGGGAGTTCTCCTCGCAAATAGCAAAAAGACGATCATAACACTCCAGGATCTCTTGGTTTCCTGTGGTCATTTCAAAACGGGCACGCCCGTCAAAAATGCTTCTAAGACTGTTTTTGCACACCTCAGTTTCATTGTAAAACCAGCGCACATCAAACATCATCACATCATATTCCACTGTACCCGATGCCAATTTTACTGCGTGGGGTGTTTTTGGTGGAACGATATAGATCTCTCCCGGAAAAAGCATAGCTGTATTGTCACCATAGCCCACCTGTATCTGTCCTGTATGCAGACGGATCAGTTCCATTCGGTCGTGCCAATGCAAACGCACACCGTTTTTGTAGCGGAAATAATGGTGTTTTTTGATACCGGCAGTGCTGTACTGTACCGGTGTCGGTTCCTGGTAGTACCCTTCCATATTCCCTCCTGATATCAAAATCGTGCTGGTTTCCGCAGGTTTTGTACTATAAACGTATATATTATTATGCTAACATAAATTTGTTGAAATTGCAATAGAGGGAGCGTTTTTATGAAAACCTATTCCGTAATCATCATCGGTGCAGGCAACCGTGGCTCTAATTACAGTCGCAAACTGGATGCCTTGCGTGATCGCTACCAGGTGATGGCAGTAGCCGAGCCCTACGAAGGCCGTCGTAACTATGTAAAGGATATGTTTAACTTGCCCGAAGAAATGTGCTTCACATCCTGGCAGGAAATTCTCGCTCAGCCTAAGATGGCAGACATCGCCATCATCTCCACAATGGATGCAGAGCACTACGAGCCTGCAATGAAAGCCATTGAACTGGGCTACAATTTGCTTTTGGAAAAGCCGGTGGCCCCCACCCCCGAACAGTGTGCTGACATTGCCAAAGCCGCAAAAGCCAAGGGCGTTGAGGTGTTGGTATGCCACGTTCTGCGCTACACGCCTTTCTACAAGCGAGTAAAAGAGATCGTTATGGACGGTACCATCGGCGATATCGTTTCCGTCATTGGCGTGGAGGCAGTAGGCAACGAGCATCAAAGCCACAGCTATGTCCGTGGCAACTGGCACAGTGAATCTGAGACCACACCTATGCTGCTAGCAAAAAGCTGTCACGATCTGGACATCATTCAGTGGCTGGTGGACAAGCCCTGCACAAAGGTCTCCTCCTTCGGCTCACTTACTTACTTCACCGAAGAAAACGCTCCGGAGGGTTCTCCTGTACGCTGCATCGACGGCGGCTGCCCCATTGAAAGCACCTGCCCCTACAACTGCAAAAAGCTCTACTACGATGACAAGGAAAATGCCTGGTTCCGCAAAGCGGCTACCCGTGGTATTTCCAAAGAATACCTGCCCACGGACGAAGAAGTGATGACAGCGCTGAAAACCACAGATTTCGGTCTGTGTGTATTCCATGCCCATAACGACGTGGTGGATCATCAGGTGGTCAATATGGAATTTGAAGGCGGCATTACTGCCAGCTTCACTATGAATGCTTTTAACAAGGGTGGGCGTTATATCCGCATTTTCGGCACAAAGGGCGAGCTTTATGCCAATATGAGCGACACGGACATTTCCGTGTACACCTTTGAGGACAAACAGCATCACACCTATCCTGTAGTCAAAACCGAAGAGAGCATTCTTGGCGGTCACGGTGGCGGCGATCAAGGCATTGTTTGGGAGCTGCACGAGTACATCAGCGGCAACTACACCGGCTACAGTGCCGCAAACATCCAGGTATCTGTGCAGAACCATATGATCGGCTTTGCCGCTGAAAAGGCAAGACACGGTAGCACTGTGGAGGATGTTCAGAAATTCTCCGCTGCATACGGTTTATAAAAAATTTTTAACGGTGTTGCCATCAAAGCAGCACCGTTATTAATTTTAATTTTTGGCTTTGCTTGTGCTATTTACCGACCATAATTGATGCCCCTTTGCGCATCCTAAGTGCAAAGGAGTTGAGCATATGAAAAAACAATTTAAACTATTTATTGTCAGTTGTTTTTTAATTTTCACACTATTTGGCTGTGCGAAAAAAACTGCACAGCCGACGTTGCGTGTGGTTACCGGTGTGGAAATCTCCTGCAAATATAAAGATGTACCCATCCGCAGATATTATACAGACAGCAAAAAAATCGAATATGTTTTGTTGTATCTGCGTCTTTTAAAACCATCTGCAACCAACCAGGCAAGACCAGAAACAACAGATGGAGATGTGTATGAGATCACCTTGCAGCTATTAGATGGTGGGCAACGGATCTACCGACAAATGGATCATCGCTATCTCTGTCAGAACACCGGCCCGTGGCAATCCATCGCTCCGGAACAGGCAGAGGGGTTGTACCGACTGATGAGAAAGTTACCCAGCGACCATATATAAATGGGATAACAGTTGACTTTCCAACAGTTTCCGTGGTATACTAGGTCATATTTTCTCAAGGGGGTATGGGTATGAACAAAGTGATCCTTCCCAAAGGCTATACACCTGTACTAAACGGTTATGAGCTCCAACGAGCAATTGCATTGACAAAAGAGATTTTTCAGGGAGAGTTTGTAGAAACACTGCATCTGCAGCGTGTATCTGCACCCCTGTTTGTGCGCTCCACCTCCGGTCTGAACGATGACCTGTCCGGCAAAGAGCGTGCCGTTTCCTTTGATGTGCCTGCCATCGGTGACGATGCACAAGTCGTCCACTCTCTGGCAAAATGGAAGCGCCTTGCTTTGGGCAAATACGACTTTGCTATGCACGAAGGTCTCTACACCGATATGAACGCCATCCGTCGTGATGAGGAACTGGACAACATCCACTCCATCTATGTGGATCAGTGGGACTGGGAGCGAATCATCCGTGCCGAAGACCGGACACCGGAATATTTGAAAGCTACTGTACAGTCCATCGTAGATGTGATCTGCGATGCCAGCGAAGCGCTGAAGAAGGAATTTCCTCAGATCAAAGTAGATCTTTGCCGCAATGTCAGCTTCATCACTTCCCAGAAGCTGGAGGATCTGTATCCCCACAACACTCCCGAGGAACGGGAACAGCTGTACTTAAAGGAACACAAAACTGCATTTATTATGCAGATTGGTGACAAGCTCCGCTCCGGAAAGCCCCACGGTATGCGTGCACCGGACTATGACGACTGGACGCTTAACGGAGATATTATTTTCTGGAATGATGTTTTGGGAATCGCCTTTGAGATTTCCTCTATGGGCATTCGTGTTGACCCTGCCGCAATGGACCGTCAGCTGAAAGCTGCCGGCTGCGATCACCGCCGGGAGCTGCCCTTCCACAAAATGCTTTTGAATGGCGAGTTGCCTTTGACCATTGGTGGTGGTATCGGTCAGTCCCGTCTGTGTATGCTGCTCATCGGCTGTGCCCACATTGGTGAAGTGCAGACCAGTCTTTGGGATGATGACACCCTGCGCATCTGCAAAGAAAATAACATCCCTCTTCTTTAAACGCACTAAAAACAGGCTTCGGTAGTTCCTTACCGAAGCCTGTTTTTTATTGTTCCATTTGCACTGACATAACATCGGGCAGTCCGTCCAGCGCCTCCGGACGGTGCGTCACCAACAAAGCACCCGGTGAAGCTTGTCGCAGATTTTTTAATACACTGCGTTCCGTTTCCGCATCCAAAGCAGAGGTACATTCGTCCAAAAGCAGCACCTTACGCTCCATCAAAATCGCTCTTGCAATGGCAAGCCGCTGCAGCTGACCTTTGGAAAGACCTGTGTTGTTCTCGCCCAGGTGGGTATTTTCACCCTCCGTCAGATCAAATATGAATTCCGCCCGTGCTGCACAAATCGCATCACGGCGCTGTGCTTCCGTAGAATTCGGTGCTACCAGCAAAAGATTTTCCCGTACCGTACCGGAAAACAGAGCGTAATCCTGAGGCACATAAGCAAATAAATGCCGCGTAGCAGCTGAGCACAGAACCTCTCCACCATCCGTTTGCAAATAAACGCGTCCCTGCTGAGGCGTATACAATCCGAGAATCAGCTTAAACAGCGTGGTTTTGCCCCGACCGGAGATACCACTTAAAGACACCCAACTATCCAAAGGAAGGTGCATACTGAAATTCTCAACCACGGCCTGCTCATCTCCGGGATATGCAAAGGTCACATTTTCAAACACCACAGCTTTGGGTGTACCCACCGATATGGTTGCCGGCTGCTCCGGAATCACCAGCAGTTCTGCTAAGCGTTCGCCTGCGATCTCCACAGCAGTAAAACGGGACCACAAACCTGACAAGCCCATAAGCGGCCCACGGAATTGTCCCAATAACTGCAGCATAGATGCCAATGCGCCATAGCTCAAAATACCTCCTGCCACACCGTTGGCTCCCCACAAAAGTAGCACACCACTGCAAAGCAGCACACCACCGTTGATCACCGTATGTACACCTATAGACCAAATCCTTCTGCTGAATTTTCTGTTCCGGGCATCTCGCAGCTGACGATCAAAACGCTTCACAGACTGTTCCTGGGCCTGTAGGCTTTGGATCAGTTCCAGCTTCTGCAGATTCTCCTGCATTGTAGCCATAACCGTCTCTTCCGCTTCCCGCACCTTTCGCTGCTTTTTCTTGAGCACCGGTCGCAGCAGAGAAATATACACTACCAACGCTGTGCCACCGGCAGCCAAAGCCAATGCCACTGTGGGGCTGATCATCAGCACAGCGCAGAATGCTGTCGCAAGCCTTGCCAGCTGCCCCAGCAGAACCGGCATTGCATACACCACGCCATCACAGACCGTATTGACATCCTCAATACCGCGGCTCAAAAGCTCACCGCTATGGAATGCCTGCAAACGGGAATCTGCGCTATAAACTGCACTACGCAAAAGCTGTGAACGCAACGCCGCAGTCATATGATCTGACGTGCTGCCACTGCACCAGTTAAGCAAAACATAGACACCAAGCTGCAGCAGCAGATCTGCGCCCAGCAGGATCGACCAAAACAAAAGTTTTCCGTCTCCTGTCACCGCAGAGTCGATAACAAAACGGGTCAGGATCGCCATTGCTACCTGCAAAACAGACTGCAACACCGTCAGTATGCTAAGCCAAAACAGATGCACTCTGTAGGTGCAAAATATAGTTTTAAGGAATTCGTTATTTTTCTTAACCTTCATTCTTCTTGCCGTTGGCGGCTTCCAGCAGGTCATCAAAATCGATCACCACATTATTTTCATTTTCACCTGAGGGTGTGGTTTCATCATCCACGCCAATGGTAGGTGTTTTTTCTTCTTCCTCTTCCGCCTGGGTCGGTTGATCATTGCCAGCGGAATTGCTTCCGGAATTCCCTCCGGAAGTCTGAGAGTTTCCCTGAGAACCGCCTTGTGAGCCACTTTGAGAAGGCTCCGTATTACCCGTGCTCTCCACCGGTTCCGTGGTATCCGCAACAGATGCACCTGTGCTGTCATCAGGCTCTGTTGTATCCGGGACATCATCTGTCTGCGCAGTGCCCTGGGTCGTGCCGGTTGTTCCCGTAACGTCATCACCCCAGTTAGCCGCCGTAATCATCACTGCTGCAACGACGCACACAATCAAAAGTGCTGCCAATCCTGCGATCAGAAATATTAATTTTTTCTGTTTGTTATCCATAATCAATCCCCCTGTTTTAATTCATTTACTTTCGCCTTCTTAAACTTCTGCAAAGTCTGCCCAAACACCGCCGTGCAGAAATATAAACACCTCGCAGAGGAAACAGACCTGCCCACAACATTACATAGAGTCGATAGGTCCATTTTTGAACACCGCATTTTATTCCATTGCGACAAAAAGCCGTTACCACGCCAATCACCTGTTCCGCAGAAACCGGTTCACACATATACTGGTTGTCACCGCAGCAGATATACCCGTCTGTAGCCTTGCCGATAATTCTGTGCAACACATAAGCACCATTTCCTCTGCGATAGAGAATGACGTCTCCCTTTTTTTCTTTTCCACTTGGAAGCGCAAGCATCACAGAATCCTTGCGATTTCGCAGCATAGGCATCATACTGTATCCGGTGACTATCAGCCTTGCGCTGCCGCCAGTTTCCATTTGCAACTGCAAAAGCGGCACCAGCTCCTCCATAGGTACATTTTTCCTGTGCAGCGCCATTGGCTCATTTTTCATTTCTGTGCTGCACCTCCAATGTCATTACATCTCGGGAAAGAATAGCCGCCGCATCTTCATTTCGGCAAGTCAATTCCCATACCGGTACACACGCCAAAAGCCGATCCACCAAGGCCAGCTGTCTGTCCATTTTCTCAGATCCCAGCCGCCACAGTGATTGGCTCATAATTACCGGCAACGCTTCCGCAGGTGTCATCCGGCGAATCTCATTTTGATCACCGTGCTTTAAATAGGCAATGCCACCCACAGGAACCCCCTCCGGCGAAGACAAATCATTTTTTCCGGACCAGGGCGTACCGTAGACTGTCCATAGTTCCTCCTGCACACGCAGCACCGGTTTATCATCGTTTATGTAGGAAGCACCAAACAGACGGCACCATTTTTCCGTATGGGTAGACTTCCCCGTACCGCTGGGAGCGGTAAACAAATAGGCTTTTCCACCCAGTTGCACCGCCGAGGAATGAAGGTAAAGACCGTCAAATTCCAACAGATATCTTGCAAACACCGCACCCGTAGCCAAATACTCCGCCATATCCGCCGAAGAAATCTGGGGATTCCTCCTAATGACATCCTGCAAATCGTAAGAAATACAGATATCTGCCTTGTGGTTTGTTTCACAGGCATAGGGCGCTGCCTGCTGTGCTGTGCGTCCTGACACCGCCATCTCCACCGTCAGGTCTGCGATCCGGTAGCGCTTCACTGCTCCAAAATCGCACCGGTGGGAACAAGCTTTTCCACAAAGCTCACCACATCCGCCTGTGCCTTTTCCACTGTAACCTCATAATGTTCCACAAGGGCAGCTACGAGAGTTTCCACCGTATGTTCAGTCTCCAGTTTTTCCCATAGGAAAGCACCGGTGGGATTCATTGTTATCATACCGGGAAAGGCCGTTGTTGCCTGCCCCACAGGAACTACTACGATAGTACCTGCCACTTCCCGCAGCAAAAATTCAGGATTTCTTCTCATCGGGATGCTCTCCATATCCATAGTAATAATAGTAATTATAGTAGCCTCTGTTTTCTGCCGGCACTGCATTGAACACATATCCCAAAATCTTGACACCGGTCAGCTGCAGCTTGCGCACAGTGCGCTTAACTTCTTCCTTTTTTGCATAGCCCTGACGCACCAGCAACAGTGCACCATCCAGCAGGTTTGCCAACAAGCAGGCATCCGACACCACACCAACAGGGGGTGTGTCAATGAGGATATAATCGTAATCAGAGGACAGTGTTTCAATAAGAGACTCCATTTCATGGCCACCCAAAAGTTCAGAAGGATTGGGCGGAACATCTCCGGAAAACAGCAGATCCAGATTGGGACACAGCTGCTTTCGCACAGCTTCCTGACATGTAGCCAATCCCGCAAGCACATTGGATAAACCCGGTGTAGGCTTTTCCACCAACAAGCGGTGCATTGTGGGACGGCGCATATCCGCATCGATCAACAAAACCCGCTGTCCGGACTCCGCAATGGAGATCGCCAGATTCAGAATAGTGATACTCTTGCCTTCACTGGCAACGCCACTGATGACACAAAGAGTTTTACAACCTTCACTTCTAAGCGAAAAGCGAATATTGGTCCGCAGACTCTTGTACGCTTCCTTTACAATGAAGCTGCTATTGGGGTTGAGAATATTCCGTCGTTGCGCCATATAGCCCCCATTATCGGGGATCTGCATTTCTTTTCTCTTTTTCCTCATTTCCGCTGCCTGCCTTTCTTCCGAACTTCCTTCACAGGCTGTGCGAAATCCGGAATCACACCCAACACAGGAATGTTACAAATTTTCTCCAGCTCCTCCTCCGTTTTTACATGCGTATCCAACAAATAATGGATCACAAAAAACGCAGTTGATAACAAAGCACCCACAACAAACCCAAGCAGTGTCTTCATCGTATAGCCGGGAGACACCGGTCTTTGCGGAACATTTGCATAATCGATAACCTTAGCAGAACTGCCCTCAATAATCTGGGTGATTTCCTGCGGAGCAACGTCTGCAATGGCATTGGCAATTTTTGCTGAAAGTTCCGGATCCGGACTGGTTACTCGCACCGCAAACATTTCTGTTTCATTTACCGCATTGGCCGAGATCATTCCCCGGATCTGAGCCGGAGTCAGCGTCAGATCAGCGGTATCCACAACCTTTTCCAAAACCTTGTTACTTTGGATAATATTCACATAGGTGTTGACCAACTGCAAAGCAACCGCAAGATTGGAAGAAGATACGAATTCCGTATTACCGGAATTGTTGTTGACATACATCGTCACCTCTGCACGATACAAAGGCGTTACAAATTTCGCAATGTATACAAATACAGCTGCTCCTGTCAGCACTGCGCAAAGCGAAATAATCCACACGCGTTTCAGCAGAACTCCGAATATTTCTTTTATATCCAATTCGATAGCTTCCGTCACTGTATAATCCCTCCTGTTCGCACCATTGGCAGGCAGCAACACCAAATGTGCGCAACACCCCAATTTATCCATAATTGTAGCATAGCTGCCCTTTACTGTCAACAAAAGAGGTTGCCCTTTTACAGGGCAACCTCTTTTTAATCAGACAATTTATGGATAAACAAGCCGCTTCTGAGCTTCGGCTCAAACCAGGTAGATTTGGGGGGCATAATGGCACCGGCATCAGCAATATCCATCAGATCCTCCATTGTGGTGGGATACATAGAAAATGCCACAGCCATAGATCCGTTATCCACCCGATCAGACAAAGCGGACAGGCCACGAATACCACCCACAAAGTCGATGCGCTTATCCGTACGGGGATCACCGATTCCCAAAACGGGGTGCAGCAGATTATTCTGCAAAATGGAAACATCCAACCGTGCCACAGGATCGGCTGCATCAAAAGAACCTTCTTTTGCTTCCAGCAGCATCCAGCGACCATCCAGATACATACCATAGGTATGCTTCTTGTTCGGCTTCAGTGCGCCACTGCCTTCATAGGGGGTGATTGTAAATTTTTCTGCAACTTTTGCAAGAAATTCTTCCTTGGTGTTCCCGTTCAAATCCCGGACAATGCGGTTATAATCCATAATGTACAGGTGCTTATCCGGGAAGATCACCGACAGGAAGTAGTTGAATTCCTCGTTTCCGTTGTAATCCGGCTTTGTCTCCCGACGCTTCATACCCACCCGTACAGCAGAAGCGGAACGGTGGTGACCGTCGGCAATATAGAGGTAATCAATACCAGCAAACAGAGCGCAGACCTTCTCAATGGTGGCAGGATCATCCATTACCCACACCGTATGACCGATGCCATCCTCACTGACAAAATCATACACCGGAGCCTTCTTCTCCATAACACCGTTTACCAGCACATTGATCTCTTCCTGCGACCGGTAGGTCAGGAAGATCGGGCCGGTGTTGGCATCACAATAGTCCACGTGATTGATTCGGTCCTGTTCCTTGTCCGCACGGGTCAGCTCATGCTTCTTAATGATGCTGTTACGGTAGTCATCCACCGCAGTGCAACCCACAATACCAATCTGGGCACGACCGTTCATTACCTGCTTATAGATATACAGGCACGGCGTTTCCTCCTGCAAAAACACACCCTTTTCCACCATCTCATTGAAATTGTCACGGGCCTTTTCATATACACGGGTGTCATACAGGTCTATGGCCGGATCAAGGTCGATCTCCGCTTTATCCACGTGCAGAAAAGAGTGTGGATTGCCTACCACCATCTGCCGGGCTTCCTGACTGTTCATCACATCATAAGGAAGTGCTGCCACTTTATCTGCCAGAGCCGGTGCAGGACGCACCGCCCGGAATGCTCTCACAACTGCCATTATCCCTTATACTCCGTTTCGAATTTCTTCAGGAACTCTACCAGGGCCTCTACGCCTTCCTTAGGCATAGCGTTATAAATAGAGGCACGCAAACCACCAACAGACTTGTGACCCTTCAGATTGTCATAGCCGGCAGCCTTAGTAGCCTTCACCACTTCCGCATCCAGTTCCTTGGAGGCAGTAACAAAGGGAACATTCATCAGACTGCGAACTTCCTTCTCTACAGTGCCGCTAAACATCTTAGACTGATCCAGGAAGTCATACATAACCTTTGCCTTTTCCTCATTGAGCTTATTGACAGCCTCCAGGCCACCGATGCTCTTGAGGTACTTAAACACCTTGCCGCAGCAGTAGATCGCCCAACAGTTGGGGGTATTATACATAGAACCGGCATCTGCATGGGTCTTATACTGCAAATAAACAGGCAGATTCTCCAGATCATCACGAATCAGATCCTCACGGATGATCACCACCACCATACCGGCAGGGCCAACGTTTTTCTGCACACCGGCATAGATCAGTCCGTAGTCAGAGACATTGCAAGGCTTAGAAAGGAACATAGAAGACTGGTCAGCCACCAGAATTTTACCCTTAGTATTGGGCAACTTCTGCCAGGTAGTACCGTGAATGGTCTCATTCTCACAGATGTAGACATAGTCTGCATCCTCGGGAATATCCAGATCAGAGCAATCGGGAATGTAGGTGTAATTCTTGTCCTTGGAGGAGATTACGGTGACCTCTCCCACCTTCTTAGCCTCTGCCAAAGCCTTCTTGGACCATGCGCCGGTCTCGATGTAAACAGCCTTTCTGTTCTTCATCAAGTTCATAGGGATCATAGAAAACTGCAGTGTTGCGCCGCCCTGAATAAACAGCACCTTGTAGTTATCGGGAATACCCATTAAGTCACGAAGATCCTGCTCTGCCTCTTCGGCGATCTTAGCAAATTCGGGGCTGCGGTGGGACATTTCCATAACACACATACCACTTCCGCGATAGTTGAGAAGTTCTTCCTTGATCTCCTCCAGCACAGGCTCCGGCATCATAGCAGGACCGGCGGAAAAATTAAATGTACGTCCGTATTTCATAGTTTTTTAACCTCCCAGTTTTTGTTTGTAGACTAGTCTAACACACAATTTCTTAATAATCAATACAAAACGATTGATTTACTAATAATTCCCTCAATTGATTTTTAGAATACGACCTTCTCTACGGGGTTTCCGAACGGTTTCTCCCTCGGCATATCCAAGGATACAGTTGCCCACCCCCCGGAGTGTTTCCGGAAGCCCCCATTTCTTCAACAGTGCCTTGCCCTCCGGACTGTCAAAAGTCTCTCTTGCACGGTGCACCCAACAACTCGAAACCCCCATAGCGGTGGCTGCATTGAGAAGATTGCCCATCACCAAACTGCCGTCCTCCACCCAGGTTCCGTTTTGCGGATCTGCCAGCACCACAATCACACAGGGCGCACCATAGAACATATCGCTGCCCGCACCCCGGATCTTCGTGTTCATATTCGCCAGAAAATCCCTGGTCTCCCGATCCCGGACCGCCACCATATACACCTGCTGATTGTTAAGGCCCGAGGGAGCATACAGTCCCGCTTCCAGGATGGCATCCAGCACATCCTCCGGCACCTGTCTGTCCGTATACTTCTTTACGCTGCAACGGTTTTTCAGTGTTTTCATCGTCTCATTCATATGCATCACTCCTTTTGCAATAGGATACTAAAAAGGCGGATATATGTCAATCAAAAAACAAAGCATATCGAAAGCGTTCATCAAAAAGATTCTGCAAAAAAGTCTTGCCATTTTTCGAAAAGATGGTATACTTTTCCTTAGGAATGACACAAAGGAGAAAAACTATGTACGGTGCAAAACACGATCTGAATCATTTGCAAAAAAGCGTGGACAAACTGGCAAGCGAACCGGTAGTAACCGGCAAGATTTTGCTTTACGGTCACTCCTTCTTCACCCGTTGGGGCGGTGAAAGATGGGGCTTTCGCCGTGCCGATGAGGACATTCGTATGAAGGATGGCTCTCTGGCTGTGGTCAACCACGGCTTTGGCAGCTCCACAACACTGGATCTTCTTCGCAATTACGACCGTCTTGTAAAACCCTGGGCACCCAGAGTCTTAGTGCTGAATGCCTTTAACAACGACCCTGCCCGCTGCTATAGTCCGGCAGAAAGTGTCCACTATATGGCGCTTCTGTGCGATTACGCCACAGCTGACTTTCCGGGCATTAAAATCTTCTGTCTTTCCAGCTGTATCTATCCCAAGCGCAACGGCACAGTTGATTACTTTGTCCGTGCGCGAGGACACTATGATCAGCTTTTAGAGGATTACTGCTCCCACAAAGAGAACGTTACGTACATTGATCAGAAGCAGTGGGATATGTTCTACGCAACTGCGGAGGATAAGGAAAATATGATCGTCCGTGAAGATATTTTTGCAGAGGACAAAACCCATATGAATCAAGCAGGTTACGACCTGTACAAAGAATACTTCAAAGAATTTCTCGACGAATATTTATAAAGAAAGGCAGATCACTATGTTTGACATTCCAATGGATCTAAAGATGCTGGAAAAAGAGATCATCAAGTACGAACAGGAGCCCATCGAAAAAGGCAAGATCCTGTTCTACGGTCATTCTCTGTTCACCCGTTGGGGCGCTCCCAAGTGGGGCTACCGCCGTATGGATGAGGACATCCGTATGAAGGATGGCTCTCTGGCTGTGGTCAACCACGGCTTTGGTACATCCACATCTGAGGAGCAGCTATATTTCTACCACCGTATGGTGCGTCCCTGGGAGCCTCGTGCCTTGGTGATCGCCACCTACGCCAACGATGCTATGTATGGCTACGGTCCCGAGCAAACCATGACAAATCTTTCCAAGCTTCTCCACTGGGCAAGAACCGACTTCCCCGGCATCAAGCTGTTTATTGTCGAGCCCCATCCTATGCCGTCTGCAAAGGACAGCAAGCTGCCGGATAAGTGGAACAACGCTATGCACAAACGAAATAACTTTATTGAGATGATCAACATTTATGAGCAGACCCACGAGGACACCAAAATCATCCGTCTGTGGAATCAACCGGAACTGTTTGAGACACCGGAGGACGTAGGCGACTTCCACAAGATCCGGGAGGATATTTTCGTTGAAGACCGTGTTCACCCCAATCAAGCAGGTTATGATATTTTGGCTCGCATTTTCCGTGAAGCCCTGGATGAACTACTGTGAGGAGAATCATTATGGAAACAAAAATTTTTAAACTCTTAAATTATCGCTTTTCCGGAAAGATCACACACACTTCTTTTGATGGCGTCTATGTAAAATATGACGGAGAAAATGCGGTCTTTGGTTATACCACTAAGCCTCAGCACGCCCGTTGCTGCTTCCTTCTGGCAATGCACGCAGAAAACGGTCCCTTCGAACTGACGCAAAAGCCCCGTTTCGACACTGTTGGACCTATGCTGGATATGTCCCGAGGCAAGGTAATGACCGTTGCCGCCGTGAAGGAATACATTGACTACATAGCTGCATTGGGTATGAATATGCTGATGCTCTATACTGAGGATATGTTTGAGGTGGAGGGCTATCCCAAATTCGGTCATCTCCGCGGCAGATACACCATTGCAGAGCTCCGGGAGATCGATGACTATGGTTACGAAATGGGTGTGGAGCTGATTCCCTGTATTCAGACCTTCGGTCATCTGGAGCAATATATTAAAATGAAAGATGCCAATGTCCCCAACGAAAACGCCACCGTGCTGCTGCCCGGCCACCCGGACACCTACGCCTTTATTGATGCGGAGCTTACCGCTATACGAAAGGCCTTCCGGACTGACCGCATCCATTTGGGTATGGATGAGACCCACGGCTTGGGTCTGGGCAAATATCTGAAGGAACACGGTCTTCGTAATCCCGGTGATATTTATCGGGAGCATCTCGCCAAAGTGTTGGAGATCAGCAGTAAATACTTCAAAAAGCCCATCATTTGGTCGGATATGTTCTTTGAAGGCCACGATGGCCGTCAGTACGGATTGGATGTCGTGGATCAGGCTGTAATCGACAACACACCCAGAAATGTAAATCTGTGCTTCTGGAACTATTACCGGGACTATTTTGAGTGGTATGACGATCAGTTAACACAGCACGACCGTTTCCCCAACGAGATCAGCTTTGGCGGTGGCATCTGGACCTGGGACGGTTTAGCGCCCAATCTGACCTACACGCTGAACACAATGGAGCCT
Source organism: Faecousia sp. (assembly GCA_045651005.1). GTDB lineage: Bacteria > Bacillota > Clostridia > Oscillospirales > Oscillospiraceae > Faecousia. The sequence goes on from JAZRRS010000045.1 coordinate 30,844, forward strand.
GCTATGCGTGCCTGCCTTGCCCACAACGTCAAAACCATCATCGCCACCCTTTGGGTTAGCGGCACCAACGGTGCAGATTATCACCAAGCGCTGCCCGGTCTGACCATTTTCTCCGAGATGTGCTATTTGGGTGAAGCCTGTACCCGAGAAGACATCTACCGTGCTTCTGAGACCCTTTGCGGCGTGGATGAAGCCTTGTTTAACGCCATTTCCGATATTTATCTTGGCTACAACGGTGCGGTCTCCCTTGCCAAGGGCTTTGTTTACTGCGATCTGCTCATTGATCTGATGTGCTACGATGTGGATTATACCGCCGCACTGGAGACAATGAACAAGGCATACGCTGTTATTGACGCCCACAAAGATTACGCTCACCGCGAATTTTTCCTCTCTCTGTATCGAATTGCCATTCTGCGCATCCAGTTGTTAAAGGGTCTGCGTCCTGCTTACAAAGCTGGCGACAAAGACTTCCTGCAAAAAGCCGCAAGTCAGCTGATTCCTGCGCTGATTTCTGAATTTGATACATTCTATCCTCAGTTCCTTTCCCTTTGGCGCAAGTACTACAAGGGCTTCGGTCTGGAAATGTACACCCACGATTTTGGCGGTAACATTCTGCGGCTGAAGGATGTTAAAGCCCTTCTGGAAAGCTACCTTTCCGGTGAGATCGACGCCATCGAAGAACTGGAAACAGAAACCATCTCCGGCATCAACAAAACCTGGCGCTCCAGCGCAAGCTATATGTCCCGTATGCGCTATTAATAAAACAAAATATGGACAACACCTGCATTGTGTGTTGTCCATATTTTTTATCAATTTTGTTTGTAAGGATCGTCGGCAGGATAGCCGCCCTTCAGCTTTTGCATAGTACGGGAGACTGCATCCTTGGAATTTTTCCAATCCGCAGTGGCATTGCGATAATCGAATTTATCCACAAACCAATCCAGATCCTCCTGCATTCGTGCCAGATTATCCCGCATCAAATTGCCCACAGTCTCAAAAAACCATTCTCTCTGACCGTTTGGCAGGTACTCACCGGACATTTCCAGCAGTTTTTCAAAGTGGTGCATACACAGCCCCTTGCTGGTCTCTACCTTGGCACGAAACTCCTGCTCCTTGATCAGATGAAAGAAGGTAGCATAGTATCTACGCATATTATAGGCGATCTTACCGCACAGGAAGCAGCTGCTGTTTTTCTGCTGCAACCACTGCAAAATCGGCAGATTCCCTTCCGGTTTCTTGGAAAACAACCCTTTTTTCGCAGGCAACTCCAAATTATCCAGCTGCGCATCCAGCTCCTTGCGCATTCCGATCATATAGCTTTGCATCATTAAGGCATTGCCCAAAGAATTGCCGTAGTCATAAAGCTTTTTAAAATGCCCCCGGCAGAAACCCTGACTGTCCGTAGCACCACGGACATCCGGCTCCATATAGCTGGCGCCCGGACCTGCGGTATACCGGATCGCCTTTTGCTCCACCTGCCGTTCCAGCCAACAAAACGGGCACTCGTCCCCGGATTCATAAGCCTCATTTACCGGTATGGTATCGATTTGTTCTTTCATTTCATCAGCTCCTTTTCTATAATTTAACACAAAAACGCTTTGCTTGCAATCCTTTTCCAAAAAGGTTATACTCTGCTTTGGAGGTGATACTGTGTACAGAAGCTTTCATGATTACTGCATAGATACCTTCGGCTGCAAAGTCTATAAGCTGTCACTGGACGGCGGCTTTACCTGTCCCAACCGGGATGGTACATTAGATACCAGAGGATGTATTTTCTGCTCTGCATACGGTGGCGGTGAGTTTGCGGCACAACGCTGCATTGACATCAGCAAGCAACTGGAAGAAGCAAAGAAGAAGGTCGCCGCAAAAAACAAGACCGGCAAATATATTGCCTATTTTCAGTCCTTCACCAACACCTATGCACCCACAGAACACCTTGCGCAGATTTACGAAGAAGCTATAGCACCGGACGATATTGTAGGCCTCTCCGTAGGCACAAGGCCTGACTGTCTTCCTCAAAAGACGGTCAATCTTTTGGAAACCATCAACAAGCGCAAACCGGTAATGGTAGAGCTTGGTTTTCAGACCGCCAACGAGGAAACCGCCCGGTACATTCGCCGTGGCTACGAAAATAACGTCTACAAGGATGCCGTTGCAAGACTGCGGCAAACAGGTGTTCATATCGTGACCCACATCATTTTGGGTCTTCCCGGTGAGTCGATGGAGGATGCCGTTGCCACCACCCGTTATGCCGTAGCAGCCGGAACTGACGGCATCAAGTTCCATCTGCTCCACGTTTTGCAAAACACTGATCTAGAAAAAGATTACCGGGCAGAGAAATTTCGGTGTCTGGAGCTTCCCGAGTATGCCCAATGGCTGAAAGCCTGTCTTGCGCTACTGCCTCCGGAGATCGTGATACACCGCATCACCGGTGACGGTGCAAAAAGAGATCTCATCGCACCTCTGTGGTCAGCCGACAAAAAACGGGTACTGAACTATTTAAACCACTATCTTGAAATAAAGCAGGCTGTGCCAAAATAGCACAGCCTGCTTTACGTTGATTGCGCAAATTGACAGGGGCATTGAGCATACCCCTGTCAGAAAGGTTATTCCAAAAATGTCTCAGGATCCACAGTCACACCACTACAGCTGACGCTGAAATGAATATGGTCACCAATAGCACTTTCAAACAGTGCTGTGTTACCCACATAACCAATGGTCTGCCCTGCGGTCACCGTATCCCCTGCTTTCACAGGCACATTCTCAGCCAGACTTGCATACTTGGTGGTATATCCGCCTTCGTGAGAGAGCACCACAGTCATACCCATTGTCTCATCTTCATAAACAGTGTACACCGTCCCGTCTGCGGCTGCACCTACCGCTGTACCTGCTTCTGCGGCAATGTCCATACCATCATGAACACGCCAGTCTCTGGTTGTCTGATTATAGCAAAGGGCATCCATTGAGTACTCTGTAATGGTCTGTCCCGCTACAGGCTTCTGTCTGTGAGGCGGCTTGATTCCGTTTCCGGTAGGCTGCGTTGATGTCTCCGCCCCTAACGTACCATCATCCGGGGGCGCAACAACCTGCACATCACCGCCGGGAACGGTCGCATCCGCTTCCGCCGTAGGATTTTGTAGTTGCGTATCTTTGTTGTCTGCGTTTCGGTAATACAAATAGCCGGTGATCCCAATTGCGACTGCACACAGGATCAGGGCTATGTAGTAGCCCTTACCGTTGATGCTGTCGCTGAATTTTTTCTTGCTCATATTAAGCACCTCCGATATCCAGTATTACCATTTTTCGGGAATCTAAACAGATTTTCAAAAAACTTAAGGGACTGTTTTTACAGCAATGTCATTATAACAAGAAAGAGCGTGTCATTCTGAGGAGCGTAAACGACGAAGAATCCCCTTCTTTATGAAGGAGATCCTTCGCTTCGCTCAAGATGACACGCTTAACTTAGCCACATTGGGTTTCACAGCCCCGTATCAGTTGTAATAATCGGTAATCAAAAGCAGATTGCTTATATTTATAAACTCCCGTGTCCGTTCTGCCATTTCCGCCTGCAACTCCTGCGTGATCTCCCGGTTATTTTCATTCCGGAGAATCTGGATCTTATTGCCGTCGTCTACCCGACAAACAATACCGTCATAGATCCAACTTCCATCAGGAAACAGTGCGTATCCCTGATATCCCGGATCAAAGGCATCCTGCCCCAGATACCGATAAGGACTGTCAAATCCCATAAGATTCAACACCGTTGGAAGAAGGTCTGCGGTATTTAATGTTTTTTCCACCTTTATAGCAGGTCCGCCCAAAGACCACACAAAGCAGGGCGTCTTTTCCAAAAGCAGGGTATCCTCCACACCGGAGTGGGCATACAGCTCCTCCAAATTTTTATAGCCGTAGGTATAGTGGTCAGTCATTGCCACGATCACCGTATTTTCCAGCTGCCCCTGTGCTTCCAATTCCTTCAGCAGCCGAGCAAAGAAATCATCCACCAGCTTTGCCTTTACCCTTGCGCAGTCTTCCTCTTGACTTGCGTACTTGCCTCGGTACTCCGGATATTGCTTCAAGGCGTAATTGCTAAGCACCTCATTATAAACATAACTTAAATGCGCAGAACGGGTGATCACTGTATTAAACGTCTTTCCCTCCCGGAAAAACAATTCCTTCAGCTCAGGGATCTCAAAAAGCAGACACTCATTGTAAAGTGCTTTTGTATCATTCTCGTAATCTGCATAGCTGTTATAGGCATTGTAGCCCATAGCAGGCACAAACACACCACGGCTGTAGAATGCAGGATCATTATAATGGAACACTTCCGCAGAATAACCGTTGGCAGTGGCTTGAGATGCAATCGACTGATTGAAGCCATTGGTTACATAGTCAAAAACATAATCTCCGTTGGTAGGCAGATAAATGCCTGTATTCATACAGAACTCAGAATTGATGGTACGGGCAGTGCCGTAACCGGGTGTATAGAAATTGGTAAAATCAATGCCCTCATTCTTGAGCTGATACAGGGTGGGAGTATCCTCCGGGGTGATCATCCAGTCATCCATAGATTCCATCAGCACCAGCACCACATTCTTCCCTGCAAACGTGCCGGTCATTTCGTTATCCGACTGCTCCCCTCTTTCTTCAAAGTAAGCATCCACCTGTTCCTTTCTGTTGTGCAGCTCAATCTGATAGGCAGGGCTTAAAGGATAAAGCATATGCACCCACACATCCCGGAATGTCAGCTGGTAAACGCCACAGATATTGTAGGTCTTTTTTGCTTCATACATTGTTTCGTAGGTGGCACGATAGGAGGAGGACTGACCATACTCAGACCGTGTGCCCCAAATATCCAAATCCTTCACAAAAATCATTTCCGGAAGCAGGAACAGCATCACCACCGCCAGCACCGCTAAAATAACATTGGGTATTCTCCGTATAATTCCCTTTACAGGATCCGGAAAACGCCAGATCAAAAGCGCTCCGGTTCCCAACAGCAGGAATCCACCAATCCACCAAAGAAGAGAAAAGCCACCCAGCACATCACCAAAGTAACCAACGCCTTCTCCTGCGTAAAACATATCCGTCAGCCACATCATTTTTCCGAATACACTGTAGTAGCCGGTCTGCGCCAGCATCCAAAGAAGAGAAAAATAATATGTCACGCCAAAGACGATCCTGCCTGCCAGTTTCGGCAGCAGCAATACGATGGACGCCAACAGCACCGCCCACATACCGCCGAAAGCAAGTCCGTACAATTCTGCCGGCTGCAGCAAAAGGGCACACAGACATTCCACAGAAAAATATGCCAGCACCAAAGGCAATAGTTTTTTCAAATAATTCAAAATACTTTTTACCGCAAGCATAATATACCTTCCAAATCCCAGTTTCCATACTTCTGTGTATCATATTCCACAGGAAAAAGCAATCATTTTATAGAAAAGTTAAAAAAGAATTTATAATTTCACAAGCAGCAGTTTCCCCATGGAAGACAATTGTATTCCTCACATTTGCACAAATTTGCAGAATTCACAAATTAGGCATTGAAATTATATTCTGTTTCGTGTATAATGTCATTATTGTGGTGCTGAACACCACATATGACCGAAAGAGGGCAAAAAGCCTTCCCGAAAGGAGATCTATACTTATGTACACAGCTAATTCCATCCGTAATATTTGTCTGCTGGGCCACAGCGGCAGCGGTAAGACCGCACTGGCTGAGAGCCTGCTGTATATGACCGGTGCTATCGACCGTATCGGCAAGAATGCAGACGGAAATACCGTTTGCGACTACGATCCCGAAGAGATCAAGCGCAACATTTCTATTTCCACCGCAGTCGTTCCTCTGGACTACAAGGGCGCTCGCATCAACCTGCTGGATGCCCCCGGTGGCTTCGATTTCTCCGGTGCTGTTGTGGAAGCACTCCGTGCTGCTGACGCAGCTATCCTGGTCTGCTCTGCAAAAGACGGTGTTACCGTTGGCTTTGAGAAGGCTTGGAAGTACTGTGAAGAGCGCAATATGCCCCGTTTTGTCTACATCTCCAAGGTGGACGAAGAAAACTCCGACTATAACGCCACCTTCAATGCTCTGCGTGAAAAGTACGGCAACAAGATCGCTCCTGTGGTTGTTCCCATTTGGGACGCCAACCGCAAGGTCACCGGCATCATCGATGTACTCAACAAGCGTGCTTATGAGATGCAGAATCTGAAGCGTGTTGAGATTGAAGTACCGGAGGGTAAGGAAGAGGTTATTACCGAATTTAACGACGCTTTGAAGGAATCCGTTGCTGAGACCAGCGACGAGCTGATGGACAAGTTCTTCGGTGGTGAGGACTTCACCTATGCTGAAATGATCAAGGGTATGCACACCGGTGTAATCGAGCAGACCCTGTATCCCGTCCTCTGCGGCTCCGGTTTCAACTGCCTTGGCAGTCTGATGCTGATGGATCACATCATCGACCTGCTGCCCAATCCTGTGGAAGGCAACTACCACAAGGCTACTTTGGCTGACGGCACTACTGAAGAGTTCGTCGTCTCCCCCGGCGGCGTTCCCTCCGCTTTCGTATGGAAGACCGTTTCCGATCAGTATGGCAAGTATTCCTTCGTAAAGGTCCTCTCCGGCACCATTACCTCTGACACCGCTCTGGTCAATGCCCGTACCGGTGAGACTGAGAAGCTGGGTCGTCTGTACACTATGTGCGGCAAGAAGGCTACCGAAGTCAAGGAACTCTCCTGCGGTGACATCGGTGCCATCGGTAAGATGGACAAGGTAAAGACCGGCGATACTCTGTGCGATCCTCGTAAGGTTGTCAGCCTGAAGGGTCTGCCCTACGCTCCCGCTGTTTACTCTATGGCTATCTCCCCCAAGACCAAGGGCCAGGAAGACAAGGTTGGCGCAGGTCTGAACCGTCTGAACGAAGAAGATCCCTCCTTCACCGTGGTCAATAACGCAGAGACCAAGCAGATCGTGATCTCCGGTGCAGGCGATCAGCAGCTGGATGTTCTGGTTTCCAAGCTGAAGACCCGTTTCGGTGTAGACGCTGTCCTGTCCCCGGCACAGGTTGCATACCGTGAGAAGATCAAGAAAAAGGTCGAAGCTCACGGCCGTCATAAGAAGCAGACCGGTGGCTCCGGCCAGTTCGGCGATGTTTGGGTTCGCTTTGAGCCCCAGGAAGAGCAGGACGATCTGATCTTCGCTGAGGAAGTCTTTGGCGGTTCCGTTCCCAAGAACTTCTACCCCGCTGTTGAAAAGGGCATTCAGGAAGCCATCCAAAAGGGTCCTCTGGCAGGTTACCCTATGGTTGGTCTGAAGGCTGTTCTGTACGATGGCTCTTACCACCCCGTTGACTCCAACGAAATGGCATTTAAGCTGGCTGCTATCCTTTCCTTCAAGGAAGCAATGCCCAACGCTATGCCCACCCTGCTGGAGCCCATCGGCACGCTTGCCGTCTCCGTTCCCGAAGCTTACGTGGGCGACGTAATGGGCGATCTGAGCAAGCGCCGTGGCCGTCCTATGGGTATGAACCCCGATGCTGACGGCAATACCGTTGTTGAGGCGGAAGTACCTATGGCTGAAATGAGCAGCTACGCCATTGACCTGCGTGCTATGACCCAGGCAAGAGGCTCCTTCACGCTGGAATTTGTCCGTTACGAAGAAGTGCCCAAGGCCAACCAGCAGGCAATTATCGATGCAGCCCGCAAGGACGAAGAGTAAGAATATTTTACGAAACGGTGCAGGTTTATCCTGCACCGTTTTTTTGTGGCATTTTTCCGAAAGCTGTGATAGAATACTTTTGTAATTTCTAATTTATCGAACAGTTATGTTGTCATTCTGAGGCGCGCAGCGACGAAGAATCCTCTGCAAACACGAAGGAGATCCTTCGACTTCGCTTTGCTCCGCTCAGGATGACAGTTTGATAAACTGTCAATTTGTCGATATAAAGGAGTGAACCTATGCTTCCGGAAGCTTTTTTGAATAGAATAAAAAAACAACTGGGTGAAGAATACCCTTCCTTTATGGAAAGTCTTGAGCGTCCACGGGCGGTGGCACTGCGATTTAATCCACTGAAAGGCGACACCCCCAACCTTCCCTTTGTGGGTGCACCCGTGCCATGGGAGCCTTTGGGATATTACTACGACCCGGAATCCCGTCCGGGTCTGCACCCTTACCACGAAGCCGGCGTATACTATTTACAGGAGGCCAGTGCAATGGCACCTGTAGCACTTTTGGATCCGCAACCCGGCGAACGCATCTGTGACTTGTGCGCTGCCCCCGGTGGCAAAACCACCCAGATCGCAGGCAGAATGGCAGGTCAGGGTTTCCTCCTATGCAACGAGTGGAGTCCCAAACGCGCCAAAATACTGAGTCGGAACATAGAGCGTATGGGCATTGCCAACGCTCTTGTTACCAACGAGCACCCGGAAAAACTGGCAAAGCGCTTTGTCGGTTTCTTTGACCGGGTACTGGTAGATGCCCCCTGTTCCGGTGAAGGTATGTTCCGCAAGGAAGAAGCAGCCGTCACAGATTGGAGTCAAGATACGGTGGAGATGTGTGCCCGCCGGCAAGCAGAGATCCTCCATTCCGCTGCTGCCCTTGTACGTCCCGGCGGCCGGCTTGTATATTCCACCTGCACCTTCGCTCCCGAAGAGGACGAAGATGCTGTCCATCTGTTTTTGGCGCAGCATCCCGAATTTTCTGCGGAAGAAGTAAATGCGCCCTGGTTTGTTCCCGGACCCGACGGTTCCTTCCGTATGTGGCCACACAAGCTTTTGGGTGAGGGACATTTCGCAGCTGTTTTGAAAAAAACAGAAGGGGATATAGATGACATTTCCGGGGGCGCAGGTGAAAAGCTACCTCGTCAGTGGCAGGATTTCTCCAAAGCTCTCGACATTTCTCTGCCGGAAGGCAAAACCATTACCTTTGGTCAAAGCCTCTATTGGGCGCCTGCAGAGATGCCGGATCTTCGGGGTCTTAAGGTAATGCGCCCCGGGTTGGAGCTAGGCGAACTGAAAAAAGATCGCTTTGAGCCTGCACACGCCCTTGCTCTGTGGCTCAAAACCGCTGCCTGTTGTCAAAACATTTCTCACGACGGAAAAGATATTGCTGCCTATATGCACGGAGAGACCATTCCTTCCGAGAAAAACGGTTGGTGTTTGGTCACCGTTGACGGCTACAGCATCGGTTGGGGAAAGGGAGACGGAAAAATTCTGAAAAATCACTATCCAAAGGGTTTACGCCGCTAAAATCATCAAATTTGCACTTTACATAACTAGTTGATTATGCTATAATTTTTAAGGTTAACAACGAATAATTCGCAAGGAGAGGATCTCCCTTGGCTAAATATGAAATAAAAGGCGGTAACCTTCTCAACGGTGAAGTCACTATCAGCGGTGCTAAAAATGCTGCTGTTGCGATTCTGCCTGCCGCCGTTCTTGTAAAAGGCGTATGCCGTGTGGAAAATGTACCGGACATTTCCGATGTGCGGATACTTTTGAATATTCTTGAAGATCTTGGTGCTGTTGTGACCCGGGAAGAACCGGGCACTGTGGTGCTGGATTGCACCAACATCAACAGCGTCACCCCCAACCCCGATCTTGTGCGCAAAATGCGCGCCAGCTATTATCTGATGGGTGCGCTTCTCAGCCGTTTCGGTGAGGCCAATGTGGCACTGCCCGGCGGCTGCAACTTCGCCTCCCGTCCCATTGACCAGCACTTGAAGGGCTTCCGGAGTTTGGGTGCCGATGTAGAAGAGGCAGAAGATTATGTCAACCTAAAACCCAGCGAAGACGGACTTCACGGAAGCCGTATCAGTTTGGACATTGTCAGCGTGGGTGCTACTGTCAACATTATGCTGGCAGCTGCTTTGCTTCCCGGTCAGACCGTGATTGAAAACGCTGCCAAGGAACCCCACATTGTTGACCTTGCCAACTTCTTGAATACTATGGGTGCAAGGATTTCCGGTGCAGGTACCAACACCATCAAGATCCGTGGTGTAGAATCTCTCCACAGTGGTACATATGCCATTATCCCCGACCAGATCGAAGCCGGTACTTATCTTGCAGCGGTTGCTGCCACCGGCGGCAATGTTCTTGTGAAGAATGTGATCCCCAAGCATATGGATTGCATTACCTCCAAGTTGCAGGAAATGGGCGCAAAGATTACAAACTTTGATGACTGCATCCGCATTCGCAGCGAAGGTCGTCTCCGTGGTACTACCGTCAAGACACATCCCTACCCTGGCTTCCCCACAGATATGCAGGCTCAGATTTGTATCTGTATGTCTTTGGCAAGCGGTGTCAGCCGTCTGACCGAAAGTGTATATGAAACTCGTTTCTTCGGCTACTGCGAAGAGTTGCAGGATATGGGTGCAGATATTCTTATCAACGGAAAAACTGCCATCGTTACAGGTCGTGAAAGCCTCCACGGCGCGGAAGTGTATGCCCGTGACCTCCGTGCAGGCGCAGCCTTGATCATTGCCGGTCTTGCCGCCAAGGGCACTACCTGGGTGCACAATGTCCACTATGTGGAACGCGGTTACGAGAATATTATCAACAAACTTACTGCCTTAGGTGCAGAAATCGTACGATTGGAAGATTAAACCAAAGCCTCTGAAGCAAACGCTTCAGAGGCCTTTATTATGCGCTATACATCGGTGTGGACAAATAACGATCGCCGGTATCCGGCAGAAGCACAACCACGGTCTTGCCTGCATTCTCTGCACGTTTTGCCACGGTTATGGCTGCGTGCAATGCCGCACCGGATGAGATTCCTGCAAGAATCCCCTCTTTTTTACCCAGCAAGCGACCTGCTGCATATGCCTGTTCCTCGGTTACCTGAATGATTTCATCGTAGATATCGGTATCCAGCACGGAAGGAATAAAGTTTGCCCCGATGCCCTGTAACCCGTGAGCTCCGGCTTTTCCTCCAGATAATAAGGGTGAGCCTGCAGGCTCTACCGCCACCACTTTTACCGCCGGTGACTGTTTCTTCAGATACCTTCCCACACCCGTCAGCGTGCCGCCTGTGCCCACACCTGCCACAAAGATATCTACCTTGCCATCGGTGTCATACAAAATCTCCGGCCCCGTGGTGGCTTCGTGGGCAGCAGGATTGGCAGGGTTGTCGAACTGTCCGGGAATGAAGCTGCCGGGAATGGACTTCTTTAGTGCCTCTGCCTTTTCGATGGCACCCTGCATACCAAGCTTTCCGTCTGTAAGCACCAGCTCTGCACCATAGGCTGTCATCAAGAGTCTTCGCTCCACACTCATAGTATCCGGCATTACAATGATCACCCGGTAGCCTCTGCCTGTGGCGATTGCTGCCAGACCTATGCCGGTATTTCCCGATGTGGGTTCAATAATGGTTGCACCCGGCTTCAATGCGCCACGATTCTCCGCATCTAAAATCATATTCAGAGCCACTCTATCCTTCACCGAACCGGCAGGATTCAGAAACTCCAATTTTGCCAACAGACGCGCAGCTGTTTTTTCTTCTGTGGCAATCCCATTCAATTCCAGCAGTGGGGTGTTTCCCACCAGTTCCGCTATGGAAGCATAGATCTTTTCCATTAAAGCACCTCCCACATATGTTGTTTGCATTATAATTCCCTACGACTTCCTTGTCAACCGTTGACTTTATGCTCCAGCTGTGGTATAAAAAGGCAAAATATGTTTAAGGGGGTATACCCTATGATTACTATTGAAAAGCAAATCGAAAATGTAGTAGACACCATTTTGGAAGATTACAGTGGGAATCGGGATATCGACCGTATGGAGGTCTTCCGGCAGCCGGATAAGGATGTGATCATCGACATTATCGAAAAGCTGCGCAGAATCGTGTTCCCCGGCTACTTCCGTGACAAGACATACCGCATTTACAATGCCAAGCACAATTTGTCAATGCTGATAGAGGATGTGATGTGCAACCTCAGCGAGCAAATTGCGCTTGTGCTTCAAAACACAAACACGCCGGAAGAAGACGCAAAAAAACTTTGTCTGGAATTCCTGCACCGTATTCCCGCTGTGCGAGAAATGGTGCAAACAGATCTTCAGGCAGCCTATGACGGTGACCCTGCCGCCACCGGCATGGCAGAAGTGATCTTCTCCTACCCCGGCCTGTTTGCCATCACCGTTTACCGCCTTGCCCACGAGCTGTATGTTCTTAAAGTGCCCATGATCCCCAGAATTATGACTGAGCACGCCCACAGTATCACCGGCATTGATATTCACCCCGGTGCTACCGTAGGAAAGAACTTTTTCATTGACCACGGAACCGGCATTGTCATTGGCGAAACGACGGTAATTGGCGAAAATGTAAAAATCTATCAAGGCGTTACCCTTGGTGGTCTATCCACCCGAGGTGGTCAAAGCCTTCGGGGTAAGCGCCGACATCCCACCATTGAGGACAATGTGACCATTTACGCCAACGCATCTATCCTGGGTGGTGAGACTGTCATCGGTCAAGGCTGTGTGATCGGTGCAAGTGCATTTATTACCAGCTCCGTCCCTCCCTGCACCACGGTCAGTATGAAAATGCAGGAACTGCAAATGAAACCCCGTGGCAACTGCAACGGCTGTAAGGAAAACATTTAATTTCTCTTTTCATAAAGACGGTGCTGACGCAATGCGTCAGCACCGTTTCTTTATAGGTTTTCTTGTACGGCCTTCCAAAGATTTTGGAAGTAATGCTCAAAACCTGCATCATTGGGGTGCAGCCTTCCGTCAGCATAGTACTTGGTTTCGTGAGGCACCAATGTCTGACCGTCGATCACCGCTACGTTCTTCATATCCTTGACAGCATTGCGGATTCCCTTTTCAATATCAAAGAATGACGTAAACCCACGGGGGTCTTCCATATCTGCACGCCAAATAGGCGTGATCGCAAAGATTTTGGCATTGGGATAATGCTTCTCCAACTCCGCATAGAAGTCGTTACAATCCGCCGCAAACACCTCCGGTGTTTTCAAAACAAAATCGTTGGTGCCGTATCCCACCACAATATAATCCGGATCAAAGTCATCCCGCAGCGCCGCAAGCTCCGGATCATAGGTTTCCGCACCCACTGCCTTGGATATTTCCTCAGCATCCAGCTTCTCCGCCAGTCTGCCGATCTGACGAGAGGTTGGGCGCATAGCATCAAACCCTTGGGTAATGGAATCTCCATAAGCCAAAAGCTTTTTAGAGAATTTAACAGGCTTGATCACACTGCCATCATCCAGCTGAAACGACTCCAGTGTAACAATCTTGTTCCAGGGCAGGTAGACTGTCACCTGCTTCATACCCTTTCCCAAGAAAAAGCTTTTTTCATAGCGACCCATTTCAAAAGGAATATCCACATAAATCGCAGGGATCTCCATATGGGAAAAGTTATCCAAGCTCCCTACCACTTCCCCATTTACCGCCACATCCAAAGAGAAGTAGCTTCGGGCAGAGGCGTGTTCAAAGAGACCTTTCACAAAAAGAGTCTCACTGTCCGTTTCAAAACAAAGCTTTATACCGCTGGCAGCCAAACTTTTCAGCACCAACGCCTCTCGTCTTTTAGGGTAGATAGCAAGCTGCTGCTTGGTAAAACGGTAAAAACGGATACCGGCATCCTCCTGCTCCACAGATACCGCGCCGCAGGTAATGCTTCTTATTTGTTCAAACGTCAGTTTCATTCCGGATCACCCAAGGGGAAATAGTGTGTATTGGTGTTCTCGAAGTTAAACACCTTCAGGTCAGCACAGTGGATGCCGGGGCTGTCACAGGGAACGATGCCGCCTGCACGCTCCAGCCACCAGCCCTTAAAGTGCTGAGAGGATTTAAGACCCACAAATTTCAGAAGATCCCAGCGCAGGCCCGCCACACGAAGCATACCATCATCCATAGGCTGGGTACGGTTAGAACCCACAACAATAGACACATTGCCCACTTCAAGGCAGGCAGTCAAACCGATGCTGCTGCGTCCGCCACCGCCCATGGGAGATTGGTTGATCCAAGTACCATCAGAGATCAGCTTCACATAAGCGCCCTTCAGTTCCAACGGCTCGCCGTGGATCTTATCCATCTTGGCACCCAGCATACAATCGATCTTAGCGCCCACACCGGCCTCTGCCGCCTGTTTTGCCACTTCGGGATCATAAATATAGCCATAGGCAGAACCAGGCAGATTTCGCTTGACCATCTCACGAAGCAAGTGGGTGCCGTCACCGGGGCCACCGCCGCCGGTGTTATCAGAGGACTCGTTAATTACGATGGGTGCTTTGGAATTATCCAGCTGAAGTGCCAAGTCAAATGCCTTTTCAGCAGAGTTTGCAGGCACAGCAAAATCTCTGCGGCGACCCCAAGCGTAGGTTGCGATCTCGTGAGCGACCGCATCGGCAGTCTCCTGATCCTCAGCCACTGTAACCACCGTAACTGCACACTCCTCTACATCTGCATAGGGGAAGCCATGGAAGAAGGTTGCTGCCATCAGTTTTTCAACATCTTCTTCCTTTCTGTAGCACAGCTGCTGCACATCGTGGGCAGGACCGGATGTGGTAACGCCCTCAGCAGGAGCGATCAACCAAGGCAGCCGAACAAAACCAATGGCAGGACGCACACCCGTCTTCACCATTTCCACCAGCTGCTTGACCACAATAATGCCGGTCTCATACATATCTACATGGGGATAACCCTTAACGCCCACCACAGTATCCGCTGTTGCCACCAAAGGATCATCGATGTTTGCATGCAAATCCATAGCAATACCGATAGGCATATGGTCACCAAAACGCTCACGGACTGCCCGAAGGATCTCTGCGTCTGCGTCGTGATAATCGTCTGCAACACCTGCTCCGTGAAGATTCAACGCAATGGCATCCAAAGGCTTTTCCTGATGAGCCTTCCACAAACCATCCACGATCCTGTCACGGTGGATCTCCATAGCTTCCTTGGTGATATGTCCGGAGGGGGTACAGTAACCCATAACAGAAGGTACGATCTCAACTCCCAGTTCATCACCGGCAGCAAAGAAACCGCCTACGTAGTTACGAACACCCGTCATAGCAGCACGCAGATTCTCACCTACAAGCGCACGGTCACAAAGTGTCGCTTTTGTAATGGGAATGTTAGAAAAAGAGTTTGTCTCGTGGTGAAGACCACCGATACCAATACGCATTAGAAACGCCTCCCAGCAAATTAATATTCATTACTATTTAACATCTTTTCTCTTTCTTTGTCAATAGTCAAAGTCGGCACATTGAGGAAAGAGGAAAACATCTTCCTGATGGATCAGTGTGCCGCTTTCACCGTAAAACCGCACCGTTGCAGGAAACTCCCCTGCAGGCGCACAGTAGCCCTCGTCACCGGCATAATTGCAAAATTGCTGGATGGCTGCATTCTTTGGATTTTCCGATCCGGACCCTTGATCGCCGGGCCATTCCACATTGCAGGATACAAGGATATACCCCTGGTTTTTACGCTCTCCCGACAGAGTGAAGTTGTAGCGATACTGTTTACCGGTCTCCCCGCTTTCCCAAAAAAGCTCCGCCTCCACCTCCGCACGAACTGCCTCCGGCTGGTCATCAAATACCACCATTTGCAGATCGTCACCATCCGGCGGTGTGATGCTGGTGAGTATGGTATGAATACCGCAGACCATAACATCTCCCCGACGCTCCCAATAGGTCAATGGATCCAGGGGATTCAGGTCATCGTGGTTGTGGGTATACAGCAGCACTCCGTGCTCCGTCTCGCCCACCAAAAGGGTATCAGCAAAAGCACCGCAGATCTCCTCACTGCCCAAAATCACGCCTGGGCCTACCAAATTTTCCTTTTCCGCTCTACGGAAGCCGTGCTCCGCATTCAGCACCGGGGCGCCCATAAAAATATAGATAAGAACAGGCATCACCAAGATCAGCACTACATTCACCGCCACCTGTACCTTAGGCGGTATTTTGTCTAAAAACGCCTCCAGCTTTTTTAAAAAAGGTGCAAACAGTTTTTTCATTTGGTGTCACCTCCCGTAAGATCTACACGAAAGACCATATCCCGTCCGTCACGGTCATAGTGCAGCTCGATCCACTGAAGGTCAGTCACTGTATCGTAGAAGGAAAATTCATAGGTAGCATTGTTGAACCATCTGAATTTGGGTACATAGCGCACAAAGGGTTCTCCACCCTCTGCGCTCCAATTGCTTCTATAATACACCCCGTTGTTATCCACCGCCCACATGTGTCCTACCGCCTGCTGTTCCCGCATCCAAGGCAGAATATGCGACACTTTCATACTGATGTAGAGACTGTCGAAGTATTCCTCCCCTGCTTCTGTGGGTTCGGTGTGATATGTACGCCAAAGTGCTGCTTTTTCTAACCGGAAGGTATAGCCAGACTCCCGATAGATAATATCAGGCTCCACAAAGGCTACGCATTCCTCGCCTCCCTCATCAAAAGGATCCCACACATCACCGCTGTAAGGATGAACTCCCTCTGTACAAAAATAAGCAACTCCCCGGCACAGCGTAACCACCACCAGCGCCCACGCCAGCACACGGGTGACCACAGCAGCATAATCCCAGTGGGGTTTATGGATAGCAGCCAGTTGGGGTGCCAGCTCGCAGGGATCGCCCATAGCCTCCAGTGTTTTCTTTTCCGCTTCCTTTGGTTCATAACCCTTGGACAAAAAATGCTCGTAACGATCTTCCAGATGCTCATACAACTCCGAAAATACTTTATTTCTAATCTTCCAGTACCGGATGCCACTGATCGCATCTTTACACCAGTAAATAAATTCCCGATTTGCTATAGTCACCACCTCACACAGTGCAGGGTGTTGCTCCAATCGCCGCATTGACCTTTTCCGAAAACAGCTTCCACTCCTGTTTTTTTCTCTCCAGCTGATCCCGTCCATCCTCCGTCAAAGTATAGTACTTCCGCTGTCTTCCCTCCGGTGTCTCCTTGGTGTAAGACTTCACCAGCTTATTTTTTTCCATTGCGTGAAGCAGCGGATACAGCGTTCCCTCCTTCAGTTCAAAGGTGTGGTCAGAGCGTTCTGACAAAGTCTGTGCCATTTCATAGCCGTATTTGTCACCATCCTTAAGTAGTGACAACACCAAAAGGGGCGTGCTTCCAGAAAGCAGGCTCTTCTCTATTTTCATATAAACACCTCCAAAATTTTTATACCTAGATTATCTATGTATAATATACATAGATAATCTAGGTATGTCAAGCAAGTAATTTAAAAGGCGGTGCTGCAAAAAAGCAACACCGCCTTTAGTTATACTTTTTCGATGGCCTGTGCAATGTCTGCAATAAGATCCTGCGCATTTTCAAGACCACAGGACAGGCGGATCAGATCGGCACCAACACCGGCAGCATCCAGCTGCTCATCCGTCATCTGACGGTGAGTTGCAGAAGCAGGATGCAGACAGCAGGTACGGGAATCCGCAACATGGGTCTCAATAGCACCCAGCTTCATATGCTTCATAAAGGTCTCAGCCGCCTTGCGACCGCCCTTCAGACCAAAGGAGATCACGCCGCAGGAGCCGTTCGGCATATACTTCTGAGCCAGGTCATAATACTTATCTCCCTTCAGACCGCAATACTTGACCCAGGCGACCTTTTCGTTGCTCTGCAAAAACTCTGCAATCGCCTGTGCATTGCTACAGTGCTGCCGCATACGGAAAGGCAGGCTTTCCAAACCCAGATTCAAGTAGAATGCACTCTGCGGAGATTGGATCGAGCCCAGATCACGCATCAGTTGTGCAGTACACTTTGTGATAAATGCACCTTCCAGACCGAAACGCTCGGTATAAGTTACACCGTGGTAGCTGTCATCGGGAGTACAAAGTCCTGCGAATTTTTCGGGGTACTTAGTCCAGTCAAACTTACCACTATCTACGATACAGCCGCCAACCGCAACACCGTGTCCATCCATATATTTGGTGGTGGAATGGGTTACAATGTCTGCGCCCCACTCAATGGGACGGCAGTTGACCGGTGTAGGGAAAGTGTTATCAATGATCAGAGGCACACCGTTGGCGTGGGCCACCTTTGCAAACTTTTCAATGTCCAGCACTGTCAGAGCAGGGTTGGCAATGGTCTCACCAAACATAGCCTTGGTGTTGGGGCGGAATGCTGCCTGCAGTTCCTCCTCGGATGCATCGGGGTCAACAAATGTCACTTCGATACCCATACGCTTCATAGTCACACCCATCAGATTGAAGGTACCGCCATAGATCGCAGTGGATGCTACGATGTGATCACCGCAGGAGCAAATATTGAACAGAGCATAGAAGTTTGCAGCCTGACCGGACCCGGTAAGCATAGCGGCTGTGCCGCCCTCCAATGCTGCGATTTTTGCAGCCACCATATCACAGGTAGGATTCTGCAAACGAGAGTAAAAATAGCCGGATGCCTCCAGATCAAAAAGCTTGCCCATATCCTCAGAGGTAGCATACTTAAAGGTGGTGCTCTGAATAATGGGAATTTGACGAGGCTCACCGCTGGCAGGACTGTAGCCAGCCTGAATACACAAAGTTTCGGTTTGAAGTTTCTTTTCCATTGCTTTCACCTCAGAATATAATCAATAGGGTTATTGTACTGTTTACCACCGCTTTTGTCAACAAAAAGCACATCCACCGATTGATTCGGTGGATGTGTAATTTATTCCATAAGATTCGCCAAGCGTCTTGCGGCAGCGGAGAGCTTTTTCAAGCCTTCAAACGCCGTTTCTGCTGTATAATCCTTCAAATAGTTATAGGCTTCCAAAGTGACCCAGCCACTGTACCCAACGTTCTTCAGTGCCTTCATCACCGGTTCAAAATCAATATTCATAGAGCCGGGGATCTGATGACAATCTTTCCACTGGTCGTTGTCATGCAGATGCACCGCACCGATACGGTTTCTTAATGTATGGATCATCTCCACGGCATTGGTATTATGACCACGCATTTCTGCATGACCAATATCCAGGCATGCCACAAAGTAAGGATCGTCGATGGCGTCCATATGGGCGCAGAAGCTTTCCGGAGTGGAGCACGCTGCCGGACAGGCCTGGTCCTTTTCCTTGTCCCAGTTCCACATATTCTCTGTTGCGATCTTTACGCCGCATTCTCTGGCAAAGGGCAGCAGCTCCAGATAGAGCTCTGTGTTTTCCTCCACGGTGTAGTCATTGCCGGGATGGATAACGCAAACCTCACCGCCTGCCTCTGCGGTGCATTCAATGGCACGCTTTAAAAGGCTGCGCACAGGTGCAGCATAAGACGGCACCGGAGCATGAGATTGATTGCATACAATACCGTTATCCAAACCGATGTTTTTCAGTTCCCGGACAAAAGAAAGGTAATTGCTGCCAGCCAAAGGATGGCTGCTTTCAGGCACACCACCCAGCTTCTTGCTGTACTTACAGATCTCATAGAGAGAAAAGTCCCAACCATCAAAACCGGTTTTAGCAACCAACTCCACCGCTTTGCGCTCCCCTACCAAATCAGCAGCGGAACGCAGCTCTGTTGATATTTTTCTCATTATGCGTACTTTCTGACCACTTTGGCCATTTCCTCAAACTGCTGCTCCATATCCTGCACCAACTTGAACTGAGTGCGGCAACGATCCAAATTCTGCCCCTCGTAGGTAGTATGGAAATAGTTGTCACCGTCCAGATAGTCGGTAAGGAAACGCATACCGCATTCCAACGTCATAAGTTTTGCGCCCCAAGGCAGATATTCCAGCTCCGCCTCCGTCAGCTCGCCTGCAGCACCCTGCAAAAAACCACGGGTGTAGGCTTCATAAAGGTCAATATCGAAATTCACCTTAGAAAGATCCTTCTCATCTTCGGCACTGTGATTGGCGCCGAAACGGATGGAATCACCAAAATCGTTAATAGACAAACCAGGCATAGTGGTATCCAGATCGATAACACAGATACCCTCCCCTGTTCGCTTATCAAACAGAATATTATTCAGTTTGGTATCGTTGTGCGTAACACGCAGGGGCAGTTTGCCATCTCGGAGTGCCTGCAGTGCCACAGAGCAATCCTTTTTTCTTGCCACAACAAAATCTACCTCAGCCTGCACCTGTGCGGCACGCCCCAACTTATCAGCCTTCAGTGCCGCCTCAAACTTAGCATAGCGATCCTCTGTGTCGTGGAAGTGAGGGATAGTCTCATAAAGCGTCTCAGCAGGATAGTCCTTCAGTCGTCTTTGGAATCTGCCAAAGGAACGGGCAGATGCTTCAAACAGTTCCGGAGTTGCCGTCTGACAAGGAAAGGTATCCTTTATAAAAGGCATCAACCGCCAGATGCCGCCGTTGGAATCTGTGTAATAGGGCTTACCGTCCAGAGTCGAGACAACGCTGAGGGTCTCACGGTCTGGATCGCCACCTTCCTCAGCAATCTTTTTGCGAAGATGCTCGGTAATGCCGTAGAAATTCTCCATAACCTGTTCTGTCTTAGGAAACGCCGCACGGGACAGCCGCTGCAAAATAAATCGGATATCGTCACCCTCTCTGGGTTGGCAAATCACACAGAAGGTATCGTTAATATGACCGTAACCGTAGTGGGTAGCACCTATCAACGTCTCCGGGAAAGAATATGCATCAAGTATCTCATAAAGATATTCACAATTCTCAGGCAGAAATATATTTCTCATAAGAACGCTCCTTAAAGCATTTTTCACAACAGGCAAAATTATACTAGATTTTAGTCCTTTTTACAAGCATTATTTTTCGTTTTTATGCAAATTTACAAACTCGATCAAGCGGTGCCAGTCGGGACGACAGAAGTAGTGGGTTCCGGTGCGCAGATGGTAGCCAATTCTTCCCTGGAGGAAGGTCTCGTCCGGATTAGGAAGTCTGTCAGGGTGGGAAAAATCGCCCTCAAAAGCTTCCTTTGCCGCTACACAGCAGAGGTATTCGCTTATGGGGTCTGCCCACGCATCCTCGGTAGCACTGCCAACGCAGACAAAACGGGGCGCAATGGATGCCAGCAGATAGTGCTGGTCAAAGGGGATAGCATCCTCGTGATCTGCATACTTGCCATAGTTTTCGCAGAACCAGTACGGGAAGCGGTTATAGATCTTTGCAACAGTCTCTCCCTGCTTTCCACGGGAAAGGGCAGCACCGGAGCAACCGGAATTATTGGAATAAGCAAAAGCAAAACGGGTGTCCGTAGCACTTGCCAGCAGCGCAGTCTTACCCAAACGTGAGTGACCGGCGACAATAGCACAGGACATGTCCAGACAATCGCTGCGAGTTTCAGCATAATCCAGCAGCCGCTGTGCGGCCCACGCCCACATTGCGATCTTTCCGGGGTCATTGGGGCTGCGCTTTCCGTCTGCAAAAAGAACACCGGCAAGACCATCAGTCATATTCCCATCATCAGAGGTCACATCCTTATAGCACACTGTCAGCACAGCGAAGCCATTGTCTACCAATTCCTCCGTAGGTTGATAGCGGTCCGGGATCCTATCAGTAAAGTTGATATGCACAAAAAACGGGTGCTGCTTTCCATCCTTGGGCAGGATTGCGGCAAAAGGAAAATCAAAGGTCTTTCCGCCAATTTCGCAGTGGGCAATAACCTTATCGCAAGTCGCTCTGCCTGCGGAGATGGACGGATGAATCTTGCCCGCTTCCTCAAAAGTAACTTTATCCGGCTTGGGGGGCAGTTGTCCATATTCTTCCTCCAGCAGCACTGCCAGCATCTCCTCACGGGAACGCAGCTGAGGAATATTTCTATCTTTCAGCATTGTGTTTACCATAAGTAACCAATTCCTTTCGTTTGGATTATATCATTTCTGTTGCGGTTTGCAAGGAAAATTCACTTTTTTAGTTGTCTTTTTCACATTTTTCGGAAAACATCAACACATACCATTCCACAACGTCACTCTGACCATATGGAAATAAATTTACCGAAAAGGATACACCGCAAAAAAGAAGTATATCCTTTCCGGCATTTCTGTTATGTTACAGTTTCTTATAGGCTTCCAGCCAAGCATTTTTGATCAGTACGTGACCGGCAGCGGTGGGGTGGACACCATCACGAAGCCAATAGCCCTTCTGGGGCGCATTTACATTTACTTCATCAAACATACGCTGCAACGGAATAAAGGGCAGACCATATTTTTCTGCGATTCGTTTTGCTGCCGCTGCCCGAAGAGGCACTTCCTTCTCAAAAAACTCCCAACGTCCCGGGCGCTCCTCTGTAGTCTCTGTGGCGCTGCCGGGAAGCGCAAAAGGCTCCATGATCATAAGCTTCAGACCGGGCAGTTCCCGAAGAAGCTCTTCTACCATCAAATCGTAGACCAGTTCAAACTTCTCCGCACTGACACCGTTTTGATAATTATACTCGTGCCACACATCGTTGACACCAATGAGAATGCTCATAACATCCGGCTTCATATTGATCATATCCACCTTCATCCGAGCAAAAAGATCTACAACACGGTTGCCGGAAATACCACGGTTGCGGAAAATATACTTATATGGCTCGACAGCACCCAATTCGCCTGCCACCATATTGGCATAACCCACACCCATCCCGTGAGACAGTTCCCGGTTACGACCAGCATCGGTGATAGAATCACCCTGGAACAGCACTAATTTTTCCACAAAGATCACATCCTTCGATTTTTCTTTAAATTATACAACCATTTCCCTACTTTGTCTATAAGTTTGTGTTGTGCATACAGCACATTCCGCAAAATACCACACTCCGGCAGATCACCCCAGCGCAAACCTCTGATGACTATTGAATTCCGATTTGACTTTATTTCCATTATGAGATACAATGTAACAGCGACCAGACTGAACAGCCGCGGCCGGAGGGCGAAAGGCCTCCGGGTGAGGAAAGTCCGGGCTCCACAGGGCAAGGATAACAGGTAACGCCTGCCGGGGGCGACCCCAGGACAAGTGCAACAGAGAGATGTAGCCTCTTTGAGGTCATAGTGAAAAGGTGCGGTAAGAGCGCACCCACCTCATGGGAACATTGAGGTGCTGTAAACTCTATCCGGAGCAACGCCGTGGAGAAGCATAAGGTTTGCCCGTCCGCTTCGAGGAGGCGGCTTGATCCCGTGAGCGATCGCGGGACTAGATAGATGGCTGTTAAAACAGAACCCGGCTTACAGGTTTGTGTCGCAAATTAAACGCTAAGCTGCCCGCAAAAGTGGGCAGCTTTTTGCTCGTAAATTTCAGCCACAGAATTTGACATTCTCCCGATACTGCGGTACAATATCAGTTGAAATTTCAGAACTAGGAAGATAGCTATGATTGTTAATTTACACACCCACACCGCTCGTTGCCGCCATGCTGTAGGCACAGAAGCAGAATACGCCGATGCTGCCATTGCCGCAGGTTTGCAGGTCTTGGGTTTCTCTGACCATACTCCCTATTTCTTCCCCGGAGATTACTACAGCCATATGCGGATGTACCCGGAGGAGCTTGCGGATTATACAAAGACCGTCCGCTGTCTACAAACCCAGTACAAAGGCAGATTGGAAATTCCCCTTGGCGTAGAAGTAGAATATTATCCTGCACTGTTCCCGGAGCTGCTTCCTGTGCTTCGGGATGCAGGCATTGAGTATATGCTGTTAGGTCAACACTGGTGTGGCAACGAAATGAACGAAGAGTATAATGGCCATCCCACAGAAAGCGAAGAAAAGCTAAGCCGCTTCTGTGACCAGGTGGTAGACGCTATCCAGACCGGTCTTTTCACCTATGTGGCACACCCTGACATTCTTCACTATGTGGGCGATAACGAAATCTTCAAAAAACATATGCGCCGGATCTGTAAAGAAGCAAAGGCTTGTGACGTCCCCTTGGAGATCAACCTTTTAGGTGTCAACGAAAAACGACAGTATCCTCATCCCCTGTTTTGGGAATTAGCAGCAGAAGAAGGATGCAGTGTGGTCATTGGTAGTGATGCGCATATGCCCCAGCACGTTGTCCACCCGGAGCACGAAAAAACTGCTTTGGAAATGATTCGCAAGCTGTCACTGAACTATATTGACCGGCCGCAGCTGAAGCACATTTAAAGGAGACCCCCTATGAAGCTTCGTGAAATTGCAAATGCCATTGGCATCTGTGAAGATTATGCCCCCGAAATGGATATCCTTTATGAATCGCTGGCCGAAAACGGAACACCTGCCTGCGACCTGGATACCATTGACCGGCTGCAAAAAGATTACAACACCTTTGGTGAATTTTATACGCTTGTACGGGAAGTTGCCCAACAGATCAACAACGACCCACTGCGCAGTGCGTGGATCAAAACTGCCTCTGCCTACACAAACGACCACACCCGGAAGGAAATTAACCGTATCCCCGTTCCGAAACCCGATGGCTCTCAGGTCACCTCCCTGCTTCCCCTTTACATTCTCATCCATATGCTGCCTGCTTCTGTGGAAGAATATCGACGCAGAGGCTTCAACGAAAAAGAAATCGGCCTTGTGATGAATCGGATTTGGGACGGCATCCGCATTGTGAAACGGCAAACCGGAATGCCCGGTATCAACGAAACCTATTACCGCTGGCAAACACTATTTGCCACCACAAAAATCTTTGAATTTGAAGAGGGTCTGCAGTTTGAGCTCAAAAAAGCATACCTTCCTGTGGTTTACATCCGCAACAAAGCCACCGGCGAGGTAGTGACGCTTATGACCGGAATGATCCACCGCAGCGGTGAACAGCTTCTGGGTTCTGCCGGTTACGAGGAAACCGATGGTGCATTTGAAGCCACATTCCGTGAAGACAACGAGAATATCTACGGCTACGGTTATCACCACCGAAAAATAGAAACCACAGAACATATTTACCCAAAATCCCAATGGGAAGTGCTGATACGCCCCGGTGATAATTTTATCAGTATGCACATTCCCGAGGGCAAGGATATTGCACCGGAAACTGTCATTCCTCAACTTCTTCGTGCAAAAAAGGTCATTCGTGAACGATTTCCGGAACACAATGGCTGTGAGATTTTCGGTTCCTCCTGGCTCTTGAATCCCGGACTTCAGGAAATCATCAAGCCTGAGTCTAAAATTGCTCGGTTTATGTCCCTGTTTACCGTTCATCCTATTTTAGATGACGGTGAATCTGTTTTCAGTTTTGTCTTTGACCGGAAACCGGAGCGCCTTAAGGATCTGCCCGAAGATTCCTCCCTGCGTCGGGGGTTAAAGAAAATGTATCTGGAGGGCAGATACAACCACATTTATGCCGGCATTGTCACAGAAATATAAGCAAAGGGGCTGTAAAGAAACTCGAATATTCATACAGGATATGCATCGTGCACCAACCTCCCTCTCTGAGGGAGGTGGCACGGCGCAGCCGTGACGGAGGGAGTGTACTGTTACAAGGTACACTCCCCCAGTCTGTTCTACGAACAGACAGCCCCCTCAGAGAGGGGGCTGGGTGCGGTTGGATTCTCCTTGCATGAATATGCGTTTCTTTACAGCCCCTTCAGAGTGTCAAAGAACCCACAAACCGTCAAAACCGATTTATCACTATGGCGTACTGCTCTTTGTGGGTTTCTTTCTTTTTTTGAAGTTTACATAACATCACCCAAGTGCTTACACACAGAGGAAACGCTTGCTAAGCGAGGTGTTTTGACATTACTGCACAACTCTCCCCTCTCGAGTATCCACATACACTTCGGGGTCGAGTTGCTTGTCTTTGCGGCTTCTTTGACCTCTGTCAGAGTGTC
>JAZRRS010000046.1:0-15043 GCA_045651005.1 Faecousia sp.
AGGATCACCACTGCGGTGGCCAGAACGATCTTCCAGGGACTTACATGCTCTTTTTGCTTGGTTTCCTTTTCATTTTTTTCACCGCAGACCGGGCAGACAAGGTTTTCCTGCTCCAGCTCTGCGCCGCAGAATTTACATTTCATAGGTTCCTCTTTCTCCCATATGGGCGCATGATGTATTAGTCTACCACGGATCCGGGCGAATTGCAAGGAAAAAGAAAAATGTTTACAATTTTCCGTTTTTTCAGAATCCACTTGAAATAGGACAAAAAAAATGCTATCATTTATTGTTGAGATAGTTTAATTAAAGGAGCTTATTTATGAGCAGCAAAACCTCTGTGATTTCCAAGGAGCAGCTGGATCAGCAGCTTGCCTTTTGTCATATGATACGCCTTTACTGGCAGGATCGCGACCGCACTCCCAAAGCCTATGTGGAGACCTACGGATGCCAGCAGAACGAGGCGGATTCTGAAAAGATCCGTGGCATTCTTGCAGAAAGCGGTTACGCCATCACCGACGAAGCAGAGGGCTCAGACGTTGTGGTTATGAACACTTGTGCCATCCGTGAGCACGCTGAGCAGCGCGTCTTCGGCAATCTGGGTGCACTGACTCATACAAAACGCCGCCACAGCCCACAGAAAATTTTTCTCTGCGGCTGTATGGCAGGACAATCCCACGTTGTGGAGCGCATTAAAAAGAGCTATCCCCACGTTGACGGTGTTTTCTCCACCCATCATTTATGGCAATTCCCCCAGCTGTTACACCGTGTACTGACCACAGGCAAACGCACCTATTTCACAGAGGACGAACCCGGCTCTATTGCCGAGGGTCTGCCTCAGTTGCGGGATCACACGCTGAAAGCATGGGTCTCCATTATGTATGGCTGCAACAACTTCTGCACCTACTGCATCGTGCCCTATGTGCGTGGTCGGGAACGCAGCCGCAAAGCAGAGGATATTCTGGCAGAATGCCGCAGTCTTATTGAAAACGGCACAAAGGAAATTACCCTGTTGGGTCAGAATGTCAACTCCTACGGCAAAGACCTGGAAGAAATCATTGATTTCTCCGATCTTTTAAACATGATCGCAGAAATACCCGGTGACTTTCTTATTCGGTTTATGACCAGCCACCCACGGGATGCCAGCAAGAAGCTTTTTGACACCATGGCTGCAAACCCGAAAATCGCAAAGCAGCTGCACCTTCCCTTCCAGTCCGGTTCCAGCCGTGTGCTAAAGGCTATGAACCGTCACTATGACCGAGAAAAATATTTGGAGCTTGTAACTTACGCCAAGGAAATTATGCCCCAGCTGGTGCTTACCAGCGATGTGATCGTAGGATTCCCCGGAGAGACCGAAGAGGAATTTGAAGAGACCATTTCTCTGATTGAGAAAGTGCGTTACGACGCACTGTTCACATTCATCTTCTCCCCCAGAGCCGGAACGCCTGCGGCTTCTATGGACGACCCCACTACCAAAGAGGAGAAAAACCGCCGCTTTGACCGGCTATGTGCCGTTCAAAACAGCATTTCCGAAGAAATTCACAAGGATTATGTGGGTAATACCTTCCGCTGCCTTGTAGATGGCATCGACGGTGAGCAGCTTACTGCCCGTACCGAAGGCGGCAGACTGGTGCGTTTTTCCGGTGATCCCGCACTGGTGGGAAGCTTTGTTTCCATTCACATTACCGGCTCTACTACCTGGAGCCTTACAGGTACACAGAAAGAGGATTGACTATGGCAGCAGAAAAAACAGAATTGACCCCGATGAAACGGCAATACAATGCCATAAAAGAAAAAAACAAGGACTGCATTCTGTTCTTCCGTCTGGGAGACTTTTACGAGATGTTCGACGAGGATGCCAAAGTCGCCGCAAAGGAGTTGGACTTGACCCTCACCACCCGTGACCGCAACAAACCCAAGGAAGAGCAGACCCCTATGTGCGGTGTGCCCTATCACTCTGTAGATGCCTATATCGCCCGTCTTGTGGCAAAAGGCTACAAGGTCGCGATCTGTGAGCAAATGGAAGACCCCTCTCTTGCCAAGGGTATTGTGGAGCGGGATATCAGCCGCATCATCACCCCCGGCACGGTAACAGAAAGCTGTATGCTGGAGGACAGCCGCAACAATTATATGGGTTGCCTTTATGCGGATACTGACCGTTTTGGTCTTGCCTTCTGCGACGTTTCCACCGGTGCATTTTTTGTCACCGTCTGCCCGGATGCACAGGCAGCCGCATCTGAGCTTGGTCGGTTTTCTCCTGCCGAGGTCATTCGTGGCGGCAAGGCTTGTCACGATCCCATTCTGGAGGATGTATTGTTCCACCGTTTAAATTGCTGTGTAGACGAAAGCACAGAGGAACAATTTGATCTCACCGCCGCCCAATCCCTATTGGAGCAGCATTTCTCTGCGCCTCTTGCCCAGCTGGGTCTCACAGGACTTCCTGCCGCCACTGCTGCTGCCGGTGCGCTGCTGCAAACACTGCGGTTTGTCCAAAAGAACGATCTTGAACATATCCGCCAGTTGCAATACTATACCACCGGACGTTTTATGGAACTGGATCTGGATGCCCGGAGAAATTTGGAACTGACAGAAACTATGCGTTCCAAAGAGAAGAAGGGCAGCCTTCTGTGGGTGCTGGATAAAACACACACCGCTATGGGCGGACGTATGCTGCGCAGCTGGTTGGAAAAGCCTTTGCTCGACCCCACCGAGATTGGGCGGAGACATTGCGCCGTAGAGGAATTGGTAAAAGCTACCGTTTGCCGTGGCGAACTAATCGAAGCACTGAAGGATGTCACGGATTTTGAGCGTGTTACCACCCGTATTGTCACAGGCACAGTCAATTGCCGTGATCTGCTGGGCCTTGCCCGTGGTCTGCGCTCCCTGCCAGATGTAAAAAAGCAACTGCAGCAAGCAGAAAGCTCTATGCTGCAAAAGCTGTCACAATGTATCGACGAGCTATCAGACTGCGCAGGTCTTATTGAAAATACTATCGTAGACGAACCTCCCTTGACTGTACGGGAAGGCGGCATTATCCGCAAAGGTGCCAACGAAGAAGCGGACCGTCTCCGGGATATAATGAACGGCGGTGAAGGTACTATTGCCGCCATTGAAGCCTCCGAAAGAGAAAAAACCGGCATTCGCACACTGAAAGTGGGATATAACCGGGTTTTCGGCTACTACATAGAGGTATCCAAATCCTTTATTGATCAAGTACCTGAGCATTACATTCGCAAGCAGACCCTTACCAACTGCGAACGCTACATTACCCAGGAATTGAAAGATCTGGAAAACCAGGTACTCACCGCAAAGGAACGGCTTACCGCCCTGGAATACCAGATATTTACGCAGCTGCGTGAATATCTGGCGGCACAGGCTGCCCGTATTCAGACCTCCGCAGCTGCTGTTGCAACCGCAGATACCCTCTGTTCCCTGGCCACCGTCGCCGTTCAGCGCAATTATTGCCGTCCCGAGATCACGCTGGATAGCGAGATCACCATTATCGACGGCAGACACCCTGTGGTGGAGCAAATGCTGGGAGACACCCTCTTTGTCCCCAACGACACAAGACTGGGTGCTGCAGACAATCAAGTTTCCATTATTACCGGTCCTAATATGGCAGGTAAATCCACCTATATGCGCCAGGTCGCACTGATCGTGCTGATGGCACAGATCGGCTCTTTTGTGCCTGCCCGCAGTGCCCGGATTGGCATTGTAGACCGGGTGTTTACCCGAATCGGTGCCAGCGACGATCTGGCTTCCGGCCAGTCCACCTTTATGGTTGAGATGGCGGAAGTGGCTTCCATTCTCAAGTATGCTACCTCAAAAAGCCTGCTGATTTTAGATGAGATCGGCAGAGGTACTTCCACTTACGACGGCATGTCCATTGCCCGTGCCGTACTGGAATATGCCGCAAGTCCCCGTCATTTGGGTGCAAAGACCTTGTTTGCCACCCACTATCACGAACTAAGCACCATTGAAGACGAGCTCCCCAATGTAAAGAATTACAACATTGCAGTTAAAAAGCGTGGGGATAAGATGATCTTCCTAAGAAAGATCGTTCCCGGTGCTACAGATGACAGCTTTGGCATTGAAGTAGCAAAGCTTGCAGGCCTTCCCAACAGCGTCGTCAGCCGTGCCCGTGATATTCTTGCGCAGCTGGAAGCCGAAGGTGCACCCGCTCCCACCCACATTGTTAAGGAAGAGCCGGAGGCACAAATGAGTATGCTTGATCTGCGAAGCAGTCAAGTTTGCAGCATTTTGGAAAAAATGAATGTAGAAACGCTAACCCCTATTGAAGCCATGAATGAGCTATATAAGCTTAAGAAAATGCTGGAGTGATTATGAAAGAACTTTCTGTTAAAATGACCCGTTTTGAGCTGATCGCCGGCTGGATCTACTTTGTTCTGCAACTAGCCGTTCTGCCCTCCATCCTTGTGATCGGCAACGACCTTTTGGGTTATCCTCTTTCCAATACGCAGCTGAACACCACCCTGTTTGTTATCAACTTTGTGGCGGTATTCTTGATCTTCTGGCGTTTTATTATCCGAAACGGTGCCGCCGGCTTCTCCCGTCCGGGACGGATGTTCGCTACTTTGGGTATTTGCTTCGCTGGGTACAACATTATGAACGCAGTCCTCTCTATGGTGATCCTGATGATTGCCCCGGACTTCTTCAATGTCAACGACAACTCCATTATGGATATGGTGCAGGAAAGTCCCCTTCTGCTGACAATCAGCACCGTATTCCTCGTTCCCATTGTAGAAGAGGTGCTGTATCGGGGATTGGTATTCCGCTGTCTGTACAACCGCAACAAACTGGCAGCATTCGTAATTTCCATCGCCATATTCGGTGCTCTGCACGTGGTTGGCTACATCACTATGTATGAGCCACTGCAGCTGATCCTCTGCTTCATTCAATACATTCCTGCCGGATTGTGCCTGGGCCTTGCTTATGTCTTTACAGATTCCATTTGGACACCGATTCTAATGCATATGACCATCAATTTGATTGGTACACTGGCAATGATAGGAGGCTAATATGCCGAAAATTATACAGCTGGATCCCCATATTGCGAACCTCATCGCCGCAGGCGAAGTGGTGGAACGTCCTGCTTCCGTGGTTAAGGAACTGACAGAAAATTCCGTTGATGCCGGTGCATCACAGATCACCGTAGAGATCCGAGATGGCGGTATGACCTTCTTGCGTGTAACAGATAACGGCTGCGGAATGACTCCCGAAGATGCACAGACCGCATTCTTGCGGCACGCAACCTCCAAACTGCGCAGTGCTGACGATCTTGCCACTATCACCACTATGGGTTTTCGTGGAGAAGCCTTGGCTGCCATTGCGTCCGTCAGTCGCATCGATCTTCTGACCAAAACCCCCGGTGCCATGTGCGGTACAAGCCTTCATCTGGAAGGCGGAACAATTACCGATAATTGCGAAGCCGGTTGTCCCGACGGCACTACCATTATTATCCGGGATCTGTTCTACAACACCCCGGCCCGTATGAAATTTATGAAAGCCGACACGGTAGAGGGTGGCAGAATAGCGTCTGTGGTACAACAGCAAGCATTGGCACACCCCAACGTGGCCTTCCGCTTCCTGCGTGACGGCAAAGAAGTTTTGTCCACTCCCGGCAACGGTGGTCTTGAAGCTGCGGTATACTGTGTTTACGGCAGAGACGGTGGAAAAATGGTAAAGGTGGACAGTTCCTGGGATGGTTATCACCTTACAGGTTATGTTTCCAAGCCTACGGATGCACGACCCAGCCGCAATTTACAAACCTTTTTTGTCAACGACAGACCCGTGAAATCCAAGCTTTTAATCGCAGCTTTAGAAGAAGCCTACCGTAATCAAATGATGGTAGGTAAATTCCCTGCCTGTGTGTTGCATTTGAACATACCCGTAAATGCAGTGGATGTAAACGTACATCCTGCCAAAACCGAGGTTAAGTTCCTGAACGAAAAGGCGGTATTTGACTGCGTACATTACGGCGTTTTGGGTGCGCTGAATAAGACTCCGGACAGACCGGAGCTGCAATTTAAAACATCCGCACCCAAAAGCACCGCTCCCCCGGCATCTCCAGAGAAAAAGCCGGCAGTTGCACCCCCTTCCTCCTCAAAGCAGGAGAGTTTTTTCCGCACAATGACCCCTCAGGAATTCAAAGCATTCTCTGCCGCTGTCAAGGAAGCACCTCAGCCAGATCCCCGCAACGCCATTGCAGCCGCAGCTGCCATTCCCAAGGCGTCTGCACCAGCAGTAAACCAGCGAAACGCAGCACTGCCGCAAAAACCGACGCAACTGCCTCCACTTCCGGAAGCGCCAAAGCCTGCTGTCCCAGCACCGATCCCCCCTGTTCAGCAGCTACCGCCTATGGAGCAGGAGACACTTCCTATGCCCGAGCTTCCACAGTGGCGGTTGGTGGGAGAGCTTTACCGCACCTATGTGATCGTGGAACAGGGCGAGGATGCCTTTTTGATCGACAAGCACGCCGCTCACGAGCGCATTCTCTTTGACAAACTGAAAGCCAACCAGGAAAAAATCAGCGCGCAGGCGCTGCTTTCCCCTGTTCCCTGCCGTCTCGGCCCGGATGCCGCTGCCATTTTGGTGGAGAACAAACCCCTTTTGGAAGATCTTGGTTTTGAAATCGACCCCTTTGGTGATAATACGATTTTGTTGCGGCAGATCCCTATGGATCTCTCCCCCGACGATGCCTCAGACGCAGTAGAAACACTGGCTTCCGATCTTCTGAACGGTCGAAGAGAGAGGGTCCAGAACATTCGGGATGAACTGCTTCACACAGTTGCCTGTAAAGCTGCCATTAAAGCAGGCTGGCATACCGACGAGAAAGAGCTTCAGGTATTGGTTGCACAGGTAATGGAAAGAGAAGATCTAAAATACTGCCCTCATGGCAGACCCATTTGCGTGAGCCTCAGCAAGAAACAGTTGGAAAAGCAATTTAAACGATAACCACGCTCAGCACTTTATGAAAAGCCGAAGAGGAGGACGGTTATGAAAAATATTATATGCATTGCCGGACCTACCGCCTCCGGCAAAACCGCACTGGCAGTTGCGCTTGCAAAAGAGGTCAGTGGTGAAGTAATATCCTGCGATTCTATGCAGATCTATAAGCATATGGACATTGGCACAGCAAAGCCCACCCCGCAGGAAACAGAAGGCATCCCCCACCATATGCTGGATGTCGCCGAGCCCAGCGAAGATTTCTCGGTCAGCCGTTACTGTGAAATGGCAACACCTATCCTTGACGACATCCTTTCCCGGGGCAAAACCGCCATCATTGCAGGTGGAACAGGGCTTTATATGGATGCCCTTATACGAGGCAACAGCTTTGCTCCCTATCCATCCACCGGTATGCGAGAAAAACTGGAAGCACAGGCAGATCGGGAAGGTATGGAGGAAATGCTAAAGCTGCTGTCCTCCATTGATCCGGACAGTGCCGCACGGCTGCATCTTGCGGATCGAAAACGTGTGCTTCGTGCCTTGGAAGTATACTATGAAACCGGCAAAACCATTACAGAGCACAACCGTATGACCCAGGCTATACCCCCACGCTACACCCCGCTCTGGTTTGGTTTGGAGGATCATAACCGACAAGACCTGTACGATCGCATTGATCGACGGGTGGAGTTGATGCTAGAAGCAGGTCTCCTGGATGAGATCCGCAAACTTTTAGCTATGGGCATTCCCGAAAAATGTACCGCAATGCAAGCCATCGGCTACAAGGAATTTCTTGGAGTGCTGCACGGCAACAGCTCTGTAGAGACTGCTGTTCAGCAAGTTCAGCAGTCCTCAAGGCATTACGCAAAACGACAGCTCACGTGGTTCCGGAGAAATCCGAATATGCATTGGCTCCGCAGAATGCCCGGTGAAAAAACAGCCGAAATACTTCAGTCCGCTCGACAGATTCTGCAGGAAAATGACAATTAGATAATGCTAAAATATGTATATCCCGTTCGGGAAACCAAAATAAGACAATGCACAGCATTGTCGAAAGTAAAGAGGGTATACATATGTCTGAACAAGTAAATTTACAAGATGCCATTCTGGGGGAAGTGCGCAGGGAAAATGTACCGGTAACACTGTTTTTGATGAATGGTTTTCAACTCCGGGGAACCATCACAGGCTTTGACAGCTTTGTGGTCGTTCTGGTCACAGATGGCAAACAGCAAATGATTTACAAACACGCCATCTCCACACTTGCACCCATACGGCCTTTAAAGGCTGCTGCACAAACCTAAAAACGTGGCGGAGCAGTGATTGCTCCGCTACTTTTTTGCAAAAATTTCTTTTATCAAACATTTGTGTTACACTTTTTTCTTAATGCTGTAAATTATCCAAGAATTTTTTAAATTTTTTAAAGAAAAATACCACCTTTCTGTTGACATAACGACAAAAAAATAGGATAATAGGTAATAGATATAAGACTGGGCTAGGTATGCCCTTTTTTAGGGCGCACTCCGGTTAAAGACATATATTTAGGAGGATACAGAGATATGAGCCTTTGGGATAACATCAAGAAGTTTACCCAACCCTATTCCGACGATGAATACGAAGATGAATACGAGGACGACACCAACGACAGCTACGAAGATGCTGAAGAGGAAGCTACCCCCCGTAGCCGCCGCACTTCTCCTTTTGCCGCCGATGCTCCATCCAGTGAGAGTAGCTTCCGCCCCTCCACCACTTCCGGCTTTAGTGGCCAGGTGGTAGGCTCCGGCAGCAACAAGCAGGAAGTCGTTTTGTTCCACGCAAAGGCATTTAACGATGCTGCAAAGGCCGCTGATGAGCTTCGCAATCGTAAGGCTGTTATTCTCAATATGGAGAATATGGACAAGTCCCTGACTCGCCGCGTAGTAGATTTCCTTTCCGGTAGCGTTTACGCTCTGGACGGCAAAGTCAAGAAGATCGCACAGTCTACTTACTTCTTCTGCCCCCACAATATGGATGTGGTTGGTTGCCTCGATAACATTCCCACCGAAACCGAGAGTTATTTTTAATATCAGAAAGGATACATTATGTTTACACCGCAACAGATAGATCAGATATCTTTTGGCCGTGCTGCCTTCGGTGGATATGATATGCAGGCTGTGGATGAGTTTCTGGAGCCTCTGACCGAAGACTATGTTACCCTTTACAAGGAGAACGCACTGCTCAAAAGCAAAATGAAGGTGCTGGTCAGCAAGCTGGAGGAGTACCGTAAAAACGAAGCCAGCATGAAGGATGCCATTGTCAATGCCCAAAAGACCTGTGATATGATGGTCAAGGATGCAGAGGCTAAGTGTGCTCAGATGCTGAAGGATGCCAACGCCACCGTAATTGAAAACGCAAAGAATGCGGACACCTTGATTGCCGCTGAAAACGCACGTGTAGAAGATGCTAAGAAGGTCGCTGCACAAAAGATCAGCGATCTGCAGGAACAGATCCGCACCTGCATTCAGGCGCTGGAGCGCATCAAGGAAGCAAACCGTCCTGTCTCCAACGACTCTACTGCCTTTGATTTTGACCGCAGTGAAGGAGCACTTGACAATGCTGCCGATGCTGTAGCTGATGAAATCTCTGCAAATCTGCAGGATTTGGTGGGTACAACTGAGGACGATGCCCCTAAGGCTGAGCCTAAGCATCCCATCAACGAAACTACCACCGGCAAGTTCACTAACCTACAGTTCGGTCGCAATTACAACCCCACCCAGAAAAACGATAATAAATAAAATGCTTTGACAAGGACACGCCCTTTTGCCCCCTGCTTTCAGAAAGCTGCCGGTTGATGCGAGGCAGCAAGCAGCCATTTGGGTATCCCCTTTGAGCAGCGCTCCGAACCCCTTTGGGCTATAGGCAGCGACGGGTACGCCCGATACAGCGTCTACGAGTGCCGGGAAACCGGAACAAGAGTGGTACCGCAGAGGTATATTACGCCTTTGTCTCTTGATGGAGACAAAGGCGTTTTTATTTTGTATTATAAATGGAGGTTATTTCCAATGGAGTATAAAAACACCATTATTACACCGAAGACTGACTTCCCTATGAAAGCCGGCCTTCCCAACCGCGAACCGGGTATGCTGGATCGTTGGAACGAACAGGGTCTGTATGATTTGATGCTGGAAAAGAACAAGGAGCTTCCTCCCTTTGTTCTTCACGACGGCCCTCCCTTCTCCAATGGTTTTATCCATATGGGTCACGCCCTGAACAAGACCTTAAAGGACTTCATTGTTCGCAGCCACGCTATGATGGGCTTCTACACACCTTATGTGCCCGGCTGGGACAACCACGGTCTTCCCATTGAACGTGCTATTGAGAATTCCAAGAAAAAGCTGAACCGGGATATGACTGTCCCCCAGTTCCGCCTTGCCTGTGAAGAATTTGCCGAAGATTTCATTCAGAAGCAGATGAGCGGCTTCCGCCGTCTTGGTGTTGTGGGCGACTGGGCAAATCCCTACCGCACTATGAACAAACATTTCGAGGCTCAGGAAGTGAAAGTCTTTGGTCGTATGTTCGACAAGGGCTTTATTTACAAAGGTCTTAAGCCTGTTACCTGGTGTCCTTTCTGCGCTACGGCTGTGGCAGAAGCAGACATTGAGTACAAGGATGATCCCTGTACCTCTGTGTATGTTAAATTCGCTGTAAAGGACGATCAAGGCAAGCTCACCGGTTTTGATCTGAGCAAGACCTTCTTCGTCATCTGGACCACCACCATTTGGACACTGCCCGGCAATATGGCCATCTGTCTGCATCCCCGCGACACCTATGTGCTGGTGAAGGCAGAAAACGGTGAGACCTATATTATGGCAGAAGCACTGATGGAAAAGACAATGAAGCAGGGTGGCTTCGAGAATTACGAAGTAGTTGCAACCTATCCCGGTGCTTTCTTTGAAAATATGCTGGCACAGCATCCCTTCTTGGATAAGACCTCCCGTCTTGTTTGGGCAGAGTATGTTACTATGGACTCCGGTACAGGCTGTGTCCACACAGCTCCCGGCTTCGGCGCTGATGACTACCAGACCTGTATGCGCTACGGTATGGAGCTGGTTGTGCCTGTGGATGATTACGGTCGCCATACGGATTATGCCGGCAAGTACGCCGGTCTTAAGACCGAGGAATCCAACCCTGTGATCCTCGCTGATATGAAAGAAAGCGGTGCTCTCTTTGCTGCTGAAGAAATCGTCCACTCCTATCCCCATCACGACCGTTGCAAGAAGCCTGTTATTTTCCGTGCAACGCCTCAGTGGTTCTGCTCCGTGGAATCTTTCAAGGATCAAGCCATTGAAGCCATCGAAAATGTGCAGTGGTATCCTGCCTGGGGTGGAGACCGTATGGTCAGTATGATCCGCGAGCGTGCTGACTGGTGTATCTCCCGTCAGCGCCGTTGGGGTCTTCCCATTCCTGTCTTCTATTGTGAAGACTGCGGCAAGCCTGTGTCCACACCCGAATCCATCGAAAAAATCTCCAAGCTCTTTGATGAGCACGGCTCCAACATTTGGTTTGAAAAGGAAGCTATGGAGCTTGCTCCCGAAGGCTTCACCTGTCCCCACTGTGGTGGCAAGGCCTTTACCAAAGAGACAGACACTTTGGACTGCTGGTTTGACTCCGGTTCTACCCATTTTGCATCCTTGATGCACAGAACTCCCGAACTGTGGCCTGCTGATGTGTATCTCGAAGGTGCTGACCAGTATCGTGGTTGGTTCCAGTCTTCCCTGCTCACCTCTGTTGGCGCACTGGATCAGGGCGCTCCCTTTAAGCAGGTGCTGACCCACGGTTGGGTCGTTGATGGTCAAGGTCGTGCAATGCACAAGAGCCTTGGCAACGGTGTTGATCCTGCTGACTTGATTAAGGACTTCGGTGCAGACATCGTCCGTCTGTGGGCAGCTTCCTCCGATTACCACGCAGATGTGCGTTGCTCTAAAGAGATCTTCAAGCAGATCGCCCAGAACTATCTGAAGTTCCGTAACACTGCCCGGTACTGTCTTGGCAACCTCAATGAATTTGATGCTAACGATCTGGTTTCCGCAGAGCAGATGGAAGAACTGGATAAGTGGGCACTGACAAAGCTCAGCGCACTGACAAAGCAATGCCGCAAGGCCTATGACAACTACGAGTTCCATATGGTTTCTCACGCCATCAATGATTTCTGCGTCGTTGAATTGTCCAGCTTCTATCTGGACATCATCAAGGATCGTCTGTACTGCGAAGAAAAAGACGGCCTGCGCCGCCGCAGTGCACTGACTGCCCTGTTCCTGATTGTGGATGCTATGGCAAAGCTCTTCGCCCCCATCCTTGCCTTCACCTGCGATGAGATTTGGCAGGCAATGCCCCACCGTGACGGTGATGATGCCAGAAACGTTCTGCTGAATCAGATGCCCGTGAATTTTGACGCCTATGCACTGGACGAAGCCACTATGGAAAAGTGGTCCACAGTTATGAAGCTGCGTCAAGATGTAAACGGTGTTCTGGAAATCGCCCGTGCCGACAAGCGTATCGGTAAGGCTTTGGAAGCACACGTCAGCCTGTGCACAGACGACGAAGCACTGAAGGCTGCCTGCGATGGCCTGAATCTTGCAGAGATCTTCATCGTGTCTTCTTGCGACTGGGAGGCTGCACCGGAAGGTGCAACCGTAGGAAATGGTACTAACATCACCGGTCTCACCGTTGGTGTCAGCGAAGCTCGCGGAGAGAAGTGCCCCCGTTGCTGGATGCACTCTGAAAAGGCGAACGAAGAGGGTCTGTGCCCCCGTTGTGCTGCTGTTATTTCCAAAATGGATCTGGACATCTAATGTAAAACAAAAATTGAATCGCCCCTTCCTAGGAAGGGGCGATTTCTATTATTATTCTTCTTCATCTGCGGAAGCAGTCTCTTCCGCAATCACTTCCGTCTCCTCCAAATAGGATTCAGGAGCGATGCAAGTCTGATAGTCACGGTATGCCATCAGACCAGAGCCTGCAGGAATCAGCTTACCGATCAACACATTCTCCTTCAGACCAACCAAACGGTCAACCTTGCCCTTGATAGCAGCATCAGTCAACACCTTAGTGGTTTCCTGGAAGGATGCAGCGGACAGGAAGGAATCCGTTGCCAGAGCTGCCTTGGTAATACCCAGCAGCATAGGCGATGCCACAGCCAAACGAAGCTCTGTCTCACCGGCATCGATGCGAGCCTGAACAGCAGCATTGGCATCCTCAAATTCAAACGTATCCACAGAACTGCCGGTCAGCAATTCAGTATCGCCGGGATCTTCAACACGCATCTTACGCATCATCTGACGGATGATAACTTCAATATGCTTATCGTTGATCTCAACGCCCTGCTGACGGTACACAGCCTGAACGGACTGCACCAGATAATCCTGAACAGCTTCCACACCGGAGATGCGGAGAACATCCTGAGGATACAGAGCACCATCGGTAATGGGCTGACCCTTCAAAACAGTCTTTCCGTGGGTGACCTTCAAGCCTACAGAATAAGGTACCTGATATGTCTTAACCTCTCCATCCTCTGCTGTAACCGTGATATTACGCAGCGCAGTACGGTGCGTGTCATCAACGGAAACCACACCGGTGATCTCGGAGATCTGTGCCATCTTCTTGGGACGGCGAGACTCGAACAATTCTTCAACTCTGGGAAGACCCTGAGTGATATCGTCACCTGCAACACCACCGGAGTGGAAAGTACGCATAGTCAGCTGAGTACCAGGCTCACCGATGGACTGTGCAGCAATGATGCCAACAGCTTCACCCAGATCCACTTCCTTGGAGGTAGCCAGGTTCATACCGTAGCAACGAGCACAAACACCCACGCGAGCACGGCAGCCCAGAATGGTACGAATATAGATCTTTTCAATGCCAGCCTTTTCGAACTTCTCAGCATCCTCGGGCATCATCATAACTTCCTTGGAATGAATCAGTTCACCGGTCTCGGGGTGAACAATATCCTCCACGGGATAGCGGCCACGGATACGGTTGCCGAAGGAATCCACAACGTCACCGTTCTTATCATAGACAGCGCCCACCCAAATACCGTTCTTGGTGCCACATTCGTGCTCACGGATGATCACATCCTGAGAAACATCCACCATACGACGGGTCAGGTAACCGGAGTCAGCAGTACGAAGAGCGGTATCCGTCATACCCTTACGAGCGCCTCTGGAGGAAATGAAATACTCCAGAACACTCAGACCTTCACGGAAGTTTGCCTTAACAGGGATCTCAATGGTACGACCTGCGGTATCCGCCATCAAACCACGCATACCTGCCAGCTGACGAATCTGAGCCATACTACCACGAGCACCGGAGTCAGCCATCATATAGATGGGGTTGAACTCGTCCAGGTTGCCCTGCAGAGCACCGGTGACGTCGGCAGTTGTCTTTTCCCACTGCTGAACCACCAGACGGTAACGCTCTTCATTGGTGATATAACCCTGACGGTAGTACTGTTCAATTTCAACGACCTTTTCCTCGGCCTGACGAACCAGCTCATACTTGATCTCAGGCACCACCATATCTGCAATGGAAACAGAGATAGCACCCTTGGTAGAGAACTTATAGCCCAGTGCTTTGACACGATCAAGCATCTCAGTAGCTACGGTGAAGCCGTGCTTACGGATACACTTGTCGATGATCTTGCCCAGCATTTTCTTAT
Source organism: Faecousia sp. (assembly GCA_045651005.1). Lineage (GTDB taxonomy): Bacteria > Bacillota > Clostridia > Oscillospirales > Oscillospiraceae > Faecousia. Next base: position 14,651 of record JAZRRS010000046.1, read on the forward strand.
CCACCAGGAAATCAACTTCCAAATCGAACTCGTGGCCGGGAACAGTGCGGTCTACAAAGCCAAGATCCTGAGGAATGGGCTCATTGTAGATCAGGCGACCGACGGTAGCATCAATGAGGCGGTACTGCATAACGCCGTCCACTTCCTTGCCGTAACGGACACGGATGGGAGCGTGCAGACCGATGGAGCCATCGGTATAAGCAGCAATGGCTTCGTCCACGGAGGAGTAGCTGTGGACAGGCACAAAGGTAGCCTGGGCCTTGCCCTCAGCCTTAGCCTGCTTGTTGGCCTCCAGGAACAGGTCGGCATCCACACGGGCGCCGGCCTCCAGGCCGGTATCGCCGGCATCCTGGATAAACACTTCCTCAGCGCCCTTCTCGGCCTTGCCCAGAC
>JAZRRS010000047.1:0-2776 GCA_045651005.1 Faecousia sp.
GTGGCCGGTACCCAGTGGGGCAACAAGAAGTACATGAATATGAAGCATTTAGAGGCGGCTTTTGAGGACACCTCTATTGCCGGCTGACCTCATTCGGCCGGAGTCTGCAAACTATTTTGCGCATAACTCTTGACGGTACCAATAGGGTAGCACACAACGCTTTAAAATGCAAGAAAAATTTAATACAGGCGCGACAACCAGACCGGGGAAAAGAGAAAGGCTTTTCCGGTCTGGTTGTTTTGGTTCATCATTTAGTTACATCCGCCATAGTTGGAAAGAAATGGAAACTATTTTCCGCATTATTCCTTTTATGCTTTGCCGATAGAAGACAAAATGCGTATTTTGTCTAACTTATCAACTGTAGTTGCTCTATCTGCCGGGCGTGTTCCACACCAGTTGAAATCAAATAAATACGTGTTGTTTCAATGCTACTGTGACCCAATACATCTGCCAGATACACGATATTTTTGTGTGCCTTATAAAATACCCGTGCAAACAGATGCCGTAAATTGTGCGGAAATACTTTTGTGCTGCTAATGCCGGCACAAGCGCAAAGTCTTTTCATTTCTGCCCATATCTGTTTCCGATCCATACTTTTACCGCTTCTGGTGAGAAAGATCTCGCCGGAAGCGATTTTATTTTTCTTTGCATATTTAAGCAGTTTGCGACAAAGCTTTCCCGGCAGAATAATCGTTCGTATTTTCCCTTTCAGAGAGATTTCCGTTCTCCCGTTCTGTGCCGCTTGCACTGTAATAAATTTAACTTCACTGACCCGTATCCCGGTGCCACCGATGGTTTCCAGTAACAATGCCAGCCGTTCTTTTTTTAGACTACGGGCTCTTTCTACCAGTCGCCGGTATTCCTCCGCAGTCAGTTCTTTGTCTGTACTTCTGAATGTGCTGCGCTGCAAACGGAGTCCCCGGATGATGCAGTTCTCCTGTCCAATAAAACGCAAATAAGCATTAACAGATGCAATCATTGCATTGATCGTGGCAGGCTTGTAGTCCCTCGCCAGCAAATACTCCTTCCATTCTATGAGATGAACCTTGGCGATGGGCTTTCCAGCAAGCCACAGAAGGAACGCCCTTACATCCCGCAGGTATTTTTCAATCGTTCCTTCACTTCGCTCTTCCTCTATAAGATGGTTTTTAAAAGCTGTCACAGTTCCGTATTCCATATGGTCTACCTCCAACATTATTTTGCTAGCTCCATTTATTGTTCCTGTTCCAATTTTCACTATACCCAATAAGTCAGCATTGCACCACCTATATGTAAGAAAATAATATAGGAGATAGAAATTTGATGCGGAGTAATTACACCATTTTCGTTGTCTTCAACGATTATAATATCCTCTTGACTATTGTACGCATTTTTGCGTATAATATAGTTGAGGTGAGGATCATGCAATTAAGGCAAATCAGAAAAAGCAGAAATCTGACACAAAAAGAACTGGCAGAAATGAGTGGCGTAAACTTCCGTTCTCTGCAGGACTACGAACAGGGCCACAAAAAGCTAACTTCTGCAAATGGAGATATTTTGTTGCGTCTATCCACCGTCTTGGGCTGTACAACAGAAGAACTTCTGCTGCCAGATAATTTTCTTGGTGCATCTATTCTTTCCTCTAATGAACTTTCCGCAGATATTATTCAAGGTCAGCGATTTTACTGTGAAAAATACAAAACTGCCGGACGGTGGCTCTGCCATAACAGTAAAATTGCAACCATGTTCTATTTTGAAGGGAAGCAATATACACTGCCGTTCCCTGCTGTATTTCGGACTTCTCTATTGGATAGCCTGAAAGCTGCAGCATCTTTGCAAATTGAATCGAAAATAGACCATCTTCTGCTTGAAAAGAACGGATTTGAAAGTTGGTGAAACAATGAATGAGAAAATGTACATCTTAATGCACCGGGATACCCCGGTTTGCTCCCTGCTGATCGACATTTCCTCCGGTGCGATTTTCAAAGCCTCCAAACCACAAAATCCCGAGCTTCTGCCCTTGGGAGGCTGCATAGATTCGGAAGCACTTCGGAAATGGTGGCTGCGGCGTGCCGTTCCTGTGGGTCAGGGCAATATCAAACACATTTTGGCACAGCTGGGCATTGCGACACCGCAGGAATATCTGGTTCGGAATTTGGGGTTGAGCCTGACAGATCATTATTGGATCAAGCCTCTGGAAATGGAAGCCGGCTGGGATGATGTCAATCTGTTCACCAACGATTTCCGGGATGCCGTAGGAAATATGCAGTTTGGAGCTGAAGATGCTACTAATGAACTTCCGGCAAATGCTTTTTCTCCCAGTTCTTCAGTACAGGGTGAGCTGCGTAAAAAATGGATCATTTCCGATAGGAAACGGTGTTTGATCAAAGGCAACCATGGTGGCAATTCTCAGGAAAGCTTAAACGAAGTAGTTGCAACCTTACTTCACCAAAATCAAAATACTCAGCCATTTGTTTCTTACAAACCCATTCATTTGGAGAATACCGCCCAGGCTTACTGCATCTGTGAGAGTTTTACATCTGACTGCGTTGAGCTGATCCCAGCCATCGATGTTGTGGATTCAAAAAAGAAGAACAATGCCACTTCCATGTATGAGCATTTTATTCAAGTTTGTGTGGCATATGGTCTATCCGATGATCAGGTGAGAAACTTCTTGGAATATCAAATCTTAACGGACTTTGTTTTGACCAACACAGACCGTCATCTGAACAACTTTGGCGTATTGAGAGATACAAAAACACTAAAATTTATCGGCATGGCTCCCATCTTTGATTCC
>JAZRRS010000048.1:0-22534 GCA_045651005.1 Faecousia sp.
AAATTCCGGTTTGTCGCTCCGCTTACACTGTCATTCTGAGGAGCACAGCGACGAAGAATCCCCGTCTTAAGAAGAAAAACATTGGAACTCCTAGAAAATTGAAGGGGATCCTTCGACTCCGCTATGCTCCGCTCAGGATGACACACTGTTTTTAACAGTGTGTCAAATTGGAATTTGACAATCCTTTTAGGAATGCTATAATGTTTCTAAAAGGGGGGATCGTGGTGTCAGATCTGGAATTTATGGACGAAGCCTTGACGCTGGCAAAAGAAGCGGCAGCGGAAGGGGAAGTGCCTGTTGGCTGTGTAATCGTTTGTGACGGAAAAATCGTGGGAAAAGGCAGAAACCGACGAGAGACCGGAAAGACTGCGTTGGGTCACGCGGAGATCGAAGCCATCGCAGAAGCCTGTAAGACTTTGGGCGGTTGGCGGCTTTGGCAGTGTGCCTTGTATGTGACACTGGAGCCCTGTCCTATGTGCGCAGGTGCCATCATCAATGCCCGGATCCCACGGGTGGTGTACGGTGCATCGGATCAGAAATGCGGTGCTTGCGGCTCTGGGTGCGACTTGTTTTCTATGGAATTTAACCATCACCCCACGGTGGAGAAGGGCATCCGTGAGGAGGAATGCAGTGCCCTTTTGACGGAATTTTTTAAATCCCTGCGAGTGGAATTACGGACGCGGCCAAAATGGCGGAAGAAACCGGAATAGAAATAGAGAAGGCGGTGCTTCAGCACCGCCTTCTTTTTGCTTTTTGATCATTAGGAGGATGTTATGGACTGGGAAGGAAAGAGCATACGGGTGGGTACAGTGGCGGTGTGCTGCGCAATTTTGCTGCGGTTGCTTGCCGGAGGCGGTTGGCAGTGGATGGTGGATACGCTGACCTCTCCCGGCGCAGTGTCTGCGCTGTTGTTTTTGGAAACAGGGCGCATCGTGCGAACAGAGCCGGTGACAACAGCGGGTACGGAAGCCACAGAAGCCTTGGAAGCCACATCTCCTGCGCATACAGAGCTGTTGCAGACAGTGCCTACAGAGACGACTGTTCCTTCGGATACTGAGCCTCCGGAACCGGTGCAGGCGGTGTTTTATCCGTCGGATGCGTCCTTGGTGGAGGTGAATAATATTTGCGGTCTGTCTATGGATGTAGAAGAGGGTCTTGCCCGGGACCTGTCCTGGGATCTTACCTCAGAAGGGCCTACGGTGCTGATCATACATTCTCACGGCACAGAGGGCTATGAGAACACAAGAGAAGGGGGTTACCGGTCGCAGGATACCACCAACAATATGGTGGCAGTGGGTGACCGGCTGGTGCAGGTGTTGGAGACCGGGGGCGTAAAAGCAGTCCACGACAGACAGCTCCACGATAGTCCTTCTTACAGCGATGCCTATGGGAATGCCCGGGAGAGCATTGCGAAATATCTGAAGGAATATCCTACCATCCGTCTTGTGCTGGATCTTCATCGGGATGCGGTGGAACGGGAAGGTGGAGATCAGGTAGCTTTTTCTGTGGATGCCCAAGGCAGCTCAGCGGCACGGATCATGCTGGTGGTGGGAACAAATGCCAGCGGTTTGTCCCATCCCCATTGGCTGGAGAATATGTCTCTTGCGGTGAAACTACACGCCCAGTTGGAGAAAAATACACCGGGAGTCTGTCGCCCCATCAGCTTTCGTTCTCAGCGGTTTAACCAGGATCTGTCTCCCGGGGCGTTGATCGTGGAGATGGGCGCAGCCGGCAATACCCGGCAGGAGGCACTGCTGGCGGCGGAGCTTTTGGGACAGGCGGTAATCGACCTGGCGCAAGGTGCTGTCGTTTGTGAGTGATGTTGACAAATCAACAACTGGCGTGCTATAATAAAAATAACAAAAGAGAAAGGGAACAGGATATGGTCGAACGCTTTGAAAAATTTTCCTATGCTATTTTTGAGATCTCCCGTTGCTGGCATAAACTGGCTACTGAGGAAATGGAAAAATATGACCTGAAGGGAACGTTTTCCGTATACCTGCTGGCACTGCACCGCAGCAAGGATGGCTTGACAGCAGCACGGCTGTGTGAGCTTTGCGGACGGGATAAAGCGGATGTATCCCGTGCGGTGGCGCAGATGATCCGTAAGGGTTTGGTGTCTCGTGAGGGGCGTAACTACCGTGCCGTTTTGCGGTTGACCCCGGAAGGTGCGCAAGCGGCAGAACAGGTGTGTGTCCGTGCAGCGGTGGCAGTGGAGCTTGCGGGAAAAGGATTTTCTTCCGAAGATCGGGCAACCTTTTATCAGGTGCTGGGAACGATCACATCCAATTTGCAAACACTTAGTAAAGAAGGACTTCCCGAATAAAGGAGAAAGAAATGTGTGTAAAAATTATTGTGGATTCCACGGTGGATCTGATGGATGGTGACGCAGAGCGTGTTGCGGTAGTTCCGCTGACGGTTTGCTTTGGAGAAACGGAGTATGTGGACGGAGTCACCATTACCCACAAGGAGTTCTATGAGAAATTGGTGGAGAGCGATGTGCTGCCCACCACAAGTCAAGCGACACCGGCTGCTTTTGATAAGGTGTTCCGCCAAGTGGCGGAAGCAGGGGATAGCGCTGTGGTGCTGACTCTGGCATCTGCCCTTTCGGGCACATACCAAAGTGCTCTGATCGCAGCAGAGGAATATGAAAATATCTATGTGGTGGACACCGGAACGGTTGCCATTGGCAGCGGCATTCTGACAAGGCTGGCGTTGCAGCTGGCAGAACGTGGACTGTCTGCCCGCACTTTGGCGGAGGAACTGGAGCGGCAAAAGCAGGATGTCTGTATTGTGGCACTGGTGGATACGCTGGAGTATTTGAAAAAAGGCGGTCGGATCTCCGGCGCGGTTGCCTTTGCCGGTGGACTTCTGAATATTAAGCCCGTGCTTGCGGTGACGCAAGGGGAGATCCAGATGTTGGGCAAGGCTCGTGGCTCCAAGCAGGGAAACAATCTGCTTGCTACGCACATCCGGGAAGTGGGCGGCGTGGATTTTGACAGACCTGTGCTTCTGGGCTACACCGGACTTACGGACGTTTATCTGAAAAAATATATCGAGGACAGTGCCCATCTTTGGGCGCAGTCGGTGGAAAGCCTGCCTTACCGGATAGTGGGCAGCGTGATCGGCACCCACACAGGTCCCGGTGTTGTGGCGGTGGCGTTTTTCAAGAATCGTTGATGCGGTATGAACTAAGACAGAAAGGAGGGACAGTATGGCATCTGCAAAAAGTGTGAGAAATCAGCTGGCAATGTTGCGTCCGTTGCTCAGTAGCTGCTCCTTGAGCACTTTGCGTAAGGGGCAGGAGCTTTTGGGCAATATGGTGGAAGCGAGACATCGTACCCGTGTGATTATCCGTGAACATCCTTTTGAACGGTTTTCCGGTGTGTGGATCATTCCCAGAGATGAGCGCAGACGGGGTGTTATGCTGTATCTCCACGGTGGCGGCTATGCTTGTGGCGGCATTGACTATACCACAGGCTTTGGCACGATGCTGGCAAACGACTACGGTATGCGTGTGTTTTGCACTGCCTATCGGCTGGCACCGGAGCATCCCTATCCTGCGGCATTGGAGGATGCTTTGGAGAGCTACCGGTATCTGCTGGCAAAGGGCTATGCGCCGGAGCACATCGTTTTGTGCGGAGAAAGTGCAGGCGGTGGACTGTGCTACAGCTTGTGCTTAAAACTGAAGGAACTATCATTGCCTCTGCCGGGAGGCATCATTTCCATTTCTCCCTGGACGGATCTGACCTCCTCCGGTCCTTCCTATGAGGAGAATAAAGAGAAAGACCCCAGTATGCGGCAGGAAACCTTGGATTTTTATGCCAAATGTTATACCCAGAATCGGGAAGACCCCTTGGTGTCCCCGTTATTTGGTGATCTGACCGGTCTTCCGCCTACGATCCTTTTTGTGGGCGGTGAAGAGATTATGCGCTCCGATGCGGAGCTTCTGCATAAAAAGTTGACAGAGTGCGGTGTTTCCTCTGTTTTGATGGTCAAACCGGATCGCTGGCACGCTTATCTGCTTTATGGATTGCAGGAGGATGGGAATGACCGGGAGTCTATAAACCGTTTTCTCAATGCCTATATCTCCCGTGAGAACAAGCTGCGGTGGCTGCGGCTGGACAACGCGGCAAAGATCTATCCTGCTGCCCGTCGGAACAATTGGAGCAATATTTTCCGCATTTCTGTGACCCTCACAGAGAAGATCGATGTAAAAATTATGCAGCAGGCACTGGATGTGACGGTGCGCCGCTTCCCCTCCATAGCTGCACGGCTGCGACGGGGTGTGTTCTGGTACTATTTGCAGCAGCTGGAGCACGCACCTAAAGTGCGGCAGGAGAGCAGCTATCCTCTGACCCGTATGTCCCGTCAGGAGATGCGCAAATGCGCCTTCCGTGTCATTGTCTATGAGGAAAGACTGGCGGTGGAGATGTTCCATTCTCTCACAGACGGTACCGGTGCGCTGATCTTTTTGAAAAGCCTTGTGGCAGAATATCTGCTTCAGAAGCACGGTGTCCATATTCCTGCGGAGCAGGGTGTGGTGGGCCGGCTGGAAGAACCGGGAGAGGGAGAGCTGGAGGACAGCTTTCAGAAATATGGCGGTACGGTGCAGGCAAGCCGAAAATCCAATGATGCCTGGCGTTTTCAAGGCACACCGGAAAAGGATGGTTTTCTGAAGGTCACCTGTTTCCGCCTGCCGGTGAAGGCGGTGCTTGCCAAGGCAAAACAGTACGATGTTACTTTGACCACCTTCCTGTGTGCTTGTCTTATGATGGCACTGCAACGGCTGCAGCAGGAATATGAACCCAATCAGCTGCGGCGAAAGAGTATCAAGGTGCTGATGCCGGTGAATCTGCGCAATCTCTTCCCCAGTACCACCCTTCGAAATTTTGCTATGTATACTTCTCCGGAGATTATGCCCCGGTTGGGTTGGTACAGTTTTGAGGAGATCTGTCAGATCGTGAAGCACCGTATGGGATTGGACATCACCCCTAAGCATATGAGCACTATGATCGCTACCAACATTCGGGCAGAGACCATTTTGGCGGTGCGGGTGATCCCACTGTTTTTAAAGAATTTTATTATGAAGGCTATTTTTGATTCTGTGGGAGAGCGGAAGTCCTGTATGAGTATGTCCAATCTGGGACGGGTGCAAGTGCCCAAAGAAATGGAAGCCTACATTCAGCGCTTTGATGTGATTCTGGGTGTGCAGGCAACTGCCCCCTATAACTGCGGTGTGGTATCCTATGGGGATGACCTGTATGTGAACTTTATCAGAAATATTCAAGAGTCCGCTTTGGAACAGCAGTTCTACCGTGTTTTGCGGGAGATGGAACTGGAAGCAGAGGTCCAGAGCAATGGGGCAGAAAGGAGTTAAGGGATGTACTGTGCAAAATGTGGAGTAAAGCTTGCGGAAACAGAAAGGGAATGCCCCCTTTGCAGCACCCGTGCCCATCCGGATCTATACCGGCAGGAAGAACAGCCCTTTTATCCCCGGCAGCAATATCCGGCGGTACAGGTCAGCACACGGGGTATTCAAATTATTTTGACTACGCTGTTTCTAATCCCGGCTGTGATCTGTCTGCAATGTGACTTGTTGGTTAGCGGCGGCATCAGCTGGTCGGGATATGTCATTTGTGCCTTGCTGACGGTTTATGTGTGTATGGTGCTTCCCGGCTGGTTTCGGAAACCCAATCCGGTGATCTTTGTGCCTTGCGGTTTTGCGGCGGTAGCGGTACTGCTTTTGTACATCAGCATTGCGACAGAAGGTGGCTGGTTTTTGAGTTTTGCTTTTCCGGTGACAGCCTTTGTGTGTCTGGTGGTCACAGCGGTGGTGACGCTTCTGCGGTATGTAAGAAGGGGCGTGCTTTATGTGATCGGCGGTGCGCTGTGCGCACTGGGCGTGTTTATGCCTTTGATGGGATTTTTGCTGAATCTGACCTTTTTTCAGCCTAAATTTGCTCTGTGGTCATTGTATCCGCTGACAGCTCTGGTGCTGTTGGGAGGAATGCTGATTTTCCTAGCTATCTGCCGCCCGGCAAGAGAAACTATGCAAAGAAAGTTCTTCATATAACAAATACCGCAGGTTTGGGCGGTGCACCATAGTGATAAACCGCCTTAAAAAGGCGTTTATCCACGCCAGCCTGCGTTAAAAATGCTCACAATCCACAAAGGATTCCTGCGCTTTTTGCCTTGTCTGGTATGAATCTCCGCCTTTTTAAGGTGCAATGCAGTTTTGAAGTGAAAACTTTTCTGCAAGACAAATAACAAAATTCCCGGAATGGTGACGCATTTCGGGAATTTTTTGTGCAGTATTGGAGAAAAGGGTTCGTTCAAAACCGATTTATCACTATGGCGTACCGCCCTTTGGGGTGTATATTTTTATGGCAAAAAGGACAAAAATTCAAAAACTATAGCGCAGCGTACAAGCTCGATGTTATAATGGATGTGCGAGAACACCGACTGGGGCATACGGAAACAGCAAGAAAGCGCTCCAAACCCCCTCCAGGTGCGTACTTACGAAGGTGCAAGCACGAATATAGCTGGGGCACACTCCGTAAGGAGTGTGCCCCAAGAACGTTCTTTTTTATAGGAGAAATTACATATCGAAGGGTTCCATACCCAGGACGGGGTGACCCACGTTGCCCAGGAACTCCAGCAGCTGCTCGGGATCCTCTTCGCAGATGGTCTCGTCAGCGATCATATCGGTGAAGTTTTCAACACCGTACATCTCCAGAATGGTTGCATCCAGACGCTCACGCATCTGATCCTTCAGCATCTTGGGCATCCAGACGATACGGCCGGGGCCGCCTTCAGCAGCGATGAACTTCTTGGAAGAGATGAAGTGCTTGCCGTGACCCATAAAGCCGGGGGTCTGAACGCCGCCGCCGGTCATAGAAGCCATTTCAGAGAAGCTCATACCCAGAGGCGTGATGCCGGCGTGCTCACGGCAGGTGATAACAACACCCATAGAGCAGGGCTCAACACCACAGATACACTCGAAGCAGCCACAGGAAGTCATGGGATCCTGGAACAGGGAGTACAGAGTGATCTTCTCAACAGCGCCCTGAGAGTACTTGCAGACAGCCTCGTCCATAGAATCGTAGCGGCCCAGACGCTCGTCCTGGCAGCCGGTCTTGAGGATGGGCTGGCAAGGACCGGTGGGATCCAGCTCCTGAGTAGCCTTGGCATCCAGCCAGGACACAGCACCACACAGACCCAGACGCTCGGGGGTAACGATACAAACGTGGCTGGGGGAGAATGCCTGACACATAATACAGGTGTAGAAGGTATCAACAGACTCGTCAGTCATAGAAGCCAGTCTTGCATCACGCTTGTTGAAGATCTCGTTAGCAGCAGCACGCAGCTCCTTGTTCTTCTCAGCATCCACAACGATCTTGACCTGGCACTTGTCAACAACAGCCTCGAACTCGGACTTGACCTTTGCATACAGCACTTCGCCCAGATGTGCGAACTTGAAGCCAGCCTCGAAGTCAGCCTTGGAGATACGCACGCGGATCATATCACGCTGACCGGTGTGCATAACGCCCTCAATGCAGTTGATCCAAGCGTGGATCTTACGCTCCATAACGGACTCGAAGTCAGCCTGCATAGCCTTGCCGGCAACCTCGACGGTGTAGGACAGGGAGATCTTGGAGCCAACGGGGATCTCGTCGATCTCGGGTCCGATGACTTCGATCTTGTGATCTTCGATCTCCTGCAGCTCCTTGGTCTGGACCAGCTCGAAGCAGTCCACACGGGAGCCGTCCACTTCCACCTGCATATCGCCCTTACGGATGATCTCGCCTTCGAAAGCGGTAGCGTAGGAAACGGGGATGTCGATCTTGGTGATCTTCAGCTTGATGTCACGAGCTTCCAGAGAAGTTGCGTTCCACTTAGCGGTGTCCAGCTGCTGGATCAAGCTCTTGGGAACACGGAACATATTCTCGGTCTCGTTGGAGATAACGGGGAAGCCCAGCTGAATTGCGCCGGCACCGTAGGAAACGATCTCGTCGCTCAGGGACTTGTAAGCGTTAACAAAGGCACGGATACGATCCATGGTGTAGGCGTAGAGAGGCTTGGTGTCGCCGGGCTGGATAGCACCGAAGATCAGTGCAGCACGCAGAGCGACGGAAACAACATGGATAACAGACTGATCCTCGTAGCCCAGAGGCACAACACGCACGCCTTCGCCCAGGTTCATACCGGAATCAGCGCAGTGCTTAACGGAAGCACCGGTGAGGGTGACCAGCAGGCCCAGTGCCTGATAGGACTTAGCCAGAGCAACAGTCTCAGCGGGATCTTCTGCGCCGCCGATGATAACAGCAACGCCGGGGATGTCGCCGGTAACCAGGGGCAGACCCAGATTACGAACGAAAGCATCGGACAGGAAGCCCATCTCGGGCTCTGCGTAAGGCTCAGCACCACCCAGGTACTTCAGAACCTCCAAAAATTCTGCACACAGGGCAGAAGCAACGCCGCTGTCGAAAGCGTCCTGCAGACGGGGGTTACGAGTCATCATGGGCTTGATATCCTGCTCCAGAGCGGTCTTCAGCTCGCCCAGGTTATTGATCTTCTTGCCGGTGATGCTGTAGTAGCAGGGCAGGTTGTAAGCGGTGTTGGGGAATGCAACGGCCTCAGACTCGCCATACTTTGCGATGGCTTCGTCGATGGCCTTAACGGTACGATCATAGTTGTAATCGTTACCATTAAAAACTCTGTCAAAAAGTGTCAACGTTTTCTCCTCCTGTTATTTTATTAAGGATTTATTCCTGATCCAGAATTTCTTTGATCTTCCGGATCTCTTCAATTGCCTTGGGGCTGAAGTCATAAGGCGATTTGCCCTGACGGTCAGCGTCGATGACCTCGGCGTTGTAGTGGATCATACCCAACAGATCCTCAGCGGGAATGGCATTTCGGATGAACTCCTCATCTGCCTCGTCCCGGATTTTGTTGGCAACCACACGCACCTGCTTCACACCCAGATCGGATGCCAGCCGCTTTACGTTGCGGTAGGTCTGTACAGATCGGCTGCCGGGCTCAATGACCACGATGAACTGATCCATATTGGCTGCCGTGCCTCTGCCCAGATGCTCCAAACCGGCTTCCATATCCATAATGACCACATCGTTTTTGCGGTATGTCATTGCAGACAGGATGCTTTTGAGCATCACGTGCTCGGGACAAACACAACCGCTGCCGCCCACATCCACGGTGCCCATCACCAGAAGCTTGACCCCGTTGATCTCCTTAGAGAAGGTATCGGGAATGTCCGAGACCTGGGGATTCAGCTTAAAGAACTTACCTGCGGCATTGGCGCCGGTGCGTTCTTCTACCAGCGTGCGCATTTTGGAAATGGGGACGATGGAATCCACCTCTTCCTGGGAAAGACCCAGGGCGAGACCTAAATTGGCATCGGGATCCACATCGGCAGCCAGGACGGTGCGTCCTTCGTCGGCATAAAGCCTTGCCAGGGTGGAGGACAATGTGGTTTTGCCCACACCGCCCTTGCCGGTAATCGCAACTTTCATAAATGACCTCATCAAGTGTCATCCTGAGGATTACGAAGGATCTCCCCTTAAGCTGGGGATTCTTCGTCGGGCGAAGCCCTCCTCAGAATGACGCGGAATTTTTAAATGCCAAGGGCAGCTCTCTTCTGCTCAATGCAAGCGATCATCTTGTCGCCCAGGGATTCGATGTCGGTATCAACAACGAACTTAGCCTCAACCCACTGGTTGATGCCGTTTTCACCCTGCAGCAGCTCGGTGACCTCGGTAGAGCCCTTGGAGTAGGGATCCACGCCCAGGAAGGTCTCGATACCGGTAGCCACGACGTAGTTACCGATGGAAACAGCCTTCTCGGACATCCATTCGGGAGCACAGCCAACAACGGGAACCTGAGAAATGTTGATGCCCCAATCCTTAGCGATATCGGAAGCCAGGATCATCATACGGGAAATATCAACACAGGAGCCCATATGCAGTACAGGAGGAATGCCAGCCAGCTCACAAACACGCTTCAGACCTGCGCCGCAGTATTCCTTAGCCTGTTCGGGATGCATCAGACCTGCCTTGGCAGCAGCCTGAGCGGAACAGCCGGTGGTGATGACGATAATATCGTTCTCCAGCATCTTCTTCATAAGACCGATGTGAGCGGTGTCGGGACGAACCTTGGGGTTGTTACAGCCGACCATAGCCACAGCGCCGCGAAGGACACCGGAATGGACACACTCGATCAGGGGCTTGGTGGTGCCGAACTCGTCCAGCTGGGAGTTGGCAACGCCGTCCAGGACCTTCTTGATTGCCTCAACAGAGTAGCCGACACGGGCCTTCTGCTTCTGGTTGGGGATGTGCACCAGCTCGGGCTTACGGTTCTTTAAGTTCTCAATGGCCATCTTCACGATGTTCTGTGCGCTTTCACCGGCAGTCTCAGCGGAGAACTGGATGAACTCAGAATCGGGAATACGAGCCACGGGAGAAGTGGTGATGAACTTGGTGTGGAAGCACTTGGACAGGGGGCCCAGTGCGGGGAAGATACACTGCACGTCAACAACGATTGCTTCGCAAGCGCCGGTGAGCACAACGTTCTCCTGGTTCAGATAGTTACCAGCCATGGGGATGCCGTGACGCATGGTGACTTCGTTGGAAGTACAGCAGACACCGGAAACGGTGATGCCCTTAGCACCCATAGACTTAGCGTAAGCGATCATCTCGGGATCGTTAGCGTAGTAAACGATCATTTCGGACAGAGAGGGATCGTGGCCGTGAACAACAATGTTCACGTTGTCCTTCTCCATAACGCCGATGTTAGCCTCGGTGTCAATGGGACGGGGAGTGCCGAACATAACGTCGGAGAACTCGGTGCCCATCATAGAGCCGCCCCAACCGTCGGACAGACCTGCACGCAGAGCCTGACGGATCAGAGCTTCAGAAAGGCTGGAACAACCCATATGGGTCATATGCATAGACTGGGAAACCTCGCGGTCGATAGCGCGGGGAGTGATCTCTGCCTTTTCCCACAGCTCCTGGGTGTGCTCGGGAGCACGCTCAACAAAACGCTGTGTGCCGAAGGGCTTGCCGTACTCCAACAGGCCGATCTCAGCCATTTCGTGAGCCAGCTCGTAGATGTCCTTGCCCTCAGTCTCGACGCCCCACTCCTTAGCGATGCGGATCAGCTTCTCAGGATCCTTAACCTGATAGTTGCCGCCCTCCTTGGTCTGGTGCAGGGTGTGCATGATCTCACGACCGTGGTCGGAGTGCGTAGCAGCACCGCCGGCGGTGAAGATCAGATAGTTACGTGCGACGATGCCGTGAACGTCACAGCCACAGATACCACGGGGAGCCTTGGGGGTGATGCGGCAGGGACCCATGGAGCAGATTCGACAGCAGGTACCTGCTTCGCCGAAGCCACAGTGAGGAGTCTGGTTCTTAACACGCTGCTGCCAGGTGTCAGCACCGACCTTGTTGGCAGTTTCCAACAGGGCGTTGGTAGCAGCTTCCATCTCCTCGACGGATGTAGTGAATGCCCAATCCTTCAATCTTTATTCCTCCTATGTAATTTGGTTTTCGCATTACATACTTGCATACGAATGCCAGTATATCGAATATATTCTACAGCTTTTCGTCAAGAAAGTCAATCCGTGTTTTACCTTAAAAATAAAGGATTTTTCTATCCCCCCGAGGGGGATTTTTGGCAACAGTCCACAAATCGCTACAAACAAACCGATAAACAGCGTCTTGCGGACAATGTCATTAAAATTAAGAAAAACGTGTCATTCTGAGGAGCAATGCGACGAAGAATCCTCTGCAAACACGAAGGAGATCCTTCGCCTTCGCTTTGCTCCGCTCAGGATGGCAGTTTGATAAACTGTCAATTTAATAGACATCAAAAAATCTTTCTTTTTGGAAAACTGTGTGATAAAATAGCAACATCTATGTAAAAAGTTAGGAGAATGCTCTATGAAACGGTTTTTAAGTCTGCTTTTGGCGGCGGTGCTGGTGCTGTCTATGGTGCCGGTGATCAGCTTTGCCGCTGAGCCGGTGACGGTCTATATGGACCCCAAAAACGGCAGCAACGAGACAGGTGACGGCACGGAGGCTGCTCCGGTGCAAAATTTTACCACTGCCTACAAGCTCCTGCAAAACGGCGGCGGTACGATCATTATGCTCAGCACAGTGTATTACGCAGGCGCAGTGACCCTGCCTGAATGCGATTACCCTGTGACCATTCGGGCAAAAAACAGTACAGACGGTATCCGTACCGGCTCCAATCTTATTGCCTCCGGTGAGACCACCTTTGAGCATATGACCTTCACCCTTATGAAAGCCAGCACCGACACCGTGATCTGCGGTAACGGCCATAAGTTGACCATGGGCGAGGAACTGACCACCGTGCCCTTTGTAAACGAAACAGACAGCTACTTCTTCTGTCTGCAGGGCGGCAGCCCCAGTGCGGAGGTGGAGGACACCGATCTGACAGTTCTGTCCGGACAGTACCGCAATATTTATGCCGGCGGCTATACCAAAAATATCACCGGCAACGCCAAGCTGACCATGACCGGCGGCACTGCCGCTGTGGTAGCACCCAGCTACAGTGCCGGCGTGGGCGGAAATGTGAATATGACCTTGGGTGGCACGGCTACTGTGAGCACACTGTATGCCGGTAGCTGGAGCAAGGGCGATGTGACCGGGGATGTGCAGATCACCCTTCAGCAGGGTGCGCAGATCACAAATATTTTCTCGGCCGGTAACGGCAGCGGCAATATGGGTGGAACGGTCACCTACATTGTGGATGGCTACGATTCTGTTCCCACGCTTTTCAAGGGCAAGGGAAATACCAGCCACACCGGAACGAAGGGCAGCAGCCGTCTTGTACTGAAAAGCGGCAAGCTGAGCAAAGCGCCCACAGACTTTGGCACGGTGGCTGTGGACATCCCTCAGGGGAAGGTCTTTACTCTGGATTGTATCCTTTCCGCAAATACACTGACCTGTGCCGGTACGCTGAATTTCTCCGGTGCGGCAAAGCTTACCGCAAAGGCAGTTTCCGGCAGTGTAAACTGTAGCGTTGAAGGGGAAGTGCTAAAGAATCAGGCGTATATTACCGCCCCTGCAGGATCTGACATCCGATTCCCGGAAGGCTCCGGTATTGCTGAACGCAACGGTGTTTGGGTCAACCACGATCTGGATCACTTCTCCGGACTGGTGCTCAAGTACAACTCTGCTGTAAAGTGCAATCTCTACGGCGATATCTGGGCACAGGGCACTTCCACCACCTACACCATCGTAACGCCTTATTTCACCGAGACCAAGGACGGCTACACCTACAGCTATTATCCCAACGCTAAGGGCGGCTACCACGTCCGGGCATCCCGAAGCGGTTATATTACCCTCTATCAGAACATTTATATGAGCGAGGAGGAGGCGGCCGCCAAAACCGTGGAGGAGATCACGCTGGATAAGGTGGGTGCAGAAGGGTTTGTTCCCTCCGTTATGTACTCTCATACCACAGAGGTGCTGGCAAATGAAGAAGCCTGGAAGTCTGAGGCTTCGATGTATCCCAAGTACCAAAATGCATTGGATCTTCCCGTGTTCAAAAGCGGCAGAGATCCCCAGCAGATGACCACCAATCAGGAATTGCTTGCGGATCTGACAGCAGAGGACAAAGCAGAGGATAATATGTACGTATTTACCCTGGGAACTTCCCAAAAGGGACAGAATATTCCTGTGGTGATCTTTACCGAAACCGATTTGACCGGTGCTGCCACCGTGGAAGAGGCGGCTGCGCGGATGAATGATGACCGTCTGACGGTCTACTACCGTGCCCAGATGCACGGCAACGAGCCTGCCGGCGGTGAAGGTGCGCTGGCATTGATCCACTATATGCAGGATGGCTACGGCGCACAGATCCTGGACCGCATCAACCTGATCGTTGTTCCCCGTCTGAGTCCCGACGGTGCGGAGCTGTATCAGAGACTGCTGGTGGATAGCATCAATCCCAACCGTGACCAGCTGCGTCTGGAATCTCCGGAAATGCAGGCATTCCAAAAGGGCTACCTGCTGTTTGAGCCGGAAGTGGTTCTGGATGGTCACGAGCGTGTGTGGAACAACAGCTGCGGTGATATTCAGGTGTCCACCAGCTTTACCCCTATGACAAGTGACGCTTTCCGTGGCGTGGCACTGAAAATGAACCAGGCAGCCTTTGGAGAGCTGGAAGCCAACGGCCTGAACGGCTATTATTATTCTACCTGTCTCAATGAAAAAGATCCCAATATGGGCGGCGGCTACTATCCCCTGGACGGCTCACTGTATGTGCTGATGGAAAGCCGTGGTATTTATGGCGGCAATCAGTCCATGGAACGCCGTGCGGTGGCCCACGTTGCAGCGGTCACCGGTATGCTGGACTATCTGTATGCCAATGATGCGACGGTAAAGACCACAGTTGCCGCAGAGCGTACTGCCATTGCCCAAAGTGGCGCTACCTATGAGGAAGAGGCTGTCTTTGTGCTGGAAACGGGCTCCCGTACCACCACAGAGGCTGACCTGACAGCCTGGGGCGATCTGAACACTACAGGTCAGACCATTGACTGGGGCAGCGGTGAAGCTACCCTCTACACCCGTTACCCCACGATTAAGGATGTGGTCAAGCGCACCCGCAGCTTGCCCACTGCCTATGTGATCCCGGCAGCTGCTGCCACAGATGCGTTGATCGCAATGCTGGCAAACCATAATATCACGGGTTACAATCTGCCTGCCGGTGCGACGCTGTACCTGCAAAGCTATGGCGGCACAACGACCCAGGCAACGGTGAATGCAGAACAGGCAGTTCGTTTTGCCGACGGTTGCTACGTGATCCCTATGAACACGGAAAAGGCAATGCTGATCGCGGCTTTCTTTGAGCCGGATCACACCAACAGCGCAGAATTCAGCGGCAACCTGGTGCAGATGGGTCTGCTGTCTATGGGCAATACTTACCGCTATATCCGCAACCTGCAGGACGGTGAAGTGGACTACACCGTGACCGAGGCGGAGATCGTGAATGTTACGGTCTACCTGGACGGCACAAACGGTAACGACGCAAACGACGGCAAGCAGGAAGCCAAGGCGGTTAAGACGCTGGAGAAGGCGTATGCCATTCTGGCGACAGAAATGACAAAGGCTTCAGAGTATTCCCGGGCAAATCTGGTGGTCATCGGTCTGTATGATCTGGGTGCCAAGGCAAGCCACCTGCCCAATGCGGATTTCCATGTAACGATCTCCGGCAAGACTGCCAATGACGGCTTCTCCTACACCGGCGGCAGCGGTCAGGCAAATCAGGTGTTTGAGATTCACGGCGATACCACTTTCCACAACATTCGCCTCCATATCACCAATAATGCTGCTTACAACTTCCTGATTGCCAACGGCCATAAGCTGGTGCTGGGTGAGGGCATCAATAACACCGCAGACAAGAATCGTTATTTCACCATTGTGGGCGGTGACTATGACTATCAGGATGTGAACACCGCTGCCGATGTGACCATCCGCAGCGGCAACTGGCTGACGGCATATGCCGGCGGCTACCGTGGCTCTGTCACCGGTGCTGCAAAGCTGGATATTTCTGGTGCCACTTTCCAGAATAACATTGCTGCTACCTACTGCGGCAATGTGGGCAGTTTGGAAATGACCTTGGCAAACACCACGGTTGCGAAAGCAAGCGACTATGCCATCTATATGGGGCCTCTGGATTACACTGTAGCCTATAAGCAGGGTGCGGTAAAGGGCGATGCAACTGTGCGTTTGGGAGAAAATGTGTCTGCTGCCGCAGTATATGCCTCCTCCCGTACCAAGGGCAATATCGAGGGTACGGCTACCGTCATTCTTGCAGGAGCAGATCTGAAGGAAGTCCCTGTGGTAGCGATGTTTGCGGCAACACCCGGTACGACCAAAGCCCACAAGCTGGTGCTGGCGCAGGATATTGCGGAAAATGTGACACTGGACAGCGCCTTTGTGCTGGATCTCAACGGCCACGACATCACCGGCAATCTGACAACAAACGGCACAATGACCGTTTATGACTCTGCTACCGACGATTATGATGTTTCTGACGGTGTATACGGTGAGATCACCGGAACGGTCACCGGCACCCTGGTGGCAAAGGAAGGCTATATTGCCGCCGCCAACGGCTTCCACAAGTTTGGCGGTCAGTACATCAGCGGCGTATCCCTAAGACCCGGCAATGCCGGTATCTACTACACTGCCACCTTCTTGGGTGACGAGGTGCTGATGAACGCGCTGGAAACCGGTGTAGCAGTAAGCTTGGTTGACCTTCCCGGTGCAGATTTTGAGACCGACGAGGATACCCTGTATGCCAAGGGTACGACCGGTGTGTTGGTCAGCAACATCCTCAAGGGAGATAGCGACGATGCCGATCGTGCTATTGCAGACATCTATGCTGCTTCCTATGTGAAGCTGCCCGATGGTACTGTGCTGGTAAGTGAAAATGAAGTGGCGTACAGCCTTTTCGACATTCTTTGGATTCTGAAGGATCAAAACCCTGAGGCATTCCAAACCTTCATAAACACCCATAACATCGCAAACTGGTTCTAAACAAAAAGCCGGATTCGGGAATTCCCGAATCCGGTTTTTATATATTCAAATTCCAATTTATCAAACAGTTATGTTGTCATTCTGAGGCGCGCAGCGACGAAGAATCCTCTGCAAACACGAAGGAGATCCTTCGACTTCGCTTTGCTCCGCTCAGGATGACAGTTTGATAAACTGTCAATTTATCCATTTCCTTTCCTTGCGTATGCTTTGGGGGTTGTGCCGGTGTATTCTTTGAATTTCCGATAGAAAAGGCACTCACTGCGAAAGCCGGAAAGCTCCGCTACCTTGCTTATCGGCAGATCTTCCTTTAGCAGCCTTTGTGCCGATTCGATGCGGAGCCCGGTTAGATATTCCACGATGGATTTTCCTGTGTGCTGCCGAAAGACTGCGCTGAGATAATTGGGATGCAGATGGCAAAATTCGGCAATCTCTGTAATGTTTATTTTTTTCGTGTGATGATTGTGTAAATACCGCATACACAGCTTTACACCTTCGTGGCCCGGATCCGGAATGGGTGTTTCATCGGAAATTACCCGGCAATGCGGCATCAGGGCAAGGCAAATATTCATAAGCACAGAAAGACGATGCTGTTTGAAATTCTTTTCATAAATGCGACAGCTTTCCAGCCGCATCAGCTGGTGGTATATTTCCTCGTAAGCCGGGTGTTCCGATTGCAACAGATTGGGCAGCGCCAGCCTGTCCTCCATCAAAGGCTCAACAAAATTTTTTTGAAAATAGTGCGTTGGGTGCATACGGATGGCATCAGGATAAAACACAACCGTGTGAACACGGCAGTCAGAGGAATATACCACGCGCCGATGGGACAGATTGGAAGGGATGATAAAAATGTCTCCGGCGTGAAAGATGGTTTGCTTTTGCCCCAACTGCATAGTGGTGGTGCCCTGAACCACCAGCGTGATCTCCGTTTCCCTGTGAAATTCCAGCTCCTTTGACCACTTTTTCATATTATCGTTGGCAATGCCAATATAGGTGGCAACCGGCAGATCCGGTGTGCCTCTGCGCCAGTATTTTTTTTTAGTTTCCATAGAATACAGCACCTTTGAAAAGTATAGTTATTCCTTCGAAAAATATATTGTCATCGAAATAATACCATATTATAATTAATTTAGCAATTCTATAAATTCCAATTTGAAGCGCAAGGGCGCTTCACCCCAACTCGTGCACGATGCGGAATAAATCGTTAGAAAAATGCTCGGTATCGTAACATTTTGCCGTTACCGAGCCAAAAATGTTACGAAAACAAAGGCGTGATGCACGAGGAGCCCGCGGGCGCTTGCCCGCTAAATTGGAATTTTGAAAGGAGCATTTTTATGAAACGATTTTTGAGCTTTCTGTGTGCTGTGGTGATGGTGCTGTCTATGGTACCGGTCATCAGCCTTGCTGCCGAGGTGCGGACAGTGTATCTGGATCCTGCCGCAGGCAGCGATGGAAACACAGGTCTGACAGCGGCTGCGCCTGTGCAGTCTGTGGAAGCGGCCTATGCCGCGCTTTCCGGTGCGGATGAAGGTATCATCGTGCTGAAAAGCACATTGACCTTGTCTCAGAATACCACATTTCCTACCTGTAATATCCCTGTGACCATCACAGGCGGCGGCATTACCACGGGCAATCATATTTTCTTTGCCGGTGACACCACCCTGGAAAAGATGACCCTGACTCTGACAGCTGCCAATAACACCACCTACCTGTCCTCCGAGGGTCACGACCTGACCATTGGTGAGGGCATTACCTGCAAAGGCAGCGGGTCTTACCGCTTTTGTATTTCCTCCCGTTATGGTGACGGCTCTGTGGACGGAGTGACGCTGACGATCAAGTCCGGCGCCTGGCGGAATGTGTTTGTTTCCGGCTATAAGGGCACAACCACCGGCGATGCCACCCTGATTATGACCGGCGGCAGCTCGAACAATCAAATTGCGCCTACTTACTCTGCCAGCCACACCGGCAATACCACGATGTACATTTCCGGTGTAGCAGCCTCCCGTATCTGCTGCACACCCAATGAGACCGGCACCATTACCGGTAATGTGGATATCACTTTGGGTGACGGCGTTTCCGGTATGCTCCGTTTTAAAAGACTGTACAAGAGCGCTACCGTCAAAGGCACTGCCACGGTCACCTTGGACGGCGATTGCTCCGGCCTGACGGAGATCTTCCACGAGGGTACCGGTGTCGGCAGCATTACAAAGACAAAGCTTGTGCTGAAAAGCGGCGTTTTGGATGTTGCGCCCTGTGCGCTGGATGAAATTTCCGTAGAGATCCCCAGCGGCAAGACCTTTACCCTCAGCGGCGTGGATGTGACGGCAAACACCGTGAACAGCGCAGGCAAGCTGATCTTCTCCGGCAAAGCCTCCCTGACTGCGAAAAAGGTTACGGGAAGTCTGTCCTGCGATGTTTCCGGTACACCGATTGAGGGACAGATCTATGTCACCGCACCTGCCGGCAGTGCCGTTTCTTTCCCGGCAAGCACCCGGATCACGGAAAACAACGGCATATGGCAAGCCTCCGGCGCTTTTGACGAGTCCACCTTCAAGGGCCTTGTGATCCGTGCGGACAACGGTGTTACTGTCAATCTCTACTCCGGCTACAAGCCGGATACCGGCTCCAAGCAGACCCCTACCTTCAAGGTGGAGGGAGAGGAGCAGACCTCCTATTACTACGCAGGTATCGCCACCGGCGCTTACCGCTGTGTTACATCCCGTACCGGCTACTATAAGCTGACCAAAAACATCTATATGTCTGAGGCAGAGGTGGAAACCTGCACCGAGCACATTGTAAAAATGAATCCCCGTGCCGGCGGCACTGCCACCGACAGCTGGGAGCCTTCCTCCTACCACGATCACACCGACGAGGTTCTGGGACTGGAAGCTTATGATGCGGATCTCTCCCAGTGGCCGGAATATGCCGATGTGTTCACCACGCCCTGGTTCACAGAGCCCCATGCCGACCAGCAGATCACCACCCAGGCGCAGGTAGAATCCTTCTTGGATAAGCTGGACGAAGAAGATGACAATATGTATATCTTCTCCATTGGCAAGAGCTCTATCTATGCCCATGATGTGTGGGCGGTGTTCTTTACAGAAACTGACCTCTCCTCTGCCAAGACCTACGAAGAGGCTGTGGAGCTGATGGGTCAGGACAAGCCTGCGGTTTTGTACCGTGCCCAGGTTCACGGAAATGAGCCGGCTGCCGGTGAGGGCGCCCTTGCTATGCTGCAGCGGATGGACGGCGTTTACGGTGAGGAAGTCCTTGAAAATATCAATGTGATCATGGTTCCCCGGGCCAGTCCCGACGGCGCCCGGGAGTTTAAGCGAACCATTATTGACGGCATCGACCCCAACCGGGATATGCTCCGTCTGGAATCTCAGGAGATCACCGACTATGTGAAGCTTTTCAATGCCGTAAAGCCGGAGCTGGTCATTGACGGACACGAGTATGACGGCTATATCAACAGCACGTATCACTGGGACAGCGATATTACCGTTGGTCTGCACTTTACCGGCAACAATACCGATGCCTATGCGGATAAGAATATAGAGCTTGCCCACGGCATTTTCGATGCGATGACGGAAAACGGACTGAGCTACAACTACTACAGCAGTCGTGTCAATTCCTACAATAACACCAGTGTTTCCCGTCCTTATTTCGGTCAGCAGGGCGCACTGAGCATTCTTTTGGAGACCCGTGGCAACGGTGCGGGTCTTGTGTCCTACGCCCGTCGTATCATCTCCCATGTAGTTTCCGTAGAATACCTGCTGAACTATGTGTCGGACAATGCAGCTTCTGTGCAGCAGCTGGTAGATACGGAGCGGCAGCAGATCGTTGAAAAGGGCAAGACTTATCGTGAGGATGATAAGGTATACCTGTGTATCGAAACCAATTCCTGCACCGAGGAAAAGTTTGATATTAACCGTGTCTATCAGGACGGCACAGAGAAGCTGGTTTCCCTGACACCCACCATTGTCAACAACGTAAAGCGTGTCCGTACCGCACCCACCGCTTATGTGATCCCTGCCGGCGCTCCCTTTACCCAGCAGGTGCTGGAGCTGATGGATAAGCAGGGCATTGCCTATACCTTTGTGCCTGCCGGTGCGACCATTTTGCTGCAGCAGTACACCGGTACAGTTACCGAGGCAGGCCTCACCGCAGAAAAGGCTGTGACCTTCGGCACTGGTGCCTATGTGTTTACCATGAATCAGCTCCCGGCATATATTCTGGCACACCTGATGGAGCCGGATGTGGACGACGTTGCGGAAAATGCCGGCACCTTGGTGCAGCAGGGTATGATCTCCCCGGTAAGCGGTTATTTTCCCATCTACCGCTATGTCCATGATCTCAATGCTGCCGGCTTTATTAACTACACCATGGAGGATGCCGAAGCCGCCCATGTGACCGTATACCTGGACGGTACCAACGGACTGGACACCAATGACGGCCTGTCTGAGGCAGCTGCCGTCAAGACTATGGAGCAGGCGTATGCGGCTATGGCAACGGCACTGCAGATGGCAGGTGCAGGCTCAACCGGCAAGGTGATCATCTCCGGTATGTATAACCTGGGCAATAAGCCCTACCAGCTGCCTTCCGTAGGCTTCCCGGTGACCATCACCGGAAAAACCGGTGACGACGGCATCCGCTACACCGGTGCTTCTGTTGCTGCACCGATCAATCGTTCCATCAGCCTTAATGGTGAAACCACCTTTGAACACCTGACGTTGTTTGCCGACAGCGCCTATACCCACAATCTGATCCTTGCCAATGGCCATAAGCTGACCATAGGAGAAGGTGTCAACAGCATTTGCCGTGAGGGCAAGACCTATTACTTCGCGATCTATGGCGGCGCCTACAACGAGGGCGACGTGGTGGAATCCACCGATGTAACCATTCGCTCCGGTACCTGGCGCGGTGTGTATGCCGGTGGCTATGACAGCATCGTTACCGGCACAGCCAAGCTGGATATTTCCGGCGCAACGGTGTATGACAGCATTCACGCCTCCCGTATGGGAAATATTGGTCAGCTGGAGATGCATATTGCCAATACAACGGTTCTTACCGGCGCGATTTATGCAGGTTCCCTCACCGCCAACAGCCCCAAGAAGCTGGGCAATGTGCAAAACGGTGTTACCATTACCTTGGGTGAGGGTGTGGTTGCGCCTGCTCTTTACTGCACCGCCAAGACCTACGGCAGCATTTTCGGTGGTGTTACCCTGATCGCAAAGGGCGCAGACTTCACAAAGGTGCCTGTCATTGCCCGATACCCCGCCCTTTCGGCCAGCTACAGCACGCCTGAGATCAAGGTGAAGCTTGGCGCGGATCTGGTGACCGATGTTACCCTCGCGTCTGAAATGGAGCTGGATCTGAACGGTTATGATATTACCGGTGATCTGACCGTAGACGGCTCTTTGACGGTTTACGATTCTGCCACCGACGATTACGATGTTTCTGACGGCAAGTGCGGTGAGATCACCGGGACCGTCACCGGTACCCTGGTGGCAAAGGACGGCTACATTGCCGCTGCCAACGGCTTCCATAAGTTTGGCGGTCAGTACATCAGCTCGGTATCGCTTCGTCCTTCCAATGCCGGCATTTACTACACGGCAACCTTCCTTGCAGACGAGGTGCTGCTGGAAGCGTTGGAGACCGGTGTGGCGGTCAGCTTGGTTGACCTACCCGGCACAGATTTTGAAACCGACGAGGATACCCTGTATGCCAAGGGTACGACCGGTGTGTTGGTCAGCAACATCCTCAAGGGAGATAGCGACGATGCCGATCGTGCTATTGCAGACATCTATGCGGCGTCCTATGTGAAGCTGTCTGACGGCACGGTGCTGGTCAGCGAAAACCAAGTGGCGTATAGCCTGTACGACATTTTGCGGATTCTGAAGGATCAGAATCCGGAAGTCTTCCAAAGCTTCTGCGCAACCCACAACATC
>JAZRRS010000049.1:0-36188 GCA_045651005.1 Faecousia sp.
CATGAAGCAAGAGTTTTATTCCAATGAGCAGTTGCCTTGCATGTTGAATGCAAAGGATGTTGAGCGCTATATGCGCATTTCCCGTGCGGAAGCCTATGAGCAGATGCACTCTGAGGGGTTCCCCCTCATTCGTATCGGCAAGAGGATGCTGGCTCCCAGGGACAAGTTCCTGGAGTGGGTTGAAGATCAAGTAGGCCGATAAAAAAGGGGGCAGACCCTGCTCTGCGGGGTCTGCCTGGCGGTTAAATTTTTCACAAGAAAAGTACGGTTTTTCTTTGAGTTTGAAGAGAAATATGATATAATAGATGTGACGAAACACCGTATTTGCCAGCTAAGAAAGGAGTATATAAATTGGCAAAGAAACGGTCACACGGGGAAGGTTCTCTTTCCCGGAAAGCAAATGGTCATTGGGAGATCCAAATCATGGACGGATTCAAATCCAATGGCCGAAGAAACATTCGCTCCTTCTCGGGGAAGACCCAAAAGGAAGCGAAAGAAAAACGAGATGAATTTCTTCGGAAGAAAGCAATGGGCATTATCACCGGCCACGATATGCGTTTCGAGGAGTGGGCGGACATTTGGTACGAAAATCACAAGGACAATGTCACGGCCACGACGCAGGAGGGTTACAAGTACACCCTTCGCATCCTGAAAGATCATTTTGGTCGGCGAAAGCTGGCGGAGATCAAGACCATGGATGTGGAGCAGTTCCTGCGGAAGCTTCGCAAAGACGGACGGGCTTCGTCCTACATTGCCCAGTGTCGGGGAATGCTGCATCAGATTATGA
The DNA here is from genome assembly GCA_045651005.1 of Faecousia sp. Lineage (GTDB taxonomy): Bacteria > Bacillota > Clostridia > Oscillospirales > Oscillospiraceae > Faecousia. Next base: position 788 of record JAZRRS010000049.1, read on the forward strand.
ACAAGGCGGTAGCCAATGATTTTCTGATGAAAAATCCGGTGGCTTTTGCGGAGAAGATGCGCAAACAGCCGCCCAAGGAGAAAGAGGCATTCACTGCGGACGAAATGCGGATTCTGTTCCGTGACCTGCCGGATGATCGCATTGGTTGGAGCATTCGGCTTCTGCTTGCCACGGGTATGCGAACCCAGGAGTTGTTGGGCTTAGAGCCCCGGCACATTGTGGCAGACGGCTCTTCCATCAACATTGCTCAGGCTTTGGTGCGTGTGAAAGGCTCGGTGGCGATCGGAACGCCGAAATCCTTTGACAGCTATCGGACGATTCCTGTGCCGGACAATGTGCAGTATTGCGCAAGGCTGTTGCGGGAAAACGGGGACAAGTTTATTTGGGAATCCCCCAAGAAGCCCGGCTCGCCCTGCAATCCTTCCTACTTCGCAAAACTTTTTAAGGAAGCGATTGGATCGGTTGAGGGTGTCCGCGTACTGACGCCACATTCCTGCCGTCATACATTCATTTCGCAAATGCAGGCACTGGGCGTCTCTATGGAGACGATTCAGAGCATTGCCGGCCATGCGGATATGGATATGACCAGACATTATCTCCATGTGGAAGAATCTGTCCGGAAAGATGCGGCAAGAAGAATGAGCGAAGCTTTTTCGAAAAAAGGCAAGGGAACTTTCGGAAACGTTTTGGACATAATGGACCACCTAAAATCGTCCTGATTCAAGATGGATTCAAGATAAAGTGTAGCGGGGGAATCGGGTGTAGCGACCCGGTTCTGGAAAATGGCATTTAAGGGGTAAAACCACCATTTTGACAAAGAAAAAGTCCTGAAAACCAATGGTTTTCAGGACTCGGTGGTGGAGATAAGCGGGATCGAACCGCTGACCTCTTGAATGCCATTCAAGCGCTCTCACGAGTTATCGGGTAAACACCCCGAACTCCCGGATTTGCCAGCTTCCGATCCATCATTATATATCACTCGGCAGTGTTATACTTTATTGCTGTAAATAAAGTATAACACTGGAGGTACAGATTGTCAATTAGGAGACTGAATAGCATTGTTGTTAGTGGATTACTTATTTACTTACGCACCGATTTCTTCAGGGATCTCAAGTCCAAGCTTGAACTGTGCGAGAGTGATGTTGAAGGTGAAGTGGAGACGATACTCGGAGTAGACATCCACTCGTTTAATGAGGTAGCCTGCTATCATCTTTTTGACTGCTATATCACTTTCATCGAACATCTTGCCCCAAGTGAGTATCTGGCGATACTCTTTTTTGATAGCCTCGATTCTCTGTTCGCTCTCTCCCAGCTCATTAGTCAGAGCTGTTACTCGTTCACTGGCTTCTACCACTTCGGTTCGTTTATTGTTTATCATCTCAGATAGAATATCCATAGCGAAGGCACTCTGACCTTGGACTGCTTTCAGAACTTCAGTTTTCAAAGATTCGTATTCCTTGGTCACCTTGGAACACTCTGCCTTTGCAGTTGCCAGTCGTTCCTTAATACTGATCATCGCATTACGATGGGTTCTGGAGACGATCTCACTTTCATTCACCGCACTCATCTTGTGAAAGATCATATGAAGGACATCCGTTACCATCTTGTCCAGGATGTGCATCGTGTAACCAGTCTGACCGGTACACTCACTTCTCTTGCGAGTTTTGTTGTAGCAGACATAACGGATTCGTTTTCTTCCGACTCTCTCACCGTCTGCATTGATTCGTGCAGTACCGTTTGTTGTGAGTGTGAGTCTACCACCGCAGTGTCCACAGAAGATGTTTCCGGAGAGCAGGGACTGCCCTCTTGTGTTCAGGGGCATTGTCCGAAGTGCATTGCAATCCTTAGCTCGTTCTTCCATAAGCTTTTGTGCCATATCAAAGATATCAGGTGTGATGATTTGCAGTTCAGGGAAGATTCTTGACTTCGTTTCACCACTACAGAGTACACCAGTGTACAAGATGTTGTGCAGGATATGCCCAACCGTAGCTTCGTGCCAATTCTTACCATCTCTGGTCTTAATACCCATAGATGATAGGAAGTTAGCAATCTTGAATCTTCCGAATCCGGCGTTAACACAGAGATCGAACATCAGTCTAACCACACGGGCTTCAGCCTCATCGATTACAAGCTTCATCACTTCGTGCTTGCGTTTGTTAAGCACACCACTGGGTACCAGCTTGTAACCGTAGGGAGCAACACCTCCACGGAAGCGACCTTCTTCAACCATCTGACTATGGGCTTCCTTGGTGCGCATAGATGTCTTTCTGCTTTCACCGTCTGCCTGCCAGAATCGAATATAATTAGTAAGTCTGTCTACATGATCTTCCAGCCTTTGTTCACCCTCTTTGACACTCCAAACCTGAATGCCATGATCAATGAACCATTCTACCACAGCGGGAGTTTCATCAGCTCGTCTTCCGATACGGTCGAACATAAAGACCAGAAGCACATCAAACTTATCTTCTTCTGCATATTGTTTCAGCAGTAATAGCTTGTCTCGATTATTGGCTTTGACCTTAAATCCAGACACACCGTCTTCCATTTCCTCGATGACTATTTCCCAGTCCATCCTATCGCAGAAGTCATGGCATGCATTTCTTTGCACAGGAATGTCTGCTTGATTGGATTCATCATGATCTACCTGCTTGTTAGTAGACACTCTGTACAAACAAGCAACTCTCAACCGTTCCCTTTGGCGAGCCTCCTTGCTCAGTGCATTGACATATGAACAACAATTCTTTTCAGCCATTATGTATCCGTCCTCTCATAAATTGATTTGAAATGTGAGAGGCTCAAATACTTTCTTCATATTCGATTTTCAAGGTGCAGTGTTATTTGCCACCCTTATTATCTCATATTTTCAGTTAAATAGCTATACAAATCGTTGATGAAAGACGAACTATTTATTATGAAATCGCATTTGCTCGGAAGCACTTTACGCAAATGCCATTTCACAAAAGAAACAGACCGCAACATATACCTATGCTGCGGTCTAATATCCTGCTATATTCCTAGGCACTGTGTTCATGCGGATTGCTCCGCCTTCACGATACCATTGCGCCGGATATAGTCATCTAATAACATATTCCGAATTATTGATGACACATCGGAATTATGTTCTGTCGCAAAGCTGATCGTTACCCTATGCCCGTCTATGCTCATATGTAACTTCTTTGCGGAATCTTGGGATGTAATATTATCAGACATCTTTGACCTCATCTCACATATTCATATTCCTTATGTCTATATTTTGTTCAGGCTGCCGCAGTTCTATTGGACTACGGCAGCCTATTTCAAATATCAATCGTTGTGGTCCGTATTGTTTCTCTGTGCCCCCGAACCGGGGCATATATTCACCGGCCATGCATTTGGCCTCATTGGAATTTCACCTCTCCGTGGATCTCACCGAGGTGCCTCCCATTGCTCCGACGGATCACGGCTCTGCTTCCGCTGCTCGCTCCACAATAGGGACACAAGTATCCCTCTCTGCCTTGTCATCGCCTTCGCCGCAGTTGCGCTGCGACGCCAGAGAACTGTAAAAGCAAAAGGATCTCGCTCTTTTACAGGAGCTCACGGGGCTTATCGGCTGTAGCCGACAGCAGAGAGAACGTAATGAATATACTGATATTAAATTTTCAAGGTACATTCATGTCACTCGCAGAAAGAGAAACAAGCGAAGAGAAATTATTCCTTCACTTTTAACCTCACTTGTAAACTAAAACGTAAGTCTACTTTTTAAAAATTCTGATTTAACTATTGACATTTAATGACCTCATAATGTTCCAACAGAAAGTGATTGACTTTTACAAAGGCTATGCTATAATATGGGTGTAGACGGCAGCTTGACTGTCCGTCGTCGCGTTGAAGCACTTGGCCGGTTCAGCTTTCGGTTGAGATGTGGAGCGTCGGTTTGGGTTTGCGCTACCGCAGGCTGAATAGGGAGCAATCCCGAAAGAAAGCGCAGTGGGATCCTTCACAGGATCCCACTTTTTTATGAGAGGAGGGGCGAAATGAGTCTATTTTTGGATGCTGCCAATGCTTGGAATCAACTATTGAGCAAGTCCTACAATATCATCATTGGACATAAGCAAGAGTCCAGAACAATAGACCTCAACTTTCAGATTGCTGACTTTGACCATCTTTCAGGTATCCAACACGCAACTGATGTTGATTTCAAATTGCCCCGCAAACAATATAGAGGTAATAATTTGATTCCTGCCTTGATTGATCTGAAGCTTGACAGTACGCTCATTGAAAAAAGCGAAAACTGGCAATCCATTTCACAACGGCTTCAGGCTATTATACAATTAGAAAATATTCTGGACTCTGATTTCAGAATATACTCATTTGACCCTCATAAACTAAACTTTCACACAACCATAAAGGCGGCTTACTGTATTTTCAGTGAAGATCACCAATCTGGCGTTTTTCTGTTTATTGATAAAGAGGATAAAAGATTCTTTTGTAAATCCATCTTTCAAAAAGACAATCGAAATTTCATCAGCAACCAAACCCCCTGGACCGTCTTGAAGAAAACAAAATATGTCAATGGAACCTTTTTAAATCTCTATACACATAAGTCCTATAAAGACCATTTATCCGAATTCAAATAATGTTATACCACATTTTTTCACCAGCGCCCTAATCGGGCGCTGGTTTTTATTGCCGCAAAGAACTGTTATTTCCCCATAATTTTTCTCAAATTTTTCTTTGCAACTTCAACAGAGTATATTACTGCTTGTCTTGTGCAACCTTCTATAGCTCCAATTTGATCAAAGGTCATTCCACCCCAGAAATGCATCAGAAGGCGTCTGCGTTGTTTTTCCGGCAGCATTGGGAGCTCTCTTGCTTCCAGAGCCTTGGCTGTAATGTCCAGCAGCGGGTCCTGGGATTGGTTTGTTATGATATTCAGCAGGTAAGGGGAGAGCACCGTTTTGTCTGTGTGGCGATCAGATTCATTTAATAACGAAAGATCTGCCAATTCACAGTTGTCAAAATGTGCCAAAACTCTCTAAGTCTGTTCATTCCATCTAATCTGCCTGCTTCCAAAACGGAATTAGATACCGAGCTCATCGTACCTGTGTAAATCAATAAGCCTCCGCCCAAGCAGAACCACAAAGAATAAATTATCAGTGATAGAAATTTGGTATCTGCATTTGTTAGCAAGCCTACATCCCAACCCATAAGATTGGGCAATACAAGATCCATAAAATACTTAAAAACCAAAATCCAGACCATTCCGGCAACCATACCTGGCAACATAAGCATTAATTGAAAATACTTATGTCCCGGAAATTTCCGAAATATGTAATAAGATGTAAATAACGGAAGTGGCATCAAAACCCACCCTAAGGCGTAAAATATAGCAGAATTTTTTATTGCTATACCTAAATGAGGGTCTTTAAAGAATTGATTTATAAAGGAAGCAAAATTGCTGAAAATGCCTGCTCCCTCAATTTCAACCGTTGGCACCAATGCCAGGCGGAACATATTTACATAATTTCCAAGATGTAATACTAAAAAATTTACAACTGGTAAAAACAGGATCGATATACAAAACAATGTATCCTTAGTTTGAGCAGGGTTGGGAATCTTTTTCTTTCTTATATCATTCCGCGTGACAATTTTGCTCAAAGCTTTTCGCCCCTTTCACTTAAAATATTAATACTCAAACAAGGATTATTTCATACTTGCAGGGAGGCTTTCCATGAAAACCGTTTGTAAGCCAAGGAAGTACTGTTTTGCGGAAATCTGCGAATTGTCACAGAAGAAGATGATCGGGTTAGAAGAACCTGTCTCGTTGACGCGCGTGGCAAGAAAGCCATGATACTGCATAAAGTTTCTGGCTATAGGGCTCTCCTTATACTCTGGGCCGTTAGGCAGCTTATAAATAAAGGTGGTATCCTTGGACATATCAATTACAGATCGTACATAGTAGGGCACAGAATTGTAAATGGAAGAAAGATCGTAATCATACGGTCTCAGGACGCCGGAGTATTGCGTGAACACACGCATTGCCTCATCGGTATGCAAAAAGCGGAAAAACAATTCTGCGATTTCCTGCTTTGTAGAAAAAGCACTCACAAAAACTGCGGAATTACCGGAGAAAGGAGCCACAGTATGTCCAGACGCAGATGAACCATCATCTGCCTTGGGGAAAGGCATAACAGCAAAACGATGATTTTCTTTGGAATACTTTTCGTCGATTTCAGCCATCTCTGTAAATACAGAAGAAGCTTCATTCATCCACCAGCCACCTTCAATCAGCATAGCAATAGGTTTATCAACACCTTCCATATTGCTCATCAGATAACTTCTTTGAACGCCTGTATGTGACTCCGCATAGTTATAAGTTCTGTACATGGGATTTGAAGTCAAATCTTTGGCAAACTTCAGTGCAAAATACTTACCAGCAGTAGAATGCATATACTGAGTGAAATTGTCTGTGGTAACAGTTACCGTTTGAACATCATTGGCATTCAATGCGAAAGTTTTGGACTCAGATTCCTCAAAGCTTCTATACAAGCTCCTAGATGGGGTCTCGTTTGAGGATGCGGCAATTTTCCACATTTCTACATTCCCGTTGGCAGCACTGAGAAAATGCCGCCTGGAAATTGGAGAATCGGCCATTGTTATGGGTATGGGTGTGCTTGGACTGGTATCCATTCCTCTTCTGAAACAGGCCGGAGCGGTGCCGGTCATTGCCGTCGATCCTGACCCGGTAAAGCGTGAAAAGGCGTTGTCGATCGGTGCGGATTATGCACTTGACCCTTATGATGAGGTATTTGCGGAAACTGCCAAAAGGCTGACAAAGGGCGGCGCAAAGGTAGGAATTGAAGTGACGGGAATCGGCGCAGGTCTTGATGGGATCCTGGACTGCATGGCAAAATTCGGCAGAGTGGCGCTGCTGGGGTGTACACGCAACAAGGAATTTACCATTGACTACTATCGCAAGGTACACGGTCCGGGAATTACACTGATCGGCGCCCATACGGAGGCTCGCCCTAGTCTGGAGTCTCATGGTGGGTGGTGGACACAAAAGAATGACATTAATACGATTTTAAAGCTCACTAGCTTTGGCCGTATGAAGCTGTCTGATTTGGTGGAGGAAACTCACTCTCCGGAGGAAGCGCCGGCAGTGTATGCCCGATTGGCGAAGGAAAAGACCTTTCCGCTGGTGCAGTTTGACTGGAGGCGTTTGAAATGAAGAAAATCAGAATTGCCCAAATTGGTACAAGTGTCAACAGTCACGGAAATTTCGTTTGGGAAAGTCTTGTGAAACAAAGTGACATTTTTGAGGTAGTTGGATATGCGTTTCCGGAAAATGAACGGGAGAAGTTTCCTGCTTCCATGAAGTGTTTTGAAGGCTATCCAGAAATGACAGTAGAGCAGATCCTATCAGACCCTACCATTTCTGCGGTTGCTATTGAGACGGAGGAGAGGTATCTTACGAAGTATGCGCTGCTGGCGGCTCAGGCAGGAAAACACATCCATATGGAAAAACCGGGTGGACAAAATCTCGGGGAATTTGAGAACATAATTGAAACAATCCGATGCAATCAAACGGTGTTTCATACGGGGTATATGTATCGCTACAACCCGGTGATTATGGAGCTGCTTGCGCAAATTCGAAATGGGGAACTGGGCGAAATTATAAGTGTTGATGCGGAAATGAGCTGTCTGCATACAAAGGAAGTCAGAGACTGGCTCAGCGGTATGAAAGGTGGCATTCTGTTCTTTTTGGGCTGCCATTTGATAGATTTGATCTACAGAATACAGGGTGAGCCTATGCATGTGATTCCTCTTAGCCGCTCGACGGGACTGGATGCTGTCTCCTCTGAGGATTTTGGCCTTGCGGTACTGGAATATAAAAACGGAGTTTCAACCGCAAAAACCACCGATATTCAAAAAGGCGGCTTTGTTCGCAGACATCTTGTGGTGGTGGGGAGCAAGAAAACTGTGGAGATCAGACCGCTTGAAATGTACGATGGAAAGCGCTTGTTTACGACGCGCACCGATTTTGATTCCAATGCCTGGGATGATTTGGGAGCCAAGCAGGATTGCACATCTTTTTACCGATTTGATTTCATGATGGCAGGCTTTGCCAAAATGGTCAGGGGTGAAATGCAAAATCCTTATTCCTTGGATTATGAGCTTGCACTTTATAAATTAGTACTGCAATGCTGTGGGGTGGAATAAATGAAAGCAATTCTTGTGAATGAAGACCGACCCCTGAGATGGGATGATGTACCCGATCCCGTGCTGGGCAATGAGGATTGTCTGGTGAAAATTGAGGCGGCGGCGTTAAACCGTGCGGATTTAATGCAAAGAGAGGGAGATTATCCCCCGCCTGAGGGCTGCCCTGAATGGATGGGTCTTGAAATTGCGGGTACCATTGTGAAAATGGCAGAGGGTGCTAAGGAAAAGTCAAGCTGGAAGATAGGGGACAAAGTTTGCGCTCTGTTAGGCGGCGGTGGCTATGCACAATATGCCAATGTAAAGTATGATATGCTGATGCCCGTGCCTGAAAATTGTTCGATTGTTGAAGCAGCGGCCATACCGGAGGCTTTTGCAACCGCCTATATCAATTTATTTATTGAGGGTGAGGCAAAGCCGGGAAATACGGTGCTGATAACGGGTGGAAACAGCGGACTTGCCAGTGTAATGATTCGTATGGCGAAAGCCTTTGGCTTGCGTGTCATTACAACCGTTCGTGGCGTAAAAAAAGCAGAAGCCATCGCAGACTTAGGCGCAGACATCATCGTAGATACCACAAAAGATTCGCTTGCAGAGATCCTGACAGACAAATTGGAGCGGGGGTATGGTGTGGATGTTGCGGTGGATTGTCTCGGCGGAGAAGATATGGGGAAATATCTGCATTGCCTGAACCGTGGTGCACGATGGATTATGATTGCAGCGCTGGCGGGACAAAGGACGGAGATCGACCTGAAGAACATATATGTAAGAAATGTACGAATCGTCGGCTCTACACTTCGTTCCCGAACGCCCCAAATGAAGGCAAGGATCATTCGCGAGCTGGTGGAAAAGGTATGGCCGAAAGTCGAGAGCGGAGAGGTAAAGCCTACGATCTATCAGGTGCTGCCAATCCAGGAAGCCGAAGCTGCGCAGGATATACTTTATAAAGGACAAAATGTGGGCAAAGTGGTTTTAACTGTTGATTCATAGGGCCTAAGTTGACACAAGAAGAGGGCTTCGTGTTAGGCGTCGGTGCAAAGATGTTCTCCTGATGCGGTGCCCGGTGTGCGCCTTGCCGACGGCGCGGCTGCGTTGCACATCGACTGCGGCACTTGCTCGCCTCCTTCCTCCCGCCACCAGCGGCAGTGGGCTCACTCCCCATCGCCGGCCTGGTCATCGTGTATGGCGTTTCCGCAAGTGTGGTGTATGGGGTAATTTATTGGATCACGACATTGCTCTAACGCAAAAGGCCTGACCGATTCGGTCAAGCCTTCGAGCGTCAAAGAACCCCAAAACCATCAAAATGCAGGACAGGCGAAACATCGCGTCCATAGTCTTCTCCTTGAGCAGAAGGTGGCGTTCTACCTTTGATGGCGGTGTGATGTTTTTCTTAGGTTGTCATTTGATTGATGTTATTTTACAGGTATGCGGTACACCTAAAGAGGTTATTTCTCTCAACTGTTCTGCAGGTAAAGATAATGTAAATACCGATGTTTTTGGTATGGTTGTTTTAAAATACGAAAATGGCGTTTCCTTTGCAAAGGTTAATACTACCGAAATTAGCGGTTTTTCAAGGCGCCTAATAGTTGTCTGTGGAACCGAAGGCACTGTTGAAATTCATCCTATCGAGGAATCGGTGGCAGGTATTATGTACGGAACAACCGCTTACAAAAGAGAAAATAATGAAATAAAGTATTACGGTTGTAAAGATAAAGAAAGAGTAAAAAGTAATGTGTTTACAAGATATGGAAATATGCTCAAATCTTTTGCAGAGTATGTGAGAAAATAAACTACAAATCCATACACTCTTGATTACGAATTAGAGTTATATAAAACAATTTTAAAGGGTTGTGGAAAAAATGATTGAAAATGCCTTATCAGTTTATTGTATTAAATATGCGGAATCGGTTTTACCAGAAAGTATGGTTTTCCTTGATGGAGATAAGAATAAAAAGATACCTATATCTTTTGCTATTTATCTTATTAAAATAGGTAATAGAAATATTCTTGTTGATGCAGGATGCGATACAATGCCCGGATTCGAAATGAAGTATTTTTATTCACCTGCATTTGTTTTGCGAGAGGTAGGTTTATCGGCCAACGATATTACAGACATTATAATAACACATTCACACCACGACCATATTGAAGCAGTACATAATTTTAAAAATGCTGTTATACATATTTCAAGCTTAGAATATGAAAGCGGTAAAAAGTATATTCCCGATAATTTTACGTTAAATGTTTTTAAAGACGAATGTATCATTAATTCCAAAATTAAGATTATTGAGTGGGGTGGACATTCGATAGGTTCATCTATTGTTGAAATTAACACAGGAAATGCGATACATATTTTTGCTGGTGATGAATGTTACATCAACGCAAATATTGAAAATAAAATTTGCACAGGAAGTTTTTATAATAAAGACAAGTCGATAAAATTCGTTGAAAAATATAGTAATAAAAAATATTTTGTGCATACCTACCACGATATATCTTTAAAGACGGAAAGAATAATATATCGGTATACAAGGTAATTTGATTAGACCACTTGCTTTTTGGGTATTGTCAATATAGAATTATACTAATATGATTTTGATAGGAGAAGTATATGGATACTAATTTAAGACTCCATGCGGAGAAAATAATAGAAGCCGCTATTCACGCAGTATTGCCTGATTCAGCAGTGGAGCGTGCTTTGGCAGGACAGGACTTCCCTGGCCGCGTGTTATTAGTAGCTGCCGGCAAGGCTGCCTGGCAGATGGCAAAGGCTGCTTATAATTTTTTAGGTGACCGGATCGAAGATGGTGTTGTCATTACCAAGTATGACCATGTGATGGGCCCTATTGGTTCTTTTCAGTGCTTTGAGGCCGGCCACCCTGTACCCGATGAGAATTCCTTCAAGGGCACCCAGGCGGCGCTGGATCTGGTAGAAGGTCTTACAGAGGAGGATACCGTGCTGTTTCTGCTGTCCGGCGGTGGCAGCGCCCTGTTTGAAAAGCCTCTGGTCAGCGGCGAGACACTGCAGAACATCACCAGCCAGCTACTGGCATGCGGTGCCGATATTGTGGAGATCAATACCATCCGCAAGCGTCTGTCCGCTGTAAAGGGCGGCCGCTTTGCCCAAATCTGCGCTCCTGCCAAGGTCTTTTCCATAGTCCTTTCCGACATCCTTGGAGACCCTTTGGATATGATTGCCTCTGGCCCTGCAGTACCTGATGCATCCACCTGTGAGCAGGCGGTGGCTATTGCGAAAAAATACAATCTTAATATGTCTGAGAACGCTTGGACGCTTCTCAGTCAGGAGACACCCAAGCACTTGACAAATGTCACTACCAAGATCAACGGTTCCGTAAAGGAACTGTGTGAGGCAGCGGCGGCAGCTTGTCAGGAATTGGGTTATAAACCCATTATGCTAACTGATCAGCTTTGCTGTCAGGCAAAAGAAGCAGGCTCGTTCCTTGCCTCTGTTTTGAAATCCCATGCATATTGCGGCCGAAACCTTGCATTTCTTGCAGGTGGTGAGACTGTTGTGCAGTTGACTGGTAAAGGTTTAGGTGGAAGGAATCAGGAGTTAGCTTTGTCTGCAGCAGTTGGTATTGCGGGTATTTCTGGTGCTGCGGTATTCAGTATTGGTAGTGATGGCACTGACGGTCCTACGGATGCTGCAGGTGGCTATGTGGACTATACTACCGTAGGGGAACTAAAGAAGCTGGGCATCGAAATCTTTGATGTACTTCAACAAAATGATGCGTATCATGCTTTGCAGAAAGTAGACGGCCTGGTGTTGACCGGTCCCACGGGAACCAATGTAAATGATGTGGCAGTAGCGTTGTTGCATACATAATTCAGCCTGTTTTGGATATGCTATTTTGTTGGAATTTAAAGCATTAAGAAAACGCACGACTTCCTCTGTGGTTAATAGGAATGTCGTGCGTTTCATATTATTTCTCAAATAGCCTTACAGCATTATTGTAAAAAATATCATTAATTTGTGTTTGGTCCAGATCCAAAAGTAGGGCAGTTTGATAAAAGGCCATTAGGTTCTCTGCGGGTAATAATGCCCGTTCCGGGCCATCATAGACATCTGAAGTAAGCCAGTTCTGCCAGTTCCCAACGGAAACAGCTCGTCCTCGTGTCCATGCAGCAGGATAGTCACTACCCCACACAGTACGCTTACCAGCGTTCTTTATAATGCAGGCTGCCATAGTACTGCTTTCACAGATAGCTGACAGATCAAACCAAATATTGCCCCGGTCTTCCAATGCTTTGATAGATTTCATCAAAGTCCACGATGCAAAAGCTCTGGCGCAATGACATAAAACTATCTGTGCTCTGGGATATCTTGATGTCATAGTGGTAATATATTGAAAATTATCAGGATCTGATAGTGCCGCCTTACGGAAAAGATGCAGGTAGATTGGCAATTGCAACTGGTTGGCGACAACCCATGCAGATTCAGGAAGATACTGTTCAATAAAGGTGGTTTCCAAATCCTCTACACCAGCTACATAGGCATAGCATTTGAAGCCACGGCATCCCGGACGGGATGCCATCTGAAACAGAAATTCTTCCGTATCATTAGGAAGAATCATAGGCGTTACCACATGCTCTGGGTGCAGATCGTACATCCTAAATACATGGTCATTTCCTAAATCTCGCAGACCATTTTCACGGTTCCGCATGGCACGCTCGGAGGGCATAGGCATCATATTCAGACGGATGGTTTCTACACCAGGTAATAACTGCCCCATTTCCTCTATGTAATGCTCTGGCAGATAATTCCGAAAGAAATTACCCGTTCCGGCGATACTGGGAATGGAAGGCTTGTAGGGTAGGTGCATATGAGCATCAAACACTCTGCCGGGCAAAAAGTCCCGGTACTGATTGACAACCCACTCATCAATTTCTCGGAGCTTGAAATCTTTTTGCTCCATACTTGTTACCTCCGTATCATTATCTCAGGCAATAATAACTGTTCATTGGGAAATAGTCAGTCACGGTGTATCATCATCCAATGGGGTTACCTTCCAGCAAAACCTGCTTGATGTTGAAACGGTCATCAACAATTACGATGTTTGCCTTTTTGCCAACGGAAATTGTACCGATTTCATTATCCATACCCAATGCCCGGGCTGGGTTGCGGGAAGCCATCAGAAAAGCTTGCGTAATACCACAATTAGTGTGCGTCATAATATTACGGCAGGCCTGCTCCATAGTCAGTTTGCTGCCACATACGCCACCTTGCTCATCGAAGTTGATATCCGGCACATGCGTTAGCTCTTGTGGACAGTTTCCATTGTAGACAGTGCTATCCGTTATCAGGATAACCTTATCGATACCCTTGCAATGAATAATCAGTTGCTGCATGTCTGGGTGCACATGAATAGCACAGGAATCACTAATCAGCTCTGCATAGACTTCAGAATTTTTCAAACAGTATTCATCCGGTCCGGTACCGCGAATGCCAGCCATAGCATTGGTTCTGCCGGTGGCATTGGTACAATGGGTTTGTAGCATAGGACGGTATTTATTACCCAATGCCCGGATCTGATCAGGCGTTGCCTCACTATGGCCAATAGAGAACTGAATATCCGGATTGACTGTTCTGGCATACTCCAGGAAAGGACGGAGTCCCTCTCGCTCTGGTGCAATGGCCCAAATCTTTGCCAGGGTACCGGCTTCATCCACTAAAGCCTTGTATTCTTCTGGATTTAATGGATGTCGCCAGGGATTTCGGAAGGCCAAAGCGCCATATTTGGGATTCATGTAGGGGCCTTCCATGTAGAAGCCAGCAATGGCTTTACCTGCACCATCGGCGGACATAGCCTCTTTTCCCTTGCGGATGGCTTGCAAGAAGTCTGCAAAAGGAAGGCTGTAGTCAGGTACACACAGAATGGTGGTTGTTCCGTGACCCAGATGAAATTCTGCAGTTTTCAAAGGATCGGTATAGGTAAGATAACCGCCGCCACCGTGGACGTGAATATCTACAAAACCAGGACCTACATAAGCACCCTTTGCATCCAGCAGCTGTGCATCCGCAGGGATGTCAATATTCTTTCCAAAAGAGACAATTCTGCCTTTGTCAATTAGTAGAGTAGCATCCCACAGGATGCCGGTTTCTAAAACCAAATTTGCATTACAGATGGCAAGCATATAGGTTACCTCCCTTTGTGGTAATAGTGGGTTTCAGCGGTGAAGCAGTATTCAGCAGCACCAGTGGTGTGATCATAGGAAACTAATTCAAATTTGAAACCGCCTGCCTTTGCCAGGGTTTCCATGACCACCGTGGTAGTGTAAACAAACCAAGGGGACATTTCATGCCCCTTGCTGGTCAGATGCTTGACGGCGGGACATTCCTGAATCTTGACGGACAGCTTCTCGTCTGTCAGATCCAAAGTCAATACATCCAGGGCTTTTTCTCTGGTATAGGTATCGGTAATTTTTTCTGCAATGGCCTGCAGACCCTTTTCTTTCATGACTTCCATCACAGGACGGTAGACATTGTTGGTGAAGCGGGTCAGGTATTCCACCAGTTCTTCTTTGCCAAACTTTTCGCCTAGATAATGAGAACCCCGGTTCAGGCCGCTGTGGAAATCCATGTGGAAGTACTCATTGTCAGAAGCCTTGCGGTCCATGACCAAGGTATCTTCATCAATAATGACACGGCCGTCAAAAACCTTGGGATCATAGATCAAGATAGAACAGGCGGCCTTATCGGTACCGTTAAAGTTGTAAATATACTTTAGACCACACTTTTCAGCTGCTCGGCGATAGAGATCGCAATGCAGGCAGTAGTCACGATAGGGTTCTACACCGATATTCTCCTTCAACTGCAGCAGACGACCCTTGGAGGGACACCAGTGCATTACGAGATGGTAGAATCCTCGTTTTTCATTTAAGTACATTGTGAAGTCGGCAGCTTCCTCATTCAAAGAACCCTTCCAGTAATTCCAGCAACCTCTGATGCCGTCTGCTTCCAGGAAGGTAAACAAGGGACTGTGATCGGGGTCAAACAAATATTCCCAAAAGCGGTCGACTTCATCACGGCCATGTTCGGTTTCCAAGTAAGTGAATAACTGGCTGTAAGAGGGAATAAATTCTGTACATGAAATCATAAAAATCCTCCTAGTTATGTAAGAAACATATCAATTGATAAGTGATTGTATTAGTACGTGGTGTTAATGGCTGCGGAAAGTAATCCGCAGCCCTATGATTATTTCATGCGATTAAACCACATACCGGGATTGATCACACGAGGATCAATGCCACGGAATGCATCGTGGAGCTTGTTCATCTGATCATCGGTCAACTTAACAGTCTGATCAAACAGCTTGCAGTTGGATTCTACCTGGTCTGCCGTATCACAGCCCATAACTGCCTGAGTCACACCGGGCAGGGACAGTACAAAGGACAATGCCAGGGCAGCAGGGGACAGCTCAAACTCCTTGTAGAGCTCAATAAATCTGTTTAAGTAGGGGAAGCAGAAGTCCATACGGGGATCCAGGTCTTCGGGTGTGTGGAACACCAAGCCTTGCAAGAATACACTGCGGGTGAAGATCATCATTCCGGAATCAGCCAGTTTCTGCAGACCACCGTTTTCGATCTGACTCCAATCAAATACATTTAGGGGGATCTGGGTAGCATCAAAGCCAGAATCAGCGATTACACCGTAGTCATGACGGGAATAGGCGGAAATGGCGCTGTAATCATAAAGATTCTGCGCCTTCAGATCGGTAAAGATCTTCTGCATGGCATCCCGATCCTCTGCGTAGTCCTCATAGTTGTGGAGCATCAGACAATCAATCTTGTCAATACCGAGACGTTTCATGCAACCATCTACCTGATACAGTACATCGTCACGAAGAATGTCGTAAGAACCGCGCTTCATTGGACCAATCTTGGTAACAATCCAAGGCAGTTCCTTACTTTCGGCCTTGCGCTTTGCAATCCAGCGGCCAATGACAGCTTCAGAGTCGCCGTAGTTGTTGGCGGTATCTAATGTGTTAACACCCAGATCCACAGCTTTGTCCAAAATAGCAAATGCAGCTTCTTCGGTGGGCTTTTCAGCATGCTCACCCAAACCATAGGTCAGACCCAACTGAACAGTGCCCAAAGCGAAGGCGGACAGATTAAGTCCTTTTGTCTGTACGTATTTCATGGTAGATCCTCCTTACCAGATAGTCCAGCCACCGTCCATAACGATGGTTGCACCAGTTACATAGGCAGAGGCTTCGGATGCCAAGAAGCAGACAGGTCCTTTAATGTCATCCTGATTTGCAAAACGACCAAGGGGGCAGTTTGCGTTATAAGTATCCACGAAGGCTTTCTTTGCAGGATCAAATGCCAAACCGCCTTGTTCGGGGTCAGAACCGCCGGGTGCGATGCAGTTGACACGGATATTGTGCTTGCCGTAACGACCGGCCATGTACTTGGTCATGCCAACCATTGCCCATTTCTCAGTGGTGTAGTTCACCGGCTGATCACCCCAAGTTTCGGGGTAGAAGGGGAAGTGGGGGCAGTCGATACCGCGCATGGAGCTGATGTTGATAATGCTGCCGCTTTCGGCGGGAATCATGTACTCCAAAACTGCCTGGCTCAGCAGGATTTGACCCTGCAGATTGGTATCGGCAGAGGCCTGGAGCTTTTCACGGGTGGCATCCTGGAGGCTCACCATATTTCTGCGGTCAACGGCGTTGTTGATTAGAATATCGATTTTACCATAACGGTCGACGACTTCCTTGACCAGTGCCTTGATAGATTTATCGCTGCTTAAGTCCAAAGAAAGGCCAATGGCTTCATAGCCCTGATCCCGCAGGCTCTGTGCATATTCATCGCAGGCAGCGCCGTTACGGGATGCAATCACAACTTTAGCACCCATTTCGCACAGGCCCGTAGAAATACAGCCACCGTATAGACCACGGCCACCGGTGACAATGGCTATTTTGCCATCCAAAGAAAACAGTTCTTTTGTATGTTTCATAAATCATTTCTCCTTTTTAAATGCGGACCTTTCCTACAATTTTCTTCACAGTCATAGGACTGTCAACAGCACAAGCAGGAGAATGGGCATCCTGAGGGAACAGCACCACAAAGCTTCCTGCCTTCAAGCGAATGGGCATAGCATCCGCATCCAAATTGCCCAGTAAAGCATCAATTTCGGGATCGTATTCCTTTGTAATATTCTGCAGATCTTCTGTATGCTTTACATAGATTAGTTCTTCGCCTTCCACCATATACATCACATCGATATACTGCCGATGTGCTTCGGTAATCGCATCTTCCTTAGGATGGGTTTCATAGCAGCCGAACATCATATACACATCATTGCCATTTAAATGCAATGCTTCTTTGGGATAGTTTTCGGAAGTATACTTCTGTACCTCTGCCAGAATCCGGTCAATGCCTGCGCTTAATCCCTGGTACTGCTTTGCGTAGGCGATGGAATCATAAATCATAATGGGACCTCCGTTTTGTCTTAGTCATTAACAATATCATAATATATAATTTTTACAGTATCCATGGAACACCTCATAAAATGTTATCTTTTACACAGCAGGGAAACGGGCGGCAATCCTTCGGGACGGTCAAAGAACTGACAATCGCAACCTCCCAGATACTGAGTCTTAAAGCTGTTTGCCTTGTAGTCTTTATAGTCAAATGAATTCAGCTCGTCAATGCCAGTCTGATGAAAACGGTCAAAATTGAGCCACCATTCCCAACCGCTGCCGAAATCATTGTAGAGATAAAATCGGCACATTGCTCGCCTAACTCATTCGTTATACAGAAGGCACCCATAGCCAGCACATTAACACCTTCACCAGGGATGATACGGTTATTTCGTGCTAAGGTCTGTAGAACTACCGCACAGTAAGACTCGGGACAATCAATGTGCAGCTCCCAGAACTTTTCTTCAGTAGAACTGGCACCTTCTTCAAAAACAAATGGTCCAGATAGACCTTTTGCATAAGAAAGCTATTATCATAAATTTACGAGAGCCAACCAATTTGTTCTGAAAATTATGCGATGTTTTTCGGTGTTTAAATTTCTCCTATGCGCTTCATAATAGTTTCAGTAGCAGCCTTCTGTGCATCTGTTGCAGGACGATCGTAATCGTGACCAAATAAGCCCTCACAGCCTAATAGGTTCATTGCATAGGAGAACATCTCCCACAGGCCTCCAGCCAGCATTTCGTCTCTAGCATCCATCATTTTCTGCAGCCAGTTCTTTGCGCCTTCATAGTCTTCGGCATCGAAGCATTTCTGGATCTTGCCGATTGTTGCGGGGAAACAGGAGAAAATGCCGTCCAGATAATTCTTGATACCATACTGATTAGCAACAGCAAACAGGTCAGATCCAGAGAAAATAGGCATAAAGTCTTCCTTAATCTCAGGATCATCGTGAAGGGATTTAATCAAAACTAAATCAGCACTCTTGATGCCCTTCAAGTTAGGAATCTGTGCCAATTTCTTGACCATAGCAAGGTTCAGCTTATGCTGGGTAATACCCATATGATCATATAAGTAGACATCCTTATCTGTCATAGCCGCACACTTCGACAGGAACTCCACCAGCAAATCGTTGTTCAGACGATCATAGTAGGGTGGGGTCAAAACAACCACATCCACAGGATATTTATTGATAATATCCATACGGGCTTTGACACGAGTTAAAGAATTGTCGGTTGCACCTACCAACACACGAACGCGGCCAGCAACTGCATCACAAGCAACACGAATCACCCGTTCGTATTCTGTTTCGGGAACACAGCCAAGCAGGCCCATGGTCCCCATTACCAAGACACCGGATGCACCAGCTTCAATCTGCTGTTCGATTTCCTTGCGATAACCATCTTCCGCCAAAGTGCCGTCAGGCAGATAAGGCGTACCCAGAGCAGTATAGAATCCGTCTTTCATTTTTGTCTTTCCTTTCTATGAAGCACACTTACAAAATTGTTTTGATTTTTGCCGCCAACGCAATGCCAAGCTGTCGGTGGTTTTCCTCATCCATATGGCAGCCATCCAAGGGAGATGGCTGAGCATATTCAGCAGCGTTTAACCAAGGCACGCCTAATTCATTTGCTACCATTTCTGTATATTCAGCAAATTTGCAGGACTCCGGGTAACTGGGTGTGTTCTCTGTGACCAAGATTGGGCTAACCAACAATAGCCTATTCTTGTTTGGAAACACTTCAGAGGTACCAGGGAAACTGGTATTTGCTTTCAGAATTCGCTGTGCCAGCATTTTAATACCCAAATAATAGCCTTCTGCGTCTGTGTAATTCAGATCATTGGTGCCCAGCATCAGCACCACCAGATCCAATGGTTTGGCGCTGTAGAGGGCATATCCCAATCCAAAAAGGCCATTACGGCACTGGTTGACAGGATCATCCCAAACTGTGGTTCTACCGTTGATACCATTTTCTATGATGTTATACTCCGAACCCAGCATTTTCTGTACCACCCCAGTCCAACGAACATCCGCAGGGTGGCGAGTCAGCACACCTGGAGTGCATCCCCAGGTATTGCTGTCACCATAACAAAGAATGTTTTTCATATTTTCTCCTTACGCAAGACCTCACTATGCTAACAACTGCCGCATAATCTCCATTTGTGTATCTGTCAAACTGGAATATGGAGACCAACACCAGCGGCAACCAAAGCCTGCAATCTCGCTTGTTTTTTGCTCATATTGCGCGATAATCGTCGCTTTGCAATCCGAACTTGGTTTACATTTACTTTTACCATAAATCGCAAACAGGGTAAATAGCTTTTGTACAATTACAATTAGTATTGGAAATAATCGTCCGGCTCAATAGTAGCTGCCAGATTATCACTCATAATGATATGCGTCGGCTTGTCACGAAGCTGCAGGATGGAGGCAGGAACTGTCTGATCAGGCTTGCCAAAAATACACAGCCGGGATGTCAGCCGTTGCCATGTCACATGGGAACCGGCTGTAGTGATACCGTGCATATCCAGTACATTTTTTGCCTTTATAGCATCACGCGGACCCATCATGGCTCCCTTGGGGGGAACTCTGGAAATATCACCAGAACAGCCAAAGCCGCCATGCAAGCTGTTCTGTGCGATTGTCAGGGGGTGCAGACTTGCCACCTTCGCGCCCTGCTCCAGGTATTCTTCCATAGTAGGCTTGTACCAATCCTCAACAGGATCAATAAAAGCAAGATGACCAGGCCAGCCAGGACCGGAATAAACAATATCCGCTTCCCCGTCGTCCTCCAACATTTTGGAAAACTTCGGGGTATTTTCATTGCTGTGATAGATAAAGTTTTCTTCCTTAAATCCAAGGCCCTGAATGTTCTTAATCATATATTCCTGGAATGCATAACCAAAGCCCGCTTTGTAATTCAAAGGAGCGATATTTCCATCCTCATCTGCCCACTCGTCCATCATATAGAACTTGACATTTCGCATATTAACGTTCATCTGCTGCAACATATACGCCACCTTGCGATAAGTCGTGCAGGGATTACACATGATCATGACACACTTTTGGTCATACCGATCAGAATCCACGATCCGCTTGACCATATCCGTCAGCATAATCATTTCAAATTCTTCGTTTTTGATTACATCCAACCGGATATTAGGATTGACCGGATGCTTGCCATTCATTGCAACAATATCTTCCTTGGTGATCTTGCGAACACGGTCGATTTCCTCCTGATTATGGAATGGATACCAATCATGATGGAATGTTTCCTTAAACATAATTACTTTCTCCTTTTATCTTAGTTTGCGTGCAGCGTCCAAAGCCTTCTGCATCAATTTTATACCGAATTCCTCACTTAGCATTGAGGTATCTGTTTCATAACCACCTGTGACCAGCGACTCCGGTGTGTACATATAGCCGGGCAAGCAACCGCCTGTTAACTCATTGACAATAACCGTTCCGTAGCCTGCCATAGCTTTTAAATAAAGACCAAATTCCACAAAAGCCTCTCCGGGAATGCCGATTACGCAGCAGCCTCCCAATCTGAACACCTGCACCTGGGCTGGCACTTCATCCTCCAGAAGCTCGATCTTAACGCCTTTCTTTTGCATAAGAATATAGCCCAACTGGTCTTCAGACCCTAACAGCTTCAGATTGGCATTCTGCCACAGGTAATACTCCTCACGATTTTTGGAATCTCCATACTTGGCATACAATTCCTTGTAATTTGCCTCGTCAATGGCTACCTTCTCGCGCAGTTCTTCCTCAGTACCGAAATCCCGAAGTTCAATTTGCTGAGTATCGGTAGCAACGGCAATCACAATATCCTGCTGCCACGCAGCCTTATCAAGGACTTTATGGGCAGCCTTGCCCAGCAGACGGCCAACACGCTCCGCCTCATCGTAGCTTTCACCCTGACGGTAATAACGGCTGGACTGGTTGCCGGAGGTTCCCTGCGTAAATCCTACAATCACATCAGGTTCCATTTCTTCCAACTGCATTTTCAGATAACAAGGGTAGTCAGCAGTACATACATTGCTCCACTCATGAATAAAGGTGGGATGCAAGGTATAATTGACCATCATTCCCCGAATCTTATTTTCTCTATCACGAATGGCCATAACACTTACCATAGGGTCATGAGGACCACCGGGAATTCTTCTGTTGCCGCCTACGCCTGACTCCGCTCCGCACAGAGCCGTGCCGTAAGTAAATTGGGCTTCGAAAGCGCTTTTCCTTGCCTGGGCAATGATTGCCGTAATATTTGCAATCAGACTTTCCACATACTCTTTAGGCTGTTCCTTGCCGGCCTCCAGACTTTCAATGTCCAAGCGGCCGGATGCCCACGGTCCGGAATGGGTGTGGCTACAGCTAATCATTATATGATTACCGGGAATACCACAAACATTTTCTACTTGACGGCGAACCTCCTGTACATGCTTTTTGGAAAAGAACAGCAGATCAAGCGTTACCATTGCAACTTCCTGTTCGCCATTGTTTAAGTACATACAAGCCGCATACAGCGGATCATGGTGTCCCTCGTTATATCTGGGATAATGGGGATAACCGGCCAATTCCAGCCCCTTCGGGGGTGTAATATCCACTCTGGTCATTGCTGCTTTTAACATAATAATTGCTTCCTTTCTGTCGTTACTGAAGGATACCGTTCAACATAACTTCTTCAACATTAACGGCATCCGTTTGCGCTATGGATTATGGATATTCGCAAAACCGGGAGCAACATAGATCCCCTCTGCATCCACGAACCGCGTACCCTCAGGTATACTAATATCGCTTCGTTTACCGACAGCAGCAATACGGTCATTCTCAACCGAAATTACACCATCGCAAAGGATACCGTTTTCAAGCACAATTTTGGCATTTTCAGTACAAATCATATACCTTGCTCCTGCTGCCACAGCTTGAATTCTATTCTGCGATATTTTGCATATTTATTTTCATATTGCTCATGCTGCACTGGCATATAGACCTTCTGACACAACAGTGGTTTAATATCCTTACCACAAGCCCTTGCTGCCAATATAGCAGCGCCAGCTCCTGCCGCTTCGGCCGTGGGTGGCACCAGGATCTTCATACCAGTAGCATTAGCAATAATCTGACACCACAGTGGACTTTTGGCACCGCCGCCAAACAGCACCAATTTATCGACATTCCCGTAAGCATCCATCGCTTCGAGCAAGATACGAATCTGAAATGCCACGCCCTCCATGACAGCAGCCGCAAAATCACCGCGCTGTGTAGAAAGATTTACACCGTAGAAGTTTCCTTCCGCATCCTGATAATAATTTGGTGAGGACGACCCATTTAGGAAAGGATAGAACATCAGCGTGCTGTCTCTTTTTAGAGCCTTTTCGGCTTCTTCATTAATTATGTCGTAACTCTCATTGGCAAAAAGAAGATCACGAACCCAACGCATACATGTACCGGCAGTATTGATCACACCTTCTGTTACCCATGTTCCCGGTTGGGTGTAACCACACCATCCTACATTGGAAATCTCCTTTGTTTTGGCTTCTTTCCAGCATTTGGTAATTGCACCAGCCGTACCCAGAGAAATTGTCACTGTGCCGTCGGCTAAGCCAGCTCCCAAGGCAGCGCATTTTTGATCCTGTGCGCCAACCGCAACTACGCAATCACAGCGCAGACCCAATTCTTTCGCTACTTCTGGCAGGACTGTGCCTGCACATTCTCCGCTCCATTGGATTTGGGGGAGTCTATTCTCGTCAATTCCATACTGATTTAATATTTCCTTGCTCCAACAGCAGTTTTTGATATCATACATCAGCGTCCCAGATGCCATAGAATGATCTGTCACCGGATTGCCTGTAAACCTTCCCAGCAGGTAATCCATCGGCATCAAAAACTTCCACGCTTCTTCCCATATATCCGGCTTATTTTCTTTTAGCCACATCAGCTTGGGTAGCGTATAGCAAGCTTCAGCAGGCTTGCCTGTAAGGACAAAAAGATCCTGCTCCCACTGGTTTTTCAGCAGCATTGTCTGTTCCTGCGCCCGCACATCCAGCCAGCTCATAGCATTGCAAAGTGGCTTTAAAGACTTATCCACAGGCACAATGCTAATGCCTTGAGAACTGATGGATATTCCACAAATTTGAGTAGAATCGATAAAGGAGCAGGCAATTGCTTCTTTGGCAGTACGAAGGGTCATCTCCCACCATTTTTCTGCAGACTGCTCTACCCAACCGACTTTCGGTGTGATTAAACCGTATTCTTCATAGGAACTTCCCAACTCTTGCAGGGCTTCGTTAAACAGAATACTCCGGCAGCCAGTAGTGCCTAAATCAATTGCAAGGTAAATGGACATAGACATCTCTCCTTATCCTTTGACATCCGTATCGCTGTATATCCTCATAAATTTTATCTTAAAACCACGAATGCAACTAAAACAGAAAATTGTTCCCAAAAGTGCAATAAGTGCCCAAAGTAAAACAGTATTCTTCCAGCCTATCCTTTCAGAAATTGCTGCGATTCCATATGTAGAAAGCGCACTGCCAACATAGGCACAAGCATTGAGCACACCAGACACTGTACCTGTCAATCCCATATATTTAAAATAAGACGGCAGCATAGATATCAGCATCATATTTACACCATGCATAGAACCTGTCAATAAGGCAGAAAACAAAATCGACATTGCAGCATTTCCACCGGTTACAAAATACAAAAAAATTGCCGAAGTTAAACCAGCCGCAAAAAACACACCTGCACAGAGCAGTGGATTGGTAAATACTTTACGATAAAGGCGTGTAGCGAGCTGAAAACTTATAATGCTAAAGATGGGTAATATTACGCTTGTAAGAATAGACGAAGCAGTACTCCATTGATAAGTTTCTGCAATGTAAGAAGGCATCCATGTTGTTACGCCATCCTTCAGCATCCCTTGTAAAACAATGGCCAACATAATCATAAACATCAGTGGTGTTGCAATTGCGGAAAAATTTCCATTTTGCGTTTTTTGTATTTTTTGCGTCTTCTGTATCTTATAAGGGAAGAATTGCCATAGAATCAGGGTAATAATGCCTATCGCACTGCAAATCACAAAAAACCATCGCCAATCCAGCAACAGCAATACGCCAGGCGCAAACAAATATACCGCCATTGTACCTACTGCGCTACCCCAAGAAACAATCAGCGCTGCCTTCTTATACTCCTCCTCATCAAAAAGCTGGGACATCATCTTCACAATTGGTGGCCACATCATACTTTGCGCAAATCCGTTAACACACCATACCGCCATCATTGCGTAAGGGTTTCTACATACAGGAATCAGCAGATTCATAACACTGGTAATAACAAATCCTATACTAATCATTTTCTTAGGAGAAACCCTATCCACCGCAATACCGCTAACAATCTGGCCAATGGCATATGTTATAAAACTGCCATTCAAAGAAAGCGACAGAAGCTCCTTTGGTATAAATGTGGAATTTTCTATTTCTGAAATGATCGCCCCGAAATTGATTCTTGTCAAATAGCTAACCATATACATTGCTGCAAAAATCAGTGCGATCACAGTAACTCTGTTTTTCTGTTTCAGCATATAATGTCCTCAATATTATGTTGCTTATTCAAAATACTGTTTAATAAGAGTCTATTATGAACACCTCGCTATGTCAATAGTTGCAACTATCTGCCAATACCGATGGTTTTGAACCTGCTTCTATGACAATGGGGTCAGTTTTATTGCCTAACTCCATTGAATTATTTTGATATCTTAATGTACGATCTTCTTTCTCCTTTTTTAATTTGAAAAATTATAGCTCATCTGATCTTCCACTCGTCGTACTGAGGCATATATTCCTTTTCCTCAGGACGGAACTTACGCAGAGTATTGACAACCTCGCCGTTGTTGTACTTGCGGTCGCCCATCGCTTCCTTAGTACCAAACAGAGTCAGGTTGACCTGGCGGGGACGGGCGCGAACATGATCCCAGTCGATGAAGTAGATATGCGCAAATTCGCCCAGATCCAGTTTGCCGTCCTTAATGGTCAAAGTTTCGCTGCGGCCGAAGAAAACAGAGCGCAGGTGACCGTCGGTGTTCATAGAGGTGAAGTTGCCGGGCTCGTCCACATAGCGGCCATACTGGGCGTGGATGGGGCCGGGATGACGGTAGTCGCCTTCGTTGACGAAGTCGGGGATCATCTTGCGCATGATGTCCAGCAGGTCGTGCTGCAAGAACTCGATATCAAAGGAATCGAAGTCGTGGGAGCACTCCTGGATCATAACAGAGCAGGTGGTGTGGTGGGATACGACAGCCACGGTACCGTTTTGGATGCCGGACTCCTCTACGATCTTATGGA
This sequence comes from Faecousia sp., assembly GCA_045651005.1. GTDB lineage: Bacteria > Bacillota > Clostridia > Oscillospirales > Oscillospiraceae > Faecousia. The sequence goes on from JAZRRS010000049.1 coordinate 26,782, forward strand.
CATCGGTGGTGATGTCGTGAAAGGTGGGGATCCATCCCCGGGATTGAAGCTGAATTTCCTTTTGGATCATTGTAAATTCCATAATAATTTTCTCCGTTTATGTAAATTGTTTATTGATGACGCTCATCCCATGCTTTACGGCAGGCAGCGATCATTTCATCGACCATAGCAGCCCGGTCAGTAGCCTTGGCTATGCCGGACGAAGAACCGGTGGCATCCGCGCCGGCAATGATGGTATTGTACACATCCTCGCCACCGGCAATGCCTGCGGCAGTCAGAACCAGAATATTGGCATCCACATCCTTGACGCACTTGGTAGCAGCTTCCACATACTCAGGGCCTACGCTCACACCGGTGCCAATGAGCTCAGAGGGCTCGGCAACGATAATATCCGGGTGCAGGCCGGCAATTTTGCTGGCATCTGCCATAGAATCGGCGCAAACGATGGTAGTCAGTCCCACTTCCTCTGCCCGGCGAATGGTAGCAGCCAGGACTTCAAAGCTCAAAGGCTTCTCCACATGGTTCAGCATAACGCCCTCGGCGCCTGCAGCAATCAGGGACTCCGGCAGGATATCCGCCAGACCTCTGCCCACGGGAATGGGATCCATGTGGGGCGCAAAAATGTGGATACGCTTTGTGTTTTCTTTGACCCGACGGATATCTACCACAGGGCAGGTAAAAATGATATCCACATCGTATTTTTCGCTGGCAGCATCAGCGGCCTTTGCCAGCTCCAGAATTTCGTCTCCGTAAAGATAGGACTTAGGTCCGATCTCAAAAAACGGTACTTTGATCTTTGTCATAGCAGTCTTATCCTTTCCTTTTATTCATCGAACATTATAATTCTGTTTTTGCGTTTCGTCAATAACATTTTCGCTGCCGAAGTATTTTATGTAATTAATTATATTTTTTCGCTAAATTTATTGTATAATTTGCGAATAGAAAGAAATAAGACAATGTAGTAATATTAAAAGGAATTTTTATAGAGCAGGAGAAGTATATTATGATTTCAAGCAATGCATTAACGGCAGCCAAAGCTGCATACGACATTGAATCTGAATGTATTCAGCAAATGAAGGCATACATAGATGATTCTGCATTTTCCAAAGCCGTAGAACTACTCAGCAAAGCCCCCCGGATCGGTGCAGCCGGCAGCGGACATTCCGGCATTATCTGCCAGCATTTTGCCCACCTGATGTGCTGCATTGAACGCCCAGCACGCTTCATCAGTCCTGCTGAAGCTGTCCACGGCGCAACCGGCTTCCTGCAAAAGGGAGATGTAATGGTATTTGCCTCCCGGGGTGGTAAGACAAAAGAGCTTTTGCCCATCGTGGATATTTGCAAGGCGAAAGGTGTTTCTATCATCACCGTTACAGAGAATTTAGAATCTCCTCTGGCGCAAGCTGCGGATGTAGTACTCAAGCAGTATGTCAACCGAGAGACGGATAAGTGGAATGCCCAAGGTACCACTTCCACCACCGCCCTTTGTATGATTTTCCACGCTTTACAGGCAGCTATCATTGAAGAAACCGGGTATCAGGCGGAGCAATTTGCTTTGATTCACCCCGGTGGAGCAGTCGGTGAAAGACTGAATAAAAAAGCATTGTAATTTTCAAAACGAAAATTACGCTGGAAATTTCAAACACTCTGCTTTATAATAGAAGAAAGTAATATCTGTTTGGAGGAAACTATTATGGCAGATAGAAAACTCAAAATTGATATTCGCAGAAATGCGATTTTACAAAAACTTCGGCAAGTCGGGCGTGTAACTGTATCCCAGCTCAGTGCTGAATTCGGTGCCACAGAAGTAACCATTCGTAACGATTTATCCGCATTAGAGCAGGACGGCTACCTGATGCGTGTGCAGGGCGGTGCCATTTTGCCCCATATCTCGCAAACTGATCTCAATACTGATCGGAGCATTCCCTTTTACGCCCAGAAAATGGCAATTGCCGAAGCGGTAGCCAATATGATTCAAGATGGTGACACACTTTTCATCAATTCCGGTACAACCACAGCTTGTTTAGCCAATGCCTTGAAGAAAAAACATAACATAAAGATTGTAACGAACTCTCTTGCTGTTGCGAACGCACTGGGAGATATCTCTAATTTGCGAGTCACCTTGTTAGGCGGTGACATCAATGCCAGATACGGCTTTACATACGGGAGTATTGCCCAAGAACTGTTGAGTACTTTCCAGGCAAACTAGGCAATCTTGTCGGTAGACGGCATCAGTCCAACCGGCGGTATAACTACTTACCACGCTGAAGAAGCCATTTTGGATAGAATGATGATGGAAGGTGCATCGCACACCTTGATCGTTGCTGACAGTGCCAAAATCGGACGGGTTGGATTCAGTCGTGTATGCGATTGTTTAGCAGGAATTACCTTGGTAACAAATGCGCATAACGCATCTGAGAACGAGCCTCAACTGACCGAATCCGGTGTGCAAATCATTTTGGTATAATTAAAAATATTGGTGTAGATTTAGGTAACACATTAAATCCCAACGCAGCATCTTCATTTATCCTGCATAATCCTTCATAATCGCCTCTCTCCAGAGGGATACCTCAACAGGATCTTCTTTGGGAATTGGTGCAAATTTCCATTCTTTTAGGAAATAACAGTCCTCCCATTGATCCTTGCTGAGCCTTTTTCCAAAATACTGTTCCAACATTTGTGTGTACCTTAAATCCAAAACCATATCTGGATGGTATCCGGGAACACAGTTGTACAGAAGCTCATTTCCCATTAAGTAACCATAGTAATGCGCCAGTTTTATGCCGCCGCACTCCAACGCAGATTCGAAACTGGTAACTGCTTCAATAACACTTTCGAGGTTCTTCGGAAGCTGTTTTTCAAACTTCTCTTTGAATCTATAAGCAGATTGGTATAAGGGCAATGATTCAGCTATATGTGGACGGAGATAATCGTCGTATTCCACCTGAGGCCACGTACAGTTAGGCATCATTGGATTGACAAAGTGATCGTAATTCATTTTCAGGCCTTGTGTGCCGGCGTAATAGAGATTGGAAGCATACATTTGCTCAATGGCAGTCACATACTTCTTGATCTCGTTTTTTTCATCAGGGCCAAGCTCAGTATGCAGTTTCTCAATTGCGTCCAAATATGCTTGATAAATTGCAGGGAAATCCTCCATCTGGTTGTACAATGTCTGAATCAGTGCATCCACTACCGGTTTTCCTATAAGGGAATCCATAAATTGCGTTTTAGAAATCATCACTATCGTCCTTTCGTTTTGTTGTGTGTTTTTTAATAATAGAAGCTGTCATAACACAGCTTCTATTTTCTTTTTTCGTAGTAAAACAACGAATGTTTTACTTAATTAGTGATTATACTACCAATTAACGATAATTAAAAGCATAAATTAGTGATTATACTACCAACGAACACGCTTAATTCGTACTACAATAACGAAGAAAGGAGTGTTGACTGTGGATAACACCAATTATCTTGATTTTATTCGCAACCGTATAACCGAATTACGGATTAAGAAAGATGTTTCAGAACATAGAATGAGCCTGGACTTAGATAAAAATGGTTCGTATATCCGTGGCATCTCTAGCGGTGCAAGTATGCCATCCGTAAAGGAGTTGCTGAATATCATTGCGTACTTTCATCTGACACCTGCAGATTTCTTTGCTCCCCTTGGCAACGCAAACACTCCCTACCATACGCTGTGCAGCCGGCTATCCAGTCTATCCGATGCAGAGTTGGAGAAAGTAAACACTTTTTTGGACCTGATTGCCGATCAAAAGCAATAGCAAGTTATTCCTAACTGCACCCTTTGATACAGGGTGCAGTTTCTTCTTATCTGTAGTATACATCAAAATCTCCGTTTAGCACAGCTGCCTGTACTATTTTCTTAAAAATGTTCCATATAATATTGGTACAGCTACACGGTCGGAGGTGATGGTATGCAGTTGAATGAAGCGGTTAAACTTCCTGGTACGGGACATCCTCATTCTTAAACAGGATGCCGTATTCCGTAAGAACACCGTTGCCAGAGTTGAGGAGCTGTCTGCCGATGGATGCAAAATCTGTTTGACTTGCTTCTTCCGGTGTCAGCATCTGGTGTTTGGACAGGTAGTACCGTTTTCCCACTGCCTCCATATTGCTAATATGCTGTATGACGGTGTACCGAGGCAGATTGAAGGTCAGGTTGATCAGGTTCTTCATATCTGTGTAGCCTTCGTGTTTGGCGGCAGCATAGAATTGGGACAATTCCGTCATATCAAAGCTGTCCAGCCTTTTGGCAAGGTAGTTCAGCTCATCCAGATTGATGAATCTGTCTTCCAGTACTTTTAATGCATCCGGCCTATGAATACTGAGCAGATATGGTGTCACATCTTTTGCATGGATACTGCTCAGTGCTGTATCCATATCTTCTTCCGAACAGGGAAAGCGGATGTCCACATAGTTTTCCATCCACCGTAATGTTGCAAATATCATAATTGTTCCTTTCACTTATATTTTCTTTCCTGAATTTTTAGAGCGAGTAACCCATATCTGGCAATTGCCAAGGCGTTACAGATTACGCCAAAAATTTCCGGCGGTATAACCAGGGGATCTGCAAGGTCCCGGACACCGATATGCTTTGTTCCTACATAGATATCCTTGGCGCAGCAAAACAGGGTATAGTTTATTTCACTGCACCCTGACATACGGACATCTTTGAAGCAGATAATTTCGTCTGTAACACGACCATACATTCTCTGCCAGAGCCAAGGGCTCGCTGTCAGAAGATACACTGCTGCTACAAAGGCGTGGTTTCTGTTCCGCAGATCCAACATAGCTCTTTCAAATAATGCCTGATGAATTTGATTTTTGAATACCATAGTTGATTCCTCACATTCTAATAAATAATTGGATAGTCTTATGTACAAAGCTGCGTTGCCTATTGCCTTTGCCGTTTCCAGCAGGAGGATTGCCAGCGGAGTATCTTCAATGGGTGTTTCAACACCGCATAGGATAATCGTAGGTTTGCGGCGATCAAAAACATATACTCCGTATCCTCTGGACCGGTGGTAGGGTGGCAGACGCATTAACTTTTCATATTTCCGGTCTTCCGGATTATCTGAGAAATACATCTTTTCAACTCCTTTAGGAAATAAAAAAAGCCAATCGTTTCTTCGTACAGTTTTGTACATTCAAAACGATTGGCTGAATAGAGAAGAACAAGCAAGTAGTTTTTTACCACTTGCTTGTTCTGATCTTTATGAAATTATGATTGGCACTAACACCGTTTCCTTGACTATATGAAGGATATTGTATTTGAGCCTGTTTGATAAGCGAAACCGCAAGGTTTTTGGCCTTGCGGTTTGTTGTTTTTTGGTGGAGATAAGCGGGATCGAACCGCTGACCTTCTGAATGCCATTCAGACGCTCTCCCAGCTGAGCTATACCCCCATATTCAATTCCGCTGTTAAACAGCTCTCATATTATAACATATAAACCAAAAATGTCAAGAGATAATTCGCTTTTTTATTGCGACGACCTGTAGGGCCGTTGCAAGTCGGCGAACGCACTGTTGCTTACTGCGTTTTGCACCAAAGACCGCTCTCTGCTATTAGCAGAGAGCGGTTGTTTTCAGAACCGGAGTTCGGCCCGACATTTTGCAATTTCCTTGTTGATAACAAATTCTACTTGGCGAATTTTCCATTCCACTGCACCGACGGAGGCTGAGGGGAGTGCACCGATTGCAAAGGGACCGTGTTTTTCTTCCTTGCGGAGCAGAACAAGACCCTGTCGACAGTTCTCAATTTCCTCTCGCGCAATGGCTTCCAGCCGGTCCAGGCTTTCTGCGACCTCCTCATTTGTGGTGGGATTGGCGAAGAAATGGAAACGCTCCTGATGCCAGCGGCGCACATTGATGATGGTCTGAACACAGTGGTAAATATATCGTCCCAGAGTTTCCAGGCGGACAATATTTTCAGGAGGGTTCTCAATTTTCGCCAACAGATCAGCTCCCTGTTTCATAAGCGCCGCCATTTTTTGCCAGTGCTTCTGCTCGGTTGCAAACCGTACGGTGTAGTTGGTCTGATAGCCGGAGGAACCATAGATGGGAATGACATCATAAAAACGGTTTTCGTAGGGAGGTGGCGGAGACATTTCGGACAGGAAACACAGAGGGAAGGCAGTGCCGATTCGGAAGGGACCGTATTGGGTTTCATAGGTGGCGTGTATGTAGTCGGTGGCAGTGCTCCACAGGTCAAACGCTTCGTAGACACGGTCGGCGTGCTGACCGTAGTGATGCCGTGTAAGGAAACGGAGATTCTCGTAATAATCGGAGTCGGGATTCAAAAAGCACATTTTGGCCAACTCAGAGATGATGGTGGGATAAAAACCAAGCCAGCCCTCGAAAGTACCTGCAAGATTGTAATCCTCTTTTACCTTGCGCATAGCTTCAAACCGCTTAATAAACTTTTGCGGGCAGGGCAGATAGGGAACTGCGTTCAAGTCCTGCGTAATACCGGCGGTGGAGGTCATAGAGTATAGCCTAAGCCCCCGTTCCTTTGCCCGCTGTGCTTCGACGCAGAAGCCTCTGGCAGGACCGGGGATAGATATAGTATAGTCACAGCAGTACTTGGTAATGCCATCTATCTCGTAGGTCGCACCTACTTCGAAGGTGCACATATAGCTGATATCCGTGGGCAGAGTATCTATAAGAGCAAGACGCTTTTCGTCCGATGCGTGGGACCAGTTATAGGACCAGAAAACGATATCAAAGGAAGGATTCTTGGGACGGGTTACTTCCTTGATGATATTTACCAGCTTGTAGTAGTCGTTGCAGGGATACCAGCCGGGGGTCAGCTTGAGGGGCGGAATGTTGTCCGGGGGGGTTTCGTGTGTGCCGCAGGTCTCCGGGTCCTTGCTGGCGAAATGCAGACACTCGCCGATCAGAAGAACGCCCTTAACCTTCGGGAACTTGGTACAGACTGCGCCGTAGGTGCTTTCGTAGTATTCTTGTGCCCCAGGGTCATCCGGGTGGTATTTACACTCCATTTGACTGATATAATAAACGTCCAGTCCGTGCTTTTCGCATCTGTCCATAAAGGCGGAATATGCGTCGTCATCAGAAGGCGAAAGGGAATAGATTACCACGGCGGTGAAGCCTTGGTGGGCAATCTGGGACAGGTATTCCTCGGTGGTGTCGACGGGGGCATGGGAAAGGGTAATCATTCTCGGGGTGAAGGAAAGTGTCTTGCTCTGTGTTTCTTTTTTGAGAATGGGTGCGCCGCGATAGGTCATCAGGTCCTCCAAGTAGTAGAGAGCCTGTGCAGCTGCTTTCGAATTTGACGCGGAGATCATCACCTTGTCGGAAACGGTGATTTGGAAGGAAATCTCTTCCTTGGGAGTGCTATCGACACACAGGCAGAAAAATCCGTCGCTGCCTGCAGCCAAAGACACTTGCATTTGGGCCTGCATAAATTCAATAAAATCATTGACTGCGGTTCGAACTACGATGTCTGCGTTTTTGGGGATTAAAATTGTAGTTTTTGGGGGATTTTCAGTTCGTTTTCCATAACAAGCTTCAACCTTTCATCGTTATATTTAAATATTAACGCATTTCATTCACTTTGGATTACGGTAATTCCTGCGCTGTAAGTCTTATCAGGGCAAGAGGAGCAGACCCAGAATTAAGCCGTCGGTGAGGGCAGGTGAGGTGTATGCGCTGTCTAAAATAGCTTCCACGTTGTCCAGATTGTTTTCGATTTCCTTGGAAAACAGCTGCGCGGTGGCAATAACATTGCCGCCCAGCGCATGAATCAAGATGCAGGATATGATAATAAACTTCACCCGGCAAACCAAATCGTAGTCGGAAACGGCTTGCAGCCAGTAACGGTAGATTCCGTAGCTGACGAATGCCGAAAGCTCCGGCTGCCACGGCTGGGAAAGCTTCGCGTTTTTCAGTAGAGCTTGCCATCGGGGTGTCAAAATCTCCAGCTGCAGGAAGTAATCCACCACCGTGTCAAAAGAAGAAGCCAATGCATAGATTTTGGCGTCTGCAAGATTCCGCTCCACTGTCAGCTCGGCTTCGGGTCCGCCGTCGATTTGCGACTGTACATCGTGGGCATACAGCAACAGCACAGCCAGCTTTTGAGACAGGGGAAGGGCGGATTCTTCTAAAAAGGACAGCGTCGTCTGCCGGCTGTGTAGCAGTATGGCCATCAATTCTTCATCGTAGTCCGGCTCACTGTCGCCGGTTTCCGTGACGGACGTCATCGTGTGGGGTAACTGAAAAATCAACCGTGCTGCCTCTGGGCAGGAAAGCTCCAACCCCCGCTCGGCAAAGGTGCCGTAATCGTGGAGAAGCCGTGGGTATTCCCGGCAGGTGTGGCATAGCGCATCGTGCCCCAGCTGGCACTGGATTTCACACAGGCCGTCCTGCCGCCACATTGGACAGCGGCCGTTTTTATTTACCATTACCGTGCCGTCCGGCGTGTCCTTCAGCACTTGCCGTAGCCGGTCACCCAACGGACCGGAAAGATTCCGAAAAAAATCAGCAGAGGTACTGTCGATGTCGATATCCCACTCCTTGCAGCAGCTGTCGGGGCAGTTGCCTGCAAGACAGGTAAATGCGTCAAAATATTTTGGATAAAAAACTTCCATAAATAACCTCAAAAAAGGGAAAGCAACCGCTTTCCCTTTTGATTACATTTCGGATTTGATTGCGTAGAGAGAATCCACAGCCTCCTGGAACAGACGCTGGGTGCCGATAATGGCGTTTTGATATGCCTGCAGCTGGGCATTTGCTTGCTCTGCAAGCTGGGCAATCTGCGCCGTGGCGGTCTCGGCCTTGGCAGCGGTGTCTGCCAGAATTCCGTTGGCTTGGGTGCAGATTTGCTGCGCCCGCTCCTGAGCAACCCGCTCAGCGCGCTCGGCGCGGCGGTAAGCCTCCAGCTCCTGCTCGGTGCTGCCGATAGGCGCGCCGGCAAGCTGCGCTTCCAGTTGGGCGCATTTTGCAAGGGCGGCATCCAGTTTTGCCTGCAGCTCTGCCTGTGCGGGATAGTTGTTGTTTTGCAGCTGATTGTTCAGCTGTTCCAGTTGGGCGTTGTGTTGATTGTTCAGATATTCTATGTAGCGGACCACGTCCTGGCGGTTAAAACCGTTAAATGCGGAACGAAAATGCTGTGCAGCCATAAGAAAAACCTCCTAAATGCGTAGCATAAAGGGAGTATAGCATATTTTTCACAGAAAAACAACTGTTTTTGTAAAGAAAGGGCAAAAAGGCGAAAACCCTCTTTACAAAAATGAAAATGCCTGCTATAATGAGTTGGCTTTGATATGCGCCGGTGGCTCAATGGATAGAGCATCGGATTCCGGTTCCGAGGGTTGGGGGTTCGAGTCCCTTCCGGCGTACCAAGTAAAAGAAGAGGGATGCCT
>JAZRRS010000050.1:0-3273 GCA_045651005.1 Faecousia sp.
GGGCCAAGTTTTCGATATGGAGTGCAGCACACATTCTGCTAGTCCCATTTTTTGCATCTGTTTGCCTGTGCCTGCTTTTTGGACCGGACGCTGTCCTTTGTGTTGTTTTTTTGAAAGCGCTTGGTTTTTCTTTGGCAGTAGCTACTTGCACCGGATTCTATGGAAGTGCAGGGTGGCTTGTTTCCAGATTACTTTTCTTCTCTGATTTGTTGGGCATTCCGTGCCTGCTGTGGCTGTGGTTCTGTCTGCTACGCGGCAGGGTACATAAGAGGGGAGTAGTCATTTCTGTTTTGTGCATTCTGGCTATCAGCTTTGCAGATTATTTTGTTATATTTCCGTTTATTAGCTCTGTGTTATAATACATTGTGAGGTTTGCTGTTCATGTTGGATCTTATTCAGGCATATGAGAATTACCTGACAAAGGTAAAACAGGCATCGACCAACACAATTTCCTCCTATATGCGCGATATTCGGCAGTTTTCCAACTGGTTGAAAATCAATGAGGAAGTTGAGATTATTGATGCTTCACAACAGAATATCAGCGACTATCTTCTTCATCTGGAAGGTGAGGGAAGGACCGGCGCAACAGTTTCCAGAAATCTTGCCAGTCTGAAGAACTTCTACAGCTACGTTGTTTCCTCCGGTTTTTTGGAGAGAACGCCTGTTACAGCAGTGCGCGTGAACCGTGGTGAAAAGAAGCTTCCGCAGATCCTGACAAGCAGGGAAATTGAACTGTTACTGGCGCAGCCTGCATGCATTGATGCAAAGGGTTATCGCGATAAGGCGATGCTGGAGGTTATGTATGCGACAGGTATTCGTGTTACAGAGTTGATTTCACTCGATATCGATGACGTCAATTTGGAACTCGGTATCATTAAGTGCAACGGATCGAAGAAGTCCAGAGCGATCCCGTTGTATCCTGCCGCATTAAAAGCGCTGATTTCCTATGTTCGTGATGTTCGCCAAAGTATGCTGGCGGATCCCAATGAGCAGGCTCTGTTTGTGAATATCGGTGGCGTGCGGATGAGTCGCCAGGGATTTTGGAAAATCCTTAAACATTATCAAACGACGGCTCATATCGAGAAGGAGATCACGCCGCATACATTGCGCCATAGTTTTGCGGTTCATTTGCTGGAAAACGGTGCAGATGTCAGCTCGTTGCAAGAGCTGATGGGACATAGTGATATATCATCTACGCAAATGTATACCCACATGATCAACCAGAAGATCAAGTCTGTATACGAGAAATGTCATCCTAAAGCATAAAAAGGTCTGTTGCTCACATGTGGCAATAGACCTTTTTGCATTGCAGGGGACATGGGAAGAGGAGACAGTTGATTTCCCACTTGTTAATAAAAAACAAAACGAACGCAACAAAATAAAAATTTTGTTGCGTTCGAGATGAGATTGTGTTATAATAATCTCGGATAGCGTATTTAGAACAATTCGTCCAGCAATATGTAATAACGGATCCGATCCCAATCCGGTTCGATCCCCAGTGCATCAAACAGCATCTGATCATTGAATCCCGCGTACTTAACACCGTCATAGACACCACTATAGTTGTTCGATAAGCTTCTATAACAAAGCGCGATATCCTGCCATTTATCTGCGATTCCTGCTTTTCCAAGATCTATCAATCCTGTAAGACCCGTATCGCTTACAAAGATATTTGGTAAGCAGAAATCTCCGTGGGATATTACCTGTGTCTCCTTCGGCTTGTTGTCTATGAGCCATTTGAGCAGATGCTCCGGGTTTTTGAATCCATTGCTACCAAATGTATTCGGCTGTGCGCCGGCAACATCTACATTGCCGGATGACACATTATCTGCGGCTTGACACAGGCGTTTTTCCAGCGGCCAATGGCGCGGACAATCCTCAGTCGGAATACTCCATAATTGGTGCATAACCTCTGCGAGAAGTTCTGTTTGCTTTGCGGGGTTTGTCATATATTGCTCTGCACAGCTCATGTGTCCGGCACATTTTGTCATCAATAAATACGAATATCCGTTTTCGCAAATATGTTCGATTACGTTCGGAACGCTGATTTTTCCGTTTAGCCACCGCATCATCTGCAGCTCATTTTCGGATTCTTCGGATATCGGCTGCATTTTCAGAACCATATCCTCAAAAACATACACACCTGCAGTGGATTTTCCGATGCTGTCTGTTTGAAAGCTTTTCCTTGCAATATATTTGCTTATTATGTTGGGTAAAGTCATATAATCACCGAATTTGGAGGAGTAAATATGCAAAAATATTCGGATTGCCCTATGGTATTGCGTGACTTCCTGGTATACCACGAAACCATTAAAGGCCAATCGCCTAAGACAATTCATGAATACTATCTGGATCTGCGAATGTTTCTTCGCTTTATGAAGCTGATGCGTAATGACATGCCGATCGATACAAGGTTAGATGATATTCCAATCAAAGATGTGGATATTGCGTTTATTGCAGAGATCAGCACATCGGATATTTTTGAGTTTTTGTCTTATCTTGCCAATGACAGAGTGGCCGATCCGGATAGACCCTATGCCGAAAAGGGCATCTCCCCTACTGCGCGTGCTCGCAAGCTATCTGCACTCAAGTCCTTTTACAAGTATTTAACGGTCCGAACAAAGCAACTGGAAGAGAATCCGGTTGCGGATTTTGAATATCCAAAATTGCGGAAAAGTCTGCCGAAATACCTGACGCTGGAGCAATCTGCAGCACTTTTGCAAGCTGTTTCCGGTGCAAACCAAAAACGTGATTATGCAATCATTATGCTGTTTCTCAATTGTGGTATTCGCCGCAGCGAGTTGGTGGGTCTAAATACTACGGATGTGTATGAAGATCGGATCCGTGTCATCGGTAAAGGTAATAAGGAACGGTTTGTGTATTTTGGTTCATCCTGCCGTAAAGCGATCGATGCTTATATGGAGGAACGGAGCAAGATTGTTTTGACGGACAACAGGGCGTTGTTTGGCTCCAGGAATGGTAATCGTATCAGTGTCACCGCGGTACACCGTCTTGTGGAAAAGGCCTTAAAGCAAGCCGGGCTTGATTCTACACAGTTTTCTGCCCACAAATTGCGGCATACTGCAGCCACGATGATGCTGTCCGGCGGCGTGGATGTAAAAACAGTACAGGAAGTTTTGGGTCACGAGAATTTAAACACAACACAGATTTACACCCATATTGAAAACACGGAATTAAAAATTGCGGCAGAGGCAAATCCGCTTTCTAAATTGGATTTGATTACGGACGAGGACTGATGGACACGCCTCCCCT
>JAZRRS010000051.1:0-2076 GCA_045651005.1 Faecousia sp.
ATTGAAGTCGAGTATATTACAGATATGGAAAAGGTTATGGAATATGGCGTGATGTCCATGCCCGCCATCGTGGTCAACGACAAGGTTGCCTCTTTTGGTAAGGTGCTGAAGACTTCTGAGGTTGAAAAACTGTTAAGAGGATGATTCCGTGAAGAAAGTTGCATTTATTTGTGTTCACAATTCCTGCCGCAGCCAAATTGCAGAGGCGCTGGGAAAGAAACTGGCATCCGATGTATTTGAAAGCTATTCTGCAGGTACGGAAACAAAACCACAGATCAACCAGGATGCGGTGCGGCTGATGAAGATGGTTCATGGTATCGATATGGAAGCCACCCAGCACAGTAAGCTCTTGTCGGACATTCCGGCGGTGGATGTGGTCATCACCATGGGTTGCAATGTCCAGTGTCCCTTCCTGCCCTGCTCCCACCGGGAAGATTGGGGATTGGAAGACCCCTCCGGCAAGGATGACGAGGCATTCCTGGAAACTATCCGTCTGATTGAAGAAAAGATCCTGCAACTAAAAGAAAAAATATAAATTACGACCGCCGGTAGAGCCTTTTGAGCATACCGGCGGTCATTTATATGTAATCGGTAAGATAACGAATTGCGGTATTTTAACGAATCGAAAGCACAATATGTTACATTTCGGTGATCCGGAGGCCATGGGAAAGCACAGTATCTGGGCAACGGAAACGAAAATGCGTTGCAAAGTTTAGAAAATACCCTGTTTCCAGGTAAAAACGGATATAAAAATACCTACCCTTGCGGATACCATTGTATCAAATAAGGGTAGGTATTATGGTACGGGCGACAGGACTTGATTTGCATTTTCTCCCGGTGGGAGAAAATTAAGGTAGCCACCAGTTTTTGAACTGGCGGCAGCAAGGCTCCGCCGGAGCCTTGCTCTGCTATGGGTTCAAGTCCCGTTTTTTCTTAACAGAAATAAAGAAAGAGAGGCGCAAGCCTCTCTTTCTTTATTTGTATCTTCACGCACTCAATAATACAAGGGTGCAAGGAGAACGATTAGTCTTCACTTGTGGGGTGGTGCATCTTTTCGTTCCACCATTTCACGAATTCTTCTGCATCATCTTTTTCTTTCTTTGATTTTCCCCACCAACCGGAACGGAATTCAAAGTTATCCATTATCTCAAGCACCGTCGGCTGGAAAACTTTTTGACATCGTACATTTTCAATTTGTGCGATATCTGTCCAAATAACTTGTAGTTCATTTCTTCGATTTAAGCCAAGCGCACCAATATGGCTTCGCGAGCGATCCCAGATTCGACCGTGAAGGTAAACCTTTGTCCCTCCGGTAAAGGCTGCAGTTCCATATCTTAGCACACCTTCTTCGTCAAAATGGGTTTTCTTGATGTTTCCCACAACACAGTATGTCCAATTCTTTTTTTCGTCCATAGAACCGCCTCCTTTGTAAATTTACTATATCATAGGAACTGTCCAATAAACAAGCACAAATAAAGCGAAGCTATGAATTGTATCATAGCTTCTAGTTTTTAATGAAATCCTTGCTGAGGCAAGGATGAAATCTGCTTCGCAGATGAAATTAAATCCACCCATCCGCCGTCGAGGCGGATTTCATCCCCGGAGGGGATTTCATCGTCGCAGACGATTTAATCCACCCGACAGGGTGGATTTAGCTGAAAAGGGTGAGATTGTATCACAATCTCAGCCTTTTCTGGTACGGGCTACAAAAAAGATATTTTTGCCGTTTTTGCGTATGAATTCGAACTCTCGCATAAATCACGGCAAAGCCGTGTATATCATCAAGACGGAGTCTTGCATATCATCAATTCCGAAGGAATTGGATATCATCATTGCGAAAGCAAAATACAGCCTACGGCTGATGATATACACCTTCGGTGATGAGATACACGCATCCGCGTGATGATATGCCATTGCTTTCACAATGGATAAAAAATCGACAGGTCGAAACCTGTCGATTTTTGGTACGGGCGACAGGACTTGATTTGCATTTTCTCCCGGTGGGAGAAAATTAAGGTAGCCGCCAGTGTTTGCACTGGCGTCAGCAAGGCTCCACCGGAGCCTTGCTCTGCTATG